>JAEYUL010000118.1 GCA_023432565.1 Actinomycetes bacterium | reverse complement strand
GGCTTCGGCGCGGGGTCCTGCCGGCGGCCGCCCGGCGCGCGACGCACGGTCGTGGAGGTCACCTGGCCACTGTGCCCGGTTCGCGGGCCCACGGACGGAACGCCACGCGGGCCGCGGCCCGGCCCCCGCACAAGCACGTCCGGCATCAGCGCCCGCCGGCGGCGGCCTGCACCGCCTTGTCGGACAGCCGGATCCAGCCGGTCCCGTCGGACGGCACCATGCCGAGCGTGCTCGCCGCCTTCGCGAGCTGAGCAGGGGACGCCTTGCGGTCGAGCGCGGCCGACAGGTCCTGGGCGTCCTGGTCGAGCCTGCTCAGCTCGTTCGACAGGTCGTACGTCTCGTAGGAGTTCATCGCCATCTGCGTGTTCAGGAGCAGCGCCGACAGCAGCGCAGCCGCGAGCACGCCCATGCACACGAGGACGAACGGCACGCGCGTGCGGCCCTGGGCCGGGGCCCGCACGAGCCGCAGCCGAGGAGTGGCCTGGTGCGACGGCGCCGACAGCGGCGAGCGCCGTGCACCAGTGTCGGGCGCAGGGCGGGCGGGCGCGGTGGACGCGCGGGCGGCACTGGCGCTCATGCTGCCCTCCTCGGTGTCGGTCGCAGGTGGTCGGGGGTCGCGCGCACGCGTTCGGCCGCACGCAGGCGCACGGACTGCGAGCGCGGGTTGCGGGCGAGCTCGGCCTCGTCGGCCTCCTCCGCACCGCGCGTGACCAGCCGCAGGTACGGCTGGTGCGTGTCCGGGACGACGGGCAACCCTGGAGGCGCGCTCACGCTCGCGCCCCTGGCGAACGCCTGCTTGACCATCCGGTCCTCGAGGGACTGGTACGCCTCGACGACGATGCGGCCCCCCACCGCGAGCGCCTCGATCGACTCCGGGAGCGCGGCGGCGAGTGCGTCGAGCTCGTGGTTGACCTCGATGCGCAGGGCCTGGAACGTCCGCTTGGCCGGGTGGCCTCCCGTCTGGCGCTTGGCCGCGGGGATGCTCGCGCGCACCAGGTCGACCAGCTCCCCGGTGCGCGTCAGCGGTCCGGTCTGCCGCGCACGCACGATCGAGCGCGCGATGCGGGGGGCGAACCGCTCCTCGCCGTACTCCCGCAGGACGCGGGCCAGGTCGCGCTCGTCGTAGGTGTTGAGCACGTCCGCGGCGGTGAGCCCGGTCGTGGCGTCCATGCGCATGTCCAGCGGCGCGTCGTGCGCGTAGGAGAAGCCGCGGTCGACCTCGTCGAGCTGCAGAGAGGACACGCCCAGGTCCATGAGCACGCCGTGCACGGCCGGGATCCCGAGGTCGGCCAGGACGTCGCGGATCTCGTCGTACACCGCGTGCACGCCCGTGAACCGGTCGCCGAACGGCGCGAGCCGCTCGCTCGCGAGCGCGATCGCCTGCGTGTCACGGTCGAGACCCACGACGCGCACGTGCGGGAAGCGCCGCAGCACGCCCTCGGTGTGACCCCCCATGCCGAGCGTCGAGTCGACCATCACGGCGTCGTCGACCTCGAGGGCCGGTGCGAGCAGCTCGAGGCAGCGCTCGAGCAGCACGGGTACGTGGCGCGACGCCGCGTCCGACGCCGGGGCGGGCGCCGGCTCGGCCGGACGGTCGTGCGTCCCGTTCGTCGGCTCGCCCACGTGCTGCTCCTCTCCGTGCGTCGTGCTGGTGGCTGGTGGTCGGGCAGCCCCTCCGCCGTCCGACCAGATCCCCCACCGGCCCTCTGCCGCGGGGAAGTGCGGCAGAGCGGTCGGGAGGAGGTCTCGTCGGGCGGGAGCTGGGCTCGTCGGTCGTGGCGCTGATCTCCGAGGGCGCGCTCACCAGCGCCCTTGGGGGAAGACCTCCTCCGTCGCGTCGGCGTAACCGGACTCCTGCTCGGCCAGGTAGGTCTCCCACGCCTGCAGGTCCCAGATCTCGACGCGCGTCCCGGTGCCGATCACGGCGACGTCGCGGTCGAGCCCCGCGTACTGCCGCAGCACGGGCGGGATGGAGATGCGGCCCTGCTTGTCGGGCATCTCGTCGCTCGCGCCGGACAGGAACACGCGCAGGTAGTCACGCGCCTGCTTGCTCGTGACCGGCGCCTGGCGGAGCTGGTCGTGGTAGCGGCGGAACTCCTCCAGCGGCAGCAGGAAGAGGCAGCGCTCCTGACCGCGCGTCATCACGAGCCCCTGGGCCAGCTGCGGGCGGAACTTGGCCGGGAGGATGAGGCGGCCCTTGTCGTCCAGGCGCGGGGTGTACGTGCCGAGGAAGGGCATGCCGGAACCGAGGACGCCGACGCTCTCATGCGACACCTCGCCTCCCTCCGCGGGCCGGCCCGCCGGACCTCGCCGCCGCACCGACCTCGCCTCGCGGCACCCCGTTGCGGGAGCCGCTCACCGATCTGGACACCGACCCGCGGGCCGGCTGCGAGTGCTGCCGGACCGTGACGCCCCCGTCCGCTCCCCGCCTCACCACGCGCCTCCACGCTACTCCACTTTGCTCCACCCGCACCCGCAGCAGGCCGCCATTTCACCCGAACGATCCGCGTCACCGCAGGTCAGAGCCGGTGGAGCGAAGTGGAGGGAAGTTGGCGGCACACGTGTTCCCAGGGGCGCGTCGAGGGCCATGCCAGACCCGCGACGTCCGACTTCTCCCGGTCCGTCCCGACCTGACGAGGCAGCGGGCCCCAGGTAGGGGCGTGCGTGGAGGGAAGTGGGGGCCCGCCGCAGCGGGCGCAGGCCGACGACCAGCGGCGGGGCCGACTCCGACGGGGTGTAACTCGGGCAAGGCGGCCCCGACCGGGCGGCCCGCATCGTAGGCTCAAGGCAGACCGCCAAAGGAGGCGCCCATGCTGCAGGCCGTTCCCTCGTCCGACGAGCTCGCCGACCTCGTCGCCACGACCGACCGGATGCGCGACGCGATCGAGCACGTCGTGACAGGCCGACCCGAGCTCGTCCGCACCACGCTCGCGGTGCTGCTCGCCGAGGGGCACCTGCTCCTCGAGGACGTGCCCGGCGTCGGCAAGACGACGCTCGCCAAGGCGCTCGCGCGCACGATCGCCTGCAGCGTCGGGCGGGTCCAGTTCACACCCGACCTGATGCCGAGCGACCTGACGGGCGTGAACATCTTCCGCACGCAGACGAACGAGTTCGAGTTCCGGCCCGGCCCGGTGTTCGCGCACGTCGTGATCGGCGACGAGATCAACCGCGCGTCGCCCAAGACGCAGTCGGCGCTCCTGGAGTGCATGCAGGAGAACCAGGCCACCGTCGACGGGCGCACCTACCGCCTGCCGCGGCCGTTCTTCGTCGTCGCGACGCAGAACCCCGTCGAGATGGAGGGCACCTACCCGCTGCCCGAGGCACAGCGCGACCGCTTCATGGCGCGCCTGACGGTCGGGTACCCGAGCGTCGAGTCCGAGCTCGACATGCTCGACCTGCAGGAGACCACCGACCCGCTCGACGGGCTCCAGGCCGTCACCGACGCCGCGCACGTGGCCCGCCTCATCGAGGTCACCCGCCGGCTGTACGCCTCCGCGTCCGTCAAGCGATACGTCGTCGACCTGGTCGGCGCCACGCGCGAGGAGCCCGGCCTGCGGCTCGGGGCCTCGCCGCGCGCGGCGATCCAGCTGCTGCGCGCCGCCAAGGGCCTCGCCGCGATCGAAGGGCGAGACCACGTGCTGCCCGACGACGTCCAGCAGCTCGCGCCCGCGGTGCTCGCCCACCGCCTCCTGCCGAGCACGGAGTCGCGGCTGTCCGGCCGCAGCACCGAGTCGATCGTCGCCAGCCTCGTGCAGAGCGTCCCACTCCCCGCGGCGGGCCCCGCCTCCGCCGTCCCCACCGCGACCGCCGGTGTCGCGGAGACCCGGCGCGCCATCTGATGCAGCTGTGGCCCACGCTGCGGGGATGGGCGCTCGCCGCGTCCGGCCTGATCCTGGTCATGCTCGGCATCGGGATGGGCTCGAGCGACGTCGTGCGCATCGGCGCCCTCGCGCTCGTCGCCGTCCTGGCGAGCGCGGGTGTGGTCGCCTGGCTCGACGCCCGTCAGCCGCGGCGGCCGCTGACGGTGCATCGCGCGGTGGTGCCCAACCCCGTGCACGCAGGTGAGCGAGTAGGCGTCGAGGTGCGCATCACGGCGAACGACCCGCACGGGCGCGCACGCCTGGCGGGGCTGAAGTTCGCCGAGCAGGCCGCCACCGAGCTGTCCGCAGGGCGGCCCCTGCGCGCGCGCGTGCAGCGGTCCCCCGGCACCGTCCTGGTCTCCTACGGCGTGCACGCGGCGCGGCGCGGACGATGGCCGCTCGGACCGCTCGTCGTGACCCGCACCGATCTGTTCGGGACCGTGGCGAGCACCTCGACACTCGGAGCGCAGGCCGAGGTGACGGTCTGGCCGGCCGTCAGCCCGCTGCCCACACCGTCCGACGTGCTCATCGGGGAGCCCGACCGCGTCGCGCTCGGCGCACGCTCCCCCTCGACGGACGACGCGTCGCTGCGCGACTACCACGAGGGCGACGACCTGCGACGCGTGCACTGGCGCAGCAGCGCGCGTCGCGGCGAGCTGCTCGTGCGGTCCGACGAGCGCGCCGGCATGCGGCCCGTCTCGGTGCTGCTCGACCTGCCCAGCCGCGGTCCGCACGTCGAGTGGACGATCTCGCTGGCGACCTCGATCGCCCTGGCGATGCTCGAGGCCGGGCACCCCGTCCGGATGCTCGACGGCGTGAGCGAGCACGGCTCGGTCACCGGCGTGCCGTTCGTGCACAGCCGCCATGAGGGCGCGCGTGCCGCACTGCTCGACCGCACGGTGGACCTCGAGGGTCCACGCGGCACGACCGAGGCGCAGGCCCGCCTCGTGCGGGCTGCCCACCTGCTCGAGACGACCGAGGCGGGCGGCGAGATCGTGCTCGGCGTGCTCGGTCCGCTGGGCGCCCCCGCACGCGGGGCGCTCGCGCACGTCGCCGACACCGCTCAGGGCTGGGCGATCGTCCGCAGCGACCCGCAGCACGCCCACGACCGGCGCGAGGCCGAGTTCACGGTCTCGGCGCTGCGCCGCGCCGGGTGGCGCGCGTGCGAGGCGACCCCCGGCGAGCCCCTGCTCGACTGCTGGTTGCGACTGCTGGGGAGCGCACGATGAGCCCGTTGCAGGTCACCACGCTGCGCGGCTGGCGGGCGACCGCGGCCACCGCCTTGTGCGCGCTCGCGACCCTCACGTCGTTGCATGCCCTGACCAACCTGCTCGGCGTCCTGCCGTGGCGCGGCCCGGTCGCCGTCCTGGTGCTCGTCGTCGCGGCGAGCGTCGCGGTCGCGCGGGCGCTCACGCGCTCGACGTGGGCACCGAGCGTCGTCGGGCTCGTCGTCGCCTTCCTCGCGGTGCTCCTGCGCTACGGCGCGCCGCCCGGACGACTCCAGCTCGTCCCCGACCTGTCGTCGTGGGAACGCACCGCCGCGCTGTGGTCCGAAGGCGTGCGCATCGTGGGGTTCGCGACCGTCCCGGTCGACGTCGTACGTCCGCTCGAGCTCCTGCTCGCGGTGGGGGCCCTGGTCGTGCTCCTCGCCGCCGACCTGCTCGCGGTCGGGCTCGGCATGCCCGCGCTGTCGGGCGTCGCGTTCGCCGCGATGTGGACGCCGACGATCTCCCTCGGATTCCCCGCGCGTGGCTCGGCGCTCTTCTGGACCGGCCTGCTCTACCTGCTGCTCCTCGCGCTCAGCGTGGCGCCCCGCGAGACGCGCGACGACGGCACCCGACGCGCAGGTCTGGCGGCAGCATCCGCCGCCGGGATCCTCGTGGTCGCGCTCGTCGCCGGACCTGTGCTGTCCGTGCTTCCGGGCTGGTCCTCGTGGGGCCTGCCGCGGTTCGGCTCGGGGGGCAGCGGCCCGGTGGACCTCACGTCCGACCTGGACGTGCGCAAGAGCCTGGGTGCGCGCACCGGGGACGTCGTGCTGCGTTACCGGGTGCGCGGCCCCGAGGCGCCGACCTCGGACGACGGGTCCTCCCCGGCGGTCGACCCTGCCGGACCGACCCCGACCGCCACGGCAGAGGCACCTGCGCCCGTCAACGCGAACGTCGTCGGCCCGCTGCGTGCTTTCACCCTCCTGTCGTTCGACGGCCGGTCGTGGCACTCCGACTCCCCGTCCGACCAGACGCTCGACGTCGGCTCGTTCGAGGGCCTGCTCGCGCCCGACGCCGACCTGCGAGGCGCCGAGCCGAACCCCGACCGCGGTCGGATCGCCTACGTCGACGCTCAGGTCGGCGTGCTGCAGGACCGCCAGCTGCCGATCCCGACGTTCCCCCGCACGCTCGACATCGACGGCGACTGGGCCTACGACGTCACGCGCGACCAGATCGACGGCGCCGAGGAGACGTTCGAGGGCATGAAGTTCTCCATGATCGTGGAGATCCCCGGCCTGACGGCCGACGACCTCGAGGACGCCGAGGTCGCCGACGCGGGCGACGCCCGCGCGCTCGAGGTGCCGACGAGCTCGCACGAGGACGAGATCCGGCAGCTCGCCGACCAGATCGTCCAGGAGGCCGAGGCGACGACGCCCTACGAGAAGGCGCTCGCGCTTCAGACGTTCCTGCGCTCTGCGGCGAACTTCACCTACGACACCCGTGTCGCGCCGGCACGCACCGACGACGCCGTGTGGGACTTCCTGCAGTCACGGCAGGGCTACTGCGTGCAGTTCGCCACCGCCATGACCGTGATGGCGAGATCCCTCGGCCTGCCCGCACGCGTCGCGGTCGGGTTCCTGCCCGGCTCCGCCCAGGGTGGGTCCTACGTCGTCACCGGGCAGCAGTCCCACGCGTGGCCGGAGATCGCCTTCGAGGGCCACGGCTGGGTGCGGTTCGAGCCGACGCCCGCTGTGCAGACCGGCGCTCCCCCGCCATGGAGCGACCCGTTCGCGAACACCTCGGGTGGGGGGTTCCCGACGAACCAGGCGATCCCGACGGCGGGTCCACGCTCCGACGCGACGGCCCCTGTGACGAGTGGCGGCCCGACGGTCACGACGACCGAGCGCTCGACCTGGGTCCCCGTCGCGATCACCGTCGCCGTGGTGCTGCTGCTCGCTGCGATCGTCGTGACAGCAGTCGCACGGCGCCGCGCACGCGTGCTCGCCGACCTCACGCCCGAGCAGGCGTGGCTGCGGCTGCGTCGAGGGCTCGCGCGGCTCGGCGTGCGCTGGAGCTCCGCGACGACCCCGCGCAACGTCGTGCCCGCGGTCGTGAGCCAGGTCGAGTCCGCCGCCGGCGGTCCCCTCGACGACGAGTCCGTCGAGGCGCTGCGCTCGCTCGCGACGGCCGTCGAGCAGGAGCGCTACGCGTTGCACGCGACGAGGCCCGAGCCGGGCGTCACCGCACGGTGGGCCGACCAGGTCGTGGCAGGGGCTCGCGGGGCGGGCATCGCCCAGACGAGCCGGCTCACGCAGGCGTGGCGTGCGGTGCGGGGCCGAGTCCTGCCCACCGAGCGAGTCAGAGTTCGTCGCTGACCGGGCCGGGCCGGGGCCGGGCTCGAGCAGCGGCGGAGGTCACGCAGTCGTGGACGCGCTGGGGACCGTGTCGGTGGGCCGAACGCCCCGCGGCTCGGCCGAGCCGACCCAGGTAGCCGTGGAGCCGTGCGAGAACGCGATCACTCATGCCGTCCCGGCCGACAGGAGCACGCCCTGACATACGCCTGTGCAAGTGACAGACGGCCGTGCGGGTCACGAGACGCCGGTGCGGTCACAGAGTCACAGACCGCCGGTGCGGGTCACGACCGCCGGTGCGGGTCACAGACCGCCGGCGTCGCCACGGCGACGGTCCCAGCGCTCCTCCATGCGCGACATGAAGCCCTGACCCTTGGCACGGCCCTTGCCCGACTTCGGTCCGCCGTGCCGACGGACCGCACCGTCCTCGGCGACGACGCCCGTCGGGCCGGACTGACGGTGCGGACGCGCGAACGCGTACGCGACCGCGGCGAACATGACGATGAAGCCCACGACCCCGAGCAACGGGAGCGTCTGCGCGACGCCGATCACGAGCAGCAGCAGGCCGAGAGCTGCACCGATCCCGGCGACGACGTAACGCCCGGCCCCGCGGCGTCCGCGCTGGGTCAGCGTGTTCGCCAGGCGCGGGTCGTCCGTCGCGAGCTGGCGCTCCATCTGCTCCAGGACGCGCTGCTCGTACTCAGAGAGAGGCATCCCGACCCCCGATGGTCATGTCGATGAACGTGTCGGCATCAGGATAGATCCGCCACTTCGAAGGTGGTAGTCGAGCGGTCGCTCGGGCGGCTCGCGATCGCCGCGGCCGGACGGATCGCCCGCGCTCCGAACTTGTCCCTCACCTGATCCATCGCGCGCTCGGCGTCGCGGTGAGCTCCTTCGGTGCCGCCCTCGTCGGCGATCTCCGCGAAGGTCGGTTGCCGCACGGCGAGCGTCACGGCGGACAGCGCCTCGACGCGGACGCCCACCAACCGCACAGGCAGTCCGCGCAGGTCCACACCCGCCAGCATCGCCCTCGCCGCCAGGTAGATCTCGCGCCCGACGTCGGTGGGGGTCGCCAGGGTGCGCGAGCGGGTCAGTGTCCGGAAGTCGGCGGTGCGGACCTTCACCGTCACGGTGCGTGCGACGAGCGAGCGCTGCCTGAGACGACGCGCGCACCGGTCCGCGAGCTCGAGCGCCTTTGCCTGGACCACGGCGAGGTCGTGCTCGTCCGTGACGAACGTCTCCTCCGCCCCGATCGACTTCTCCTCTCGACCCGGGCTGACCGGACGCGGGTCGCGACCCCAGGCCAGGTCGTGCAGGTGAGCTCCCGCGACCTTCCCGACGGCGCGCTGCACGGTCGCGACGTCGCAGTCCGCGAGCTCGGCGACGGTCGTGATCCCCCACCGACCGAGCGCGGCCTCGGTGCGCTCCCCGACGCCCCACAACGCGCCGACGGGCAGGGCTCGCAGGAACTCGACCGTGGCCGCCTTCGGGATCAGCAGCACGCCGTCCGGCTTGGCGTGCCCGGACGCGATCTTCGCGACGAACTTGGTCGAGGCGATACCGACCGAGCAGGTGATGCCGTAGCGCTCCCGCACGACGCGTCGGACGGCCTCGGCGATCTGCGTCGGAGGGCCGAGGCGACGTCGCGCACCGGCCACGTCGAGGAACGCCTCGTCGACGCTGACCTGCTCGACCAGGGCGGTGACGTCGGCCAGGACCTCCATCACCCCGGCCGAGACCTCGTGATACGCGCGGTGGTCGGGCGGGACCACGACCGCCTGCGGGCACAGCCGCATCGCCGCCGCCATGGGCATCGCCGAGTGCACACCGAACGCGCGAGCCTCGTAGGTGGCGGCCAGCACCACGCCGCGCGCCGCGCCCCCGACGATCACGGGCAGGCCACGCAGCTGCGGCCTGCGCGCCAGCTCGACCGACGCGAAGAAGGCGTCCATGTCGACGTGCAGGATCGAGCACCCGTCCTCGCTGGTCCCCCAGCTGCGCCGGACGTGAGCCGAACGCGGGGCCCTGCTCACGAGGCACGCACCGCCAGCATGCGCGGGCGCCCGGCACGCTCGGCCAGCTCCTGGGCGTCCAGCGCCAGCGTCAGCTCGCGCGCCGCGTCGACCAGGTCCTCGGCGGCGCACAGGGTGCGCTCGGCGCGGTCCTCGTCCACCTGGTCGAAGCGTCCCGCGTCGACCGCCGAGCGCAGCGCGGCGCCGTCGGCGAAGAACCGGGCGAGCGGCTCGAGCTCCGGGGCGACCTGTGTGAGCATCCCCCAGACCGAGCGCGGGGCGCCGCGCCCGGTGGGTGCACCCCGGCGAGCGACGACGGCGGCACCGGCACGTAGGCCGGCGAGGTGGGCGTGCCCGAACCGCTCCCACGGCTCGCTCGAGTACTGGGCGGCGAGCAGCTCCGCGTCGGCACGTGCCAGGAGCTCCTGAGCGCGACCGGTGTGTACCACCGCCATCCTCGACCACCTCCACCTCGTACCGTCCACTGCCACTGCCACTGCCACTGCCACTGCCACTGGCCGCCGGACTGGCCGCACCCAGTATCGAACGCCTGTTCGATCGCCGTCAAGCGATCGGGCGCCCCGGCCACGGCTGGAGGCCGAGGCGCTGGTGCTCGGCATTCGCGACGCCGCCCTCACCCCCAGGACCGGCCCGAGCACCGACCGGGTGACGGCCGGCACCGACCCGGACGGGCCGTAGGGTCGGACGCATGCCCGACCGTGCACGACGCCCAGGCTCGCACCGACCACCGACACCCTCAGGCTCGGGTGCGCGCGGCTCGGCTCGCGGCGACACCCGCGCGAGGCGGTCCTCGTGGCCGGTCGGTGCCGTGACGATCCCCACCGGCACGGTCGAGGTGGTCCCCGACCCCGACCACGCGTCGGGAGCCACGGTGCTCGTCAACGGCGTGCCGAGCTCGTACCTCGACCTCGAGGACCCGGCGGTCCTGGCGTTCGAGTACATGCAGCAGATGGCGCTGGTGGTCGAGGTGGTGCGGCCCGGGGACGCGCTCGACGTCGTGCATCTCGGCGCGGCGGGCTGCGCGCTCGCGCGTGCCATCGACGCCGTGCGCCCCGGCTCGCGTCAGATCGCGATCGAGCTGGACGCGCAGCTGCCCGAGCTCGTGCGCACCTGGTTCGCGCTGCCGCGCTCTCCCGCGCTGCGCATCCGCGCCGGGGACGCCCGCGAGCAGCTCGCCCGGCTTCCCGACGCGTCAGCGGACGTCGTCGTGCGCGACGTGTTCGCAGGCGACGCGACGCCGGCGCACGTGACGACGGTCGAGATGGTCCGCGACGTGGCCAGGGTGCTTCGACCCGGCGGCCTGTACCTGGTGAACTGCGCCGACGGCGCACCTCTGGCTCGCGCGCGCAGCGAGGCGGCGACGCTCGCCGACGTCTTCGACGACGTCGCTGCGATCGCCGAGCCCGCGCTCCTGCGAGGGCGTGGCTACGGCAACGTCGTGCTCGCGGCGAGCGACGACCCGCAGCTGCTGGCCGTGGCCGGCCTCGCGCGCGCGGTCCGCAACCTGCCCGCACCCGCCCGACTGCTGCGCGGCGAGGAGCTCGCCCGGCTCGTCGGCACCGCTCCCGTCCTGCGCGACCCCGCGGTCCAGGAGACCGCTGCGGCCCCGCCCGCGCCCGGTCCCGCCTGACGTCGTCGAAGCCGCACGGGTCCCGGCACGCTCAGCCGCACGTGGGGGTCAGCGAGGCCCCACCCTGAGCGCGACACGAGCGACGAGGGCCCAGGGCGCCCCCGCACGAGCGAAGGGACCGATCCGAGCGGATCGGTCCCTTCGCGCAGCGCGTCGCGACGCGCGTGGTCTCAGCGAGTCAGAGCGGGCGGACGTGCTCCGCCTGCGGGCCCTTCTGGCCCTGCGTGATCTCGAACTCGACGCGCTGGCCCTCGTCGAGCGTCCGGTAACCCTGCGTCTCGATCGCGGAGTAGTGGACGAAGACGTCGGCGCCGCCGCCGTCCTGGGCGATGAACCCGAAGCCCTTCTCAGCGTTGAACCACTTGACTGCACCCTGCGCCATGTCGTGCTTCCTTTGTCATTCCACTCGGTGTCGGTCGCGGAACTGCTCCACGTCCGTGCCGCAATGCCTCACGTCCTGCACCGGGTGGGCCAGCCGAGGCTGGTGGGACTGCCGCCCCGGAGAACCGGGAGCGACGGCACCGGTCAAGCGATCACGCCACTGCAACACGAGCGATCCTTGCATCGCCGATGTGTCGTGCGCCACGCCCCACGTGCCCGATCGGCCCGTTTTTCCACAACGATTGGGTAAAGACCGCACGATCGATGCGCCGGACGGGTGACTCAGGACGCCTCCGGGTCGTCGCCCTGCGCCGCCAGGAAGCGCTCGAACTCGGCACCGAGCTCCTCGGCCGTCGGCAGGTCCGTGCTCTGCGCGAGCAGGCTCGCGCCGCCGAGGTTGCGGCTGAAGGCGTCGTACTGCTCCTCGAGCGCGGTCACGAGCGAGCGCACCTCCTCGGACTGGCTCACCTGGCGCTCGATCTCGAGCGTCGCGTCGGTGGCCGCCGCCTCGAGCTCCCCCGTGCGCAGGTCCAGGCCCGTCGCGCGCTCGATCGCGCGCAGCCCCGCGATCGTCGCCTGCGGGTACTGCGACTGCGCGAGGTAGTGCGGCACGTGCACCGCGAAGCCCATCGCGTCGTGCCCGGCCTCCCCCAGCCGCAGCTCGAGCAGCGCGGACACGCTCGCCGGCACCTGCACGGAGCCGAACCACGAGCGGTGGTCCTGCACGAGGTCGGCGCGCGTCGCGTGCGCCGTCAGCGAGGTCGGACGCGTGTGCGGCAGGCCCATCGGGATGCCGTGCAGCCCGATGGTGAGCGGGACGTCGAACCTCTCGACGAGCTGGCGGACGGCCGCGACGTACCGCTCCCACTGCACGTCGGGCTCGGCGCCGTGCAGCAGGAGGAACGGGACGCCCTCGCCGTCGCGCACGAGGTCGACGACGAGCTCCGGCACCTCGTAGTGCGTCCAGGCGGTCGCGTCGAAGGTCATCGCGGGGCGGCGCGACCGGTAGTCGACGAGCTGGTCGGTGTCGAACGTCGCGAGCCGCGCGTGCGGCAGCTCCTCGACGAGGTGCTCGACCGCGAGCTGGCCGGTCGCACCGGCGTCGACGAAGCCGCGCACGGCGTGCACGAGCACCGGCCCGCTGCCCTGCGCCGTCGTCCGTGCCCGGACCTCGGCGTCGACCACCGGGTCCACCTCGTAGATCTCGCTCGGGTCCAGCATCCTCGCGCGCACTCCTGTCGTCAGTTCCGGACGTCTGGCGTGCTCAACGCCCGGCGACTGCCGGCGATTCCCCGAGCGCTCAGCGCTGCGGCAGCCGGACGACCTCGACGAAGAACTCGTCGATCTGGCGGACGATCGTGATGAACGCGTCGAAGTCCACCGGCTTGGTGACGTACGCGTTCGCGTGCAGCGCGTACGAGCGCACGACGTCGTCCTCCGCCTCCGAGGTGGTCAGGACGACGACCGGGATCGACCGCAGCTCCTCGTCGGCCTTGAGCGCCTGCAGCACCTCGCGACCGTCCATGCGTGGCAGGTTCAGGTCCAGCAGGATGAGGTCCGGCGTGGAGGCGTTCGCGTGCTCACCTTCCTTGCGCAGGTACTCCAGCGCGCTGACCCCGTCCGAGACGACGTTCAGCGTGTTCGCGACCTTGTTGTGCTCGAACGCCTCGCGCGTCATGAGCACGTCGCCCGGGTCGTCCTCGACGAGGAGGACGTCGATCGTCTTGCGTGCGGGCATCAGGTTGCTCCGTTCGTGGCGGTGGCCGTGGGTCCGGCGGTGGACGAGCTGGCGTGCGGGGTGGGTGTCGCGACGTCGGGATCTGGAGCGTCCGTACCGTCGAGTGTGCTCGTGACGGGCAAGGTCCAGCACACCCGCGTGCCCACGCCCGACTCCGGCTGCTCGAGCCAGATGCGTCCGCCGTGGAACTCGATGATCTTCTTGCACAGCGCGAGCCCGATCCCGGTGCCTTCGTACACGTCCTTGGGGTGCAGACGCTGGAAGATGACGAAGACACGCTCGGCGTACTGCGGGTCGATGCCGATCCCGTCGTCCTCGCACGCGAGCTCGACGCCCCCGTCCGTGGTGCGGGCACTGACGTGCACGCGCGCCGGCGATCCCGGGCGGTGGAACTTCACGGCGTTCCCGACGAGGTTGGCGAACAGCTGCACGAGCAGCGGCTCCTCGCCCTGCACGGTCGGCAGGTCGTCGTAGGTGACCACCGCCCCGGTCTCGGTGATCGCCTCGGACTGCTGGTCGAGCGCCTCCCGCAGCGCCGCGCCCAGGTCGACGGGACCGACCTCGCGCCCCAGCCGGCCCACCCGGGAGAAGCCCAGCAGGTCCTGGATGAGCCGCTGCATGCGTTTGGCACCGTCGACCGCGAACGCGATGTACTGGTCGGCGCGCTCGTCGAGCTGCCCTGCGTACCGCTTCTGCAGCAGCTGCGTGAAGCTCGCGACCTTGCGCAGCGGCTCCTGCAGGTCGTGCGACGCGACGTACGCGAACTGCTCGAGGTCGCGGTTGGACCGGCGCAGCTCCTCCGCCTGGTCGGCGAGCTGGGCGTGCGCGCGCTCGACCTGCCCGTGCGCCGCCTGCACGCGCGCCATCTGGTCCACGAGAGTCGTGCGCATCTGCTCGACGTCGCGCGCGAGGGTCGCGACCTCACCCGGCCCGCGAGTCGTCACCGGGTGGTCGAGGCGACCCGAGGCGACCTGCCGCACGTCGGCACCGACGGCCTCGATCGGCGCGAGCACCCACCGGCGCAGCGCGACCCACGTGGCGACACCGAGCACGACGATCGCGGCGACCAGGATCAGCACGACCACGCTCGCGACCTGCGTCCACGCGGTGAGCTCGTCGGCCACGCCCGCACGGGACGCGCGCAGCTCGACGACGAAGTCGTCCACCGCCGCGCGCACCTCGTCGAACCCCGCGTTGCTCTCCTCGAGCTGGGCCTCGCGCACCGAACCGGGGCCACGCGCGGCGATCTGCTCGACCAGCGGGTCGCCGCTCTGGACGTACCAGGCCTGCGCCAGTGCCTGTGCACGTTCGGCCGCAGCACGGGTCGCCGGATCGTCCCGCACGAGCGTGACGTCCGCGGCGATGTCGACGAACGGGACGGACGTGCCTCTGGCCGTCAGGTACACCTGCCGTGCCGCCGGGTCCCCCGTGAGGGCGTAGCCGCGAAGCGCCGACTCGGCGTCGATCAGCGAGATGTACGCGACGTCGGTGCGCGAGATCGCGTCGAACAGGTTCTGGGTGAGCGCCTCCTGACGACGTACCTGCTGCACGTACGCGACGAGCGCGAGGGCGACGACGACCACGAGCAGCGCCCCGACCACGGCGAACCACCGCTGCAGCCGCCGACGCAGGGCCTGCCCCTCGGCCGCGACGGGAGCCGCCCCGGTGGACGCAGCGCTCACGCGTGGCATCCCACGAGCACGACCGCGGCGTCGTCGACGAGGTCTCCCCCGTGCAGCGCACGCACGCCCTCGATGACGCGCTCCACGACGTCGGGACCGTCCGGGTCCGCGGCCTCGGCCGCGAGCGCGGCGTCGACGACGGCGAGCAGCCCGGGCTTGCCGACCCGCTCGGACGTGCCGGCGATCGTCGCCTCCATGAGGCCGTCGGTGTGCAGCAGCAGCCGCCACCTGCCGGAGAGCTCCATGCGCAGCGGGGACCATCCGCCGGACACAGGGATCCCGAGCGCGCGTCCGCGGCAGCGCGCGCTCGCGAGCGTCGTGGGCGTTCCCAGCACGAGGGGCACGGGGTGGCCGGCGAGGTACAGCTCGGCGACGCGACGGTCCGGCGCGATCGCCACCATCGCGACCGTCGTGAACGTCTCGGGTCGGGGTCGCTCGGCCAGCAGGACGCGTTCGAGCAGCGGGAGCAGCTCGTCGGTCGTGATCCCCGCGAGCACCAGGGTGCGCCAGGCGGTACGCAAGGTCGCCCCCAGCGCGGCCTCGTCGGGCCCGTGGCCGCACACGTCGCCCACGACCGCCAGCACCGTGCCGTCCGGTCGCTCGACGGCGTCGTAGAAGTCGCCGCCGAGGACCCCGTCGCGACCCGCCCGGTACCCGACCAGCAGCTCGAGCATCCCGTCGGTCACCGAGGGGCGCGGCAGCAGCGCCTGCTCGAGCCTGGTGGTCTCCTGCTCACGCACGAGGCTGCGGTACAGCTCGCGGTCGGCGTGCTCGAGCTGGCTGCGCGCGATCGCGTACCGGACCGAGCGAGCGAGGCGCTCGCCGTCGACGTCGCTCTTGACGAGGTAGTCCTGCGCGCCCGCCGCGACGGCAGCGACCCCTGTGGTCGTGTCGTCCAGGCCCGTCAGGACGATCACGGGAGGCGCGCCGGCCGACAGCAGGCGTTGCAGCGCGACGAGGCCCGTGCCGTCCGGCAGGCCCAGGTCGAGGAGCACGCAGTCGACGTCGAGCATCGTCACGGCCTCGTCGAGCGTGCGGGCCCACCGGAGCTCGGCCTGCAGACCCGAGTCGGTGAGGTGCTCGGAGGCGAGCACCCAGTCGCCCTCGTCGTCCTCGACCACGAGCAGTCGCGGGCCCGTCAGCGCGGCGGCGTCCTGCGCACGGCGTTCGTCGTCGACGTCTAGCACTGGTATGTGTCCTCCTTCGGCTACCGCAGCGTACGGGTCGGGACCGCACTCGGCTCGCGATGGCCGCGTCGACCGGCGCCCGCGCCCCCTCGGGAGACCGCGACGGACGGGTGACGGGACCCGCCCGGGCGTCGCGGCGAGGCGGCCGAGGTGGAACAATGGACGGCCGCTCGCGACCCGTCGAGCGCCCTAGGAGGACACGCGCGTGACGACCCCGGACGACGAGATCGCCCTCGAGCAGCGGAAGGTCGACGTCGTCTACGGCCGCCTCGACCAGCTGCGCGCGCAGACCCGGGCGCGACTGTCGGCGGTGCGGCGTGAGGGTCCTTCGGGCTCGCCTCAGAACCGCAGCGAGCGTGACGCCTTCGCGACGCTCTACGAGGACCGCCTCGCGCAGCTCGAGGCCGTCGAGGAGCGCCTCGTCTTCGGACGGCTCGACCTGGACGACGGGACCCGGCGCTACGTCGGCCGGATTGGCCTGACGGACGAGGAGCAGACCCCGCTCCTGACCGACTGGCGGGCGCCCGCGGCGCGCGCGTTCTACCGGGCGACCGCCGCGCACCCCGAGGGCGTCACCCGACGCCGGCACGTGGTGACCCGTGCGCGCACCGTCACCGGCGTGGAGGACGAGGTGCTCGACCTCGACCTGCTCGACGGCGACGAGGACGCGCTGAGCGGCCTGTCGGGCGAGGGCGCCCTGCTCGCGGGCCTGCGTGCGGCACGGACCGGCCGGATGGGCGACATCGTCGCGACCATCCAGGCCGAGCAGGACGCGATCATCCGCTCGGAGCTCGGCGGCGCGCTCGTCGTGCAGGGTGGTCCCGGCACCGGCAAGACCGCGGTGGCGCTGCACCGCGCCGCCTACCTGCTCTACGCGCACCGGCGCCTGCTGGAACGCTCCGGCGTGCTGCTCGTCGGGCCGTCGCGCACCTTCCTGCGCTACATCGACCAGGTGCTCCCGTCGCTCGGCGAGACCGGCGTGGTGACGACCACGATCGCCGACCTCGTGCCGGGAGTCGCGGCCACCGGCTCCGAGCCGGACCGGGTCGCCGAGATCAAGGGGCGCGCGACGATGGCGCGCGTGATCGCTCGTGCGGTCAGCGACCGCCAGCGCGTGCCCGCGCAGGCCACGAGCGTGCGACTGGACGGACGCACGGTCGTCGTGCGACCGCAGGACGTCGCCCAGGCGATCGCCCGTGCCCGGCGCCTGCACCGTCCCCACAACCTCGCGCGCGTCGCGTTCGTCCGGGACATGCTGTCGCGGCTCGCGGCGCAGTACGTCGAGCAGCTCGCGTTCGACGTCCCGCCCGACGAGCGCGCGGAGATCCTCGAGGACCTGCGCTCGACCCGCGAGATCAGGATCGCGCTCAACCTCGCGTGGATGCCCCTGACGCCGCAGAAGCTCCTCGCCGACCTGTGGGCCAGGCCGTGGCGACTCGAGCAGGCCGCACCGCAGCTGTCCGCGCAGGAGCGTGCGCTGCTGGAGCGCGAGCCGGACGCGCCGTGGACCCCCGCCGACGTCCCGCTGCTCGACGAGGCGGCCGAGCTGCTGGGCGAGGACGACCAGGCCGCTCGGGCCCAGGCGCGCGCGCAGGCCGAGGCGCGCCGCCGTGAGGTCTCCTACGCGCGCGAGGTGCTCGAGCAGACCAGTGCCGCGGCGCTCGTCTCCGCCGAGCTGCTCGCCGACCGCTTCGCCGGGGGCGGGCCCGTGCTCACCACCGCCGAGCGCGCCGCCGCCGACCGGACCTGGACGTACGGGCACGTGGTCGTCGACGAGGCGCAGGAGCTGTCGGCGATGGCGTGGCGCGCACTCCTGCGCCGCGTGCCGACCCGCTCCCTGACGATCGTCGGCGACGTCGCCCAGACCTCGTCGGCCGCAGGCGCGCGCGCGTGGTCCACGATGCTCGACCCGGTGCTCCGCGGGAGCTGGCGGCAGGCGGACCTCACGGTCAACTACCGCACGCCGGCGACCGTCGCGGACGCGGCGGGCCGGGTCGCCGACGCCGCGGGTCTGCCCCGCTCACCGTTGACGTCCGCGCGCGAGGTCCCCGACGCCCTCGTCGTGACGCGGGTCGAGGAGGAGGCGTTGACGGACGTGGTCGTGGCGACCGCGCTCGACGCGTCACTCGCCGTGCGCGATGCTTCAGGCGCGGGCAAGGTCGCGGTGATCGCGGCGTCCGAGCGCGTGCCGCAGCTGCGCGCCGCGCTCGAGGACGCCGGTGCCATGCCCCCGGCCGTGCGGGGCGGTCCCGACCTCGACGCGGCTGTCGTCGTGCTGACGGCACGGCAGGCCAAGGGCCTCGAGTTCGACGACGTCGTGCTCGTCGAGCCGACGGAGGTGCTCGCCACCTCGGCGGGCGACCTGTACGTCGCGATGACCCGTCCGACGAGAGCGCTGCACGTGCTGCACACCGGCGAGCTGCCCGCAGGGCTGGTCGGCTGACCGGCGGGCCGGGAACGGCCGCCCGGTTGTCCGCACATCGGACAGCCGGGCGCCCAGCACCCGGACGGGCGCACCATGGGCCCGTGCCCAAGGCCCTGCTGCTCGAGAACCTCCACCCGCACGCCCGCACCATCCTCGAGGCGGCGGGCTACGACGTCACCACGCGCACCGGCGCGCTCGACGAGTCCGAGCTCATCGACGCCCTCGACGGCGTCGAGCTCCTCGGGATCCGGTCGAAGACCCAGGTGACCGCGGACGTCCTGGCGCACGCGCCGGACCTCGTGGCGATCGGCGCCTTCTGCATCGGCACCAACCAGATCGACCTGCAGGCCGCGGCCCGCCTCGGCGTCGCCGCCTTCAACGCGCCGTTCTCCAACACGCGCTCGGTGGTCGAGATCGCGATCGCCGACATCATCTCCCTGATGCGCCGGCTGACGGTCTTCGACAAGGAGATGCACGACGGCATCTGGAACAAGTCCGCGACGGGTGCGCACGAGGTCCGCGGCCGGACGCTGGGCATCATCGGCTACGGCAACATCGGCACCCAGCTGTCGGTGCTCGCGGAGAACCTCGGCATGTCGGTCGTCTTCTACGACTCCGCCGAGAAGCTCGCTCTGGGCAACGCCCGTCGAGCCGCGTCGCTCGACGAGCTGCTCGAGGTCTCCGACGTCGTCACGCTGCACGTCGACGGCCGGCCGGGCAACGCGGGGTTCTTCGGCGCACCGCAGATCGCCCGCATGAAGCCCGGCGCGATCCTGCTCAACCTGTCGCGCGGATTCGTCGTCGACCCAGCGGCCGTGCGCGACGCCATCGTGTCCGGGCACCTCGGGGGCGCCGCGATCGACGTGTTCCCCCACGAGCCCAAGCGCAAGGGCGACGCGTTCGAGTCGGAGCTGCGCGGGCTGCCGAACGTGATCCTCACGCCGCACACGGGCGGCTCGACCGAGGAGGCGCAGGAGGCGATCGGACAGTTCGTCGCGCACAAGGTCCGCGACTACCTGGCGACGGGCTCCACGACCCTGTCGGTGAACCTGCCGAACGTCGCGCTCGACCAGCCGCCGGGCGTGCACCGCCTGGCCTACCTGCACCGCAACGTCCCCGGCGTGCTCGCCGCGGTCAACGCGACCCTCGCGGAGCACGGCGTCAACATCGAGGGCCAGCTCCTGGCGACCAGGGGCGAGCTCGGCTACGTGGTCACCGACGCCGGCTCGCCCGTCGAGCAGTCGCTCGTCGACGCCCTCGCCGCCCAGCCGGAGGCCATCCGCGTGCGCCTGCTGTCCTGAGCAGCCGTACCTCCCGCCCCCCCGCTCACGTCGAAGGCCCCGACCACCCTCGGTCGGGGCCTTCGCTCGTGCACGTCCTCGCCGTCGCGGCGTCGAGGCGTCGCGAGATGCTCGGCGGTCGCGCCGTCGGGCGATCCTCGTCGCCCTGCGGCCGTCGGAACGTCAGTGCACGCTGACGAGCCGGTTCACGACGAGCCGGACTTGCGCTGGAACCGCCGCTGGGCGGGCCCTGTGGTCTCCGAGCCGTGCACCGGCCCGGTGTTCGCCTGTGCGTCGGCCGTGCGGTGCTGCGCGCTCTTCTTGCGCTCGAGCGCCTCGCGGAACTTGGCCTTGGCGTCCTCACTGACCGCGGGCTTCGTGTCGTCGTGCCCCATCGGCTCCTCCTGTCCGTCGTCGAGATCTCAGCCTGGCCGACGCACGGTGCGCCTGCCACCTCATTGCCCGTCCGTCAGGGCGTGTCCGCCTCGTCCGCGACCGGCAGCCAGCGCCGCCACCACCGCAGGACGTGCTCGAACCGCTCCACCCGGTGGGACGGCCGACCCGTGCGGGTGAGCTCGTGCCCCTCGCCCGGGAACAGGAGCAGCTCGGTCGGCACACCGCGCCGCTTGAGCTCGGTGAACCAGCGCTGCCCCTGTTCGACGGGGCACCGCCAGTCCTGCTCCGAGTGGATGACCAGCGTCGGCGTCCGCACCGCCGCGACGTGCGCCATGGGCGACTGCGAGGCGACGAGCTGCGCCTCCGTCTCGGGCTCTCCCAGGTACTCCAGCCCGAAGAACCACCCGATGTCGCTCGACCCGACGAAGCTCACGGGGTCCAGGAACCCACGCTCGACGATCGCCGCACGGAACCTGTCGGTGCGCGTGGTGAGCCACGCCGTCAGGTAGCCGCCGTAGGAGCCACCCATGACCCCCGTGCGCGTCGCGTCGAGCCGCGCATCGGCGAGCGCCTCGTCGAGGAGCGCGAGGACGTCGTCGGTGTCGACGGTGCCGAAGCCGCGACGGATCGCACGCCCGTGGGCACGACCACGGCCCGACGAGCCGCGCGGGTTGCCGTGCACGACCGCGTACCCGGCTGCAGCGAGCACCTGGACCTCGTCGAACAGCCCGTGCGTGTACTGCGCAAAGGGACCGCCGTGAATCATCAGGATCGTGGGGTACGGGCCGGGCCCGTGCACGTCCGCGTCCGGCACCGTGACCCACCCCTCGACCCGGTAGCCGTCAGGGGCGTGCGCCACGAGCGGCGCAGGCACGCGCGTCCTGCCGGTCGCACGCAGGTCGGCCGACAGGTCGGTCAACGCCCGCTCCTCGCCCTCCGTGACGAGCACGAGGTCGCCCGAACTGGTCGGCGTCGCCCTGGTCGCGACCACCACGCCGTTCGCGGCGTCCGCCGAGCCCACGACGACCGGTCCGGTGAGCAGGTCCCGCGCCGCTCCGTCCGGCGCGACACGGCACAGGTGCACCGCCCCCGAACGCTGGGGTGCGACGAGGACGTCGCCGTCGTCGGCCTCGACCAGCACAGCGGGCTCGAGGTCGACCTCCTCGGCGTCCGTGAGCCGTCGGGGCGGCCCTGCGGGACGCCGGTCGTCGTCCAGCGGCAGAGTGAACAGGCCGGTCAGCGAGGCGACGAAGTCCCGACCCGAGGGCCCCGCGTCGTCAGCGAGGAGCCAGACGCGCCGGCCGTCGGCCGACGGGAGCACCCGCGAGACCGACAGCGTCGAGCCCGCGTCGGCGTCGGTGAGCGCCAGGACCTGCGCGGTGCCCTGCTCGCCGCTCAGCTCATCGGGGACGACGACCGCGACGGCGTCGCGCCGCAGGTCCTGCTCACGAGACTCGTGCCGGGCGAGCACCGCGGCGATCGCGCCGCCGTCGGGGAACCAACGCGGCGCGTCGACGTCGTTGTCCGCATCGGTCAGGCGGAACGAGGGCGGGACCGCGACGTCGTCGGCCGTCAGGTCCGGCACGTCGACGACGAACAGCTGCCGCACACGGTCACGTACGAAACCGATCCCGTCAGCGCGGTGGTTGAGCGCGGTGATGAGGCGAGGGCGCTCGGCACCAGGGTCGCCGTCCGGCAGGTACCGGCCCTCGGCGGGCACCCGTGCGACGTACGCGACCCGCCGCCCGTCGGGCGAGAACTGCGGCTTGGCGGCGCCGAGCGGCTCGGCGGTCAGCGCGACGGGCTCACCGCCTGCGGTCTCGACGACGTGCAGCTGCGGCTTGCCGGAGCCGGCACGCACGAACACGACCCATCGGCCGTCGGGCGACACGGCGGGGTCGCTGTCGGCGTGGCCGCGCGTCAGCTGACGCACGGGTGAGCCGTCGGTCGGGACGAGCCAGAGCCCACCCCGGTACTGGTCGCTCTCCCGGTCGGCACGCGAGACGGCGACCACCGCCGCCGAGCCGTCGGGGAGCAGAGCGGGCGCGCCGGGGACGCGCAGGAGGAAGACGTCATCGGGGAGCATGGCTCGACGCTATCTCGTGAACGGCGCTGTTCCAGCATGTCCGCATATGTGCATGAGCGGCGGATGCGCAGGTCAGAGCGCCGGGCGGGCCTCCACCGCGGAGTGACGACCCGGATCTGCGGCAGGCTCCGGCCCGGTTCCCGGCGACTCGTCCACCTCGTCCCCCTCGCGCTCGGCACGCTCGGCGCGCAGCACCGTGATCGCGGCCTCGAAGTCCTCGAGCGAGTCGAACGCCTGGTACACGCTCGCGAAGCGGAGGTAGGCCACCTCGTCGAGCTCGCGCAGCGGGCCGAGGATCGCCAGACCGATCTCGTACGCGTCGATCTCCGCGGACCCGGACGACCGCAGCGTCTCCTCCACCTTCTGCGCGAGCAGCGCGAGGTCGTCCTCGCTGACCGGACGACCCTGGCACGCCTTGCGCACGCCACCCGCGATCTTGTCGCGGCTGAAGGGCTCGGTCGCACCGGAACGCTTCACGACCGACAGGCTGGTCGTCTCGACGGTGGTGAACCGGCGGTTGCACGACGGACACTGTCGCCGCCTGCGGATCGAGGAGCCGTCGTCGGAGGTGCGAGAGTCCACGACCCGCGAGTCCGGGTGACGGCAGAACGGGCAGTGCACCCTGGGACTCCCCTCGTCGTGCGCGGCGGGCCGACGTCCACCGGTCCCACAGCGATGGTACCGACCCACGGAGCAGCGACGAGTCGAGCGTGACCTGTCAGCCGCGCGGCACCACCAGCACCTGACCCACCATCACCTGGTCCCCGGAGAGACCGTTGACGCGCACCAGCTCGCGCACCTGAGCCCGGACCGACTCCCCCGCACTGCGGGACTGCGCCGCGATGTCCCAGAGCGTGTCTCCCGCCTGCACGACGTAGCGGTCCACGGTGACGTCCGAAGGCGCTCCCACGGCCGAGCGCGCACCGAGGGCGAAGACGACCGCGGCGATCACGAGGGCGAGAGCGATCACCACGGTGCGGCCGCGGGCGGTGAGGTGCAGTCCCGTGCCCGACGCGCCCTGCGGGCGGGCGCCGTGCGAGTCAGCGCCGCGCGGGTGAGCGCGGTGCGGGTGAGCGCGGTGCGGGAGGGCGCCGCGCCCGGCGGCGCTGCGGGCACCGCCGCCGACCCTGACCGTGGGACCGATCACCATGGTGCTCATCGCGCTTCCTCTCTCCTGACGCTCTGGGCGACCGGGCCCCGGGGGCCACGCTCGCACCGCCGTCGCACAACTGTTCGTCAAACACGTGTTCGTCGTACGTCTGTACGATTTCTATCAGAGGCCTGCGACACGCGTCCAGAGATGTCGAACAGATGTTTGATATCGCCGTGCGGCCTGCGTAGGCTTCCTGACGAGGAACAGCGCACCACCGACCACCGACACGGCCGGCAGGTCCGGGCGGGCACCTGCCGCGCGGACATGGTCGGACCCGGGGTGGCCCGGCGCACGGCGGCCGGGGCGTGGTGCCCGAACGACCGGGTCGACCACGGCCGGGCGTCGGACGTGAGCGGAGGGGTGGACGTGACGGACGAGCGGACCGAGGACGTGACCGACGGCACGCAGGACAGGCTGGGCACCGTGCACGAGCTGCCCGAGACGCCGCCGGGTCCCGACGGGCTGACGGCGCGTCAGCGGCTCGTCCTGCAGACCATCCGCGTGTCCGTCGAGACGCGTGGCTACCCGCCGAGCATGCGGGAGATCGGTGACGCGGTCGGCCTGACCAGCCCGTCGAGCGTCAAGCACCAGCTCACCGCGCTCGAGCGCAAGGGCTACCTGCGCCGAGACCCCAAGCGGCCGCGCGCGATCGAGGTCGTGCACGCGGACGACTCGCGCGGGGTGGCGCCGTGGTCCGGCGACGCTCCTGAGGTCGAGCTCGGCGAGTCCGGGACCGAGCGCCTGACGGCGCCCGCCTACGTGCCCGTGGTCGGCCGCATCGCCGCGGGCGGTCCGATCCTGGCCGAGCAGGTCGTCGAGGACGTGTTCCCGCTCCCCCGCCAGCTCGTCGGCGACGGCGAGCTGTTCCTGCTCAAGGTCTCCGGCGACTCGATGGTGGACGCCGCGATCTGTGACGGCGACTGGGTGGTCGTCCGGCGGCAGCCCGTGGCCGAGAACGGCGAGATCGTCGCTGCCATGATCGACGGCGAGGCCACGGTCAAGACGCTGCGCCGGGCGGACGGCCACGTGTGGCTCCTGCCGCACAACGCGGCCTATGCACCCATCCCGGGCGACGACGCGACGGTCCTCGGACGGGTCGTCAGCGTGCTGCGGAGCCTGTGACGCCGTGCCCGGCCGCCTGCCCGACCCCGATCCGCAGCTCGGGCGGCGCTTGCGTGACGCGCTGAGCGGACCCCACGCCGAAGCCTCGAGTCCGCAGGGCACGAGCGAGCACGACGGGCGAGAGCCGGACGTGACCGCACCCGAGGTGCCCCTCGGCGAGCACGGCCCGAACGCCGGCGAGGTCGCGACCACGCCGGCGGACGCACCCTTCGACCGGGAGGGTCGCTCGTCGGCGGGCAGCCCGGCGACGAGGCCCGGCACGGACGACGTGCGGTGGGAGGACCTCTGGGCCGACTGACGCGTCGGTCGACGACGTCAGCCGGCCCGTGCGGACGGTGAGACCGGTCAGTAGCCGAATCGCCGCGCGACCTCGCGGACGGCCTGGGCGGACGCGCGCAGGCCGGAGAGCTCGTCCACGGACATCGGGATCGGCAGACGGTCGAGCACGCCGCTCGAGCCGACGACGGTCGGCACGGACAGGCACACGTCGTCGATGCCGTAGAAGTCCGTGAGCAACGACGAGACCGGCAGCACGCGGCGCTCGTCCTTGAGGATCGCCTCGATGATCCGCGAGCCGGCGAGAGCGACCGCGTAGTTCGTCGCGCCCTTGCCCTCGATGATCCGGTACGCCGACTCCACGACCTCGCGCGCGATCTCCTCGCGCACCGAGTGCGTCAGCGGACCCTGACCCTCGATCCCCTGCCACTCCAGCAACGGGATGGCGCCGATCGACGCCGAGCTCCACAGCGGCAGCTCGGAGTCGCCGTGCTCGCCCGCGATGTAGGCGTGCACGTTCTGCACGGCGACGCCGGTGTGCTTGGCGATCAGGTAGCGCAGGCGCGAGGAGTCGAGCACGGTGCCCGAGCCGAACATCTGCGACGGCGGCAGCCCCGAGATCTTGAGCGACGCATACGTCACGACGTCGACCGGGTTGGTGACCATGACGTAGACCGCGTTCGGGGCGACCTCGACGAGCGAGGGCAGGACCTTCTTGACCAGCCCGATCGTGGCCTCGGCGAGGTCGATGCGCGTCTGCCCAGGCTTCTGCTTGGCGCCGGCGGTGAACACCACGACGTCCGCGTCTGCGCACACGGCGATGTCGTCGGAGCCGATGACCTCCGCCATCGACATGAACTGGATGCCGTGCCCGAGGTCGAGCGCCTCCGCCTCGACCTTGGCCTTGTTGATGTCGAACAGCGCCACGGTGCGCGCCGCACCGCGCATGAGCGCCGCGTACGCCATCGTCGACCCGACCGCACCGGCGCCGACGATCGCGAGCTTCGACGTCCGGCGTTGCGCGCCGACCGCTGACGCGATCGGGTCCTCGTCGGCCTGGTTCTCGATCTCCTCGGACATGGTGTGCGCCTCCGGGTGCTGCGGGTCGGGCAGAGCGAGTCACGGCGACGACCCCCGGGGACATGGCGTCCGCCAGGGCAGCCCGCTGACCCGTCTGTGCAGGCTACCGGCTCACGCGTCGCGCAGGCGCGCCAGAGCAGCGACGGCGACGTCCCGGTCGGTGGTGCGCCAGAACGGCGGCATCGACCGCGCGAGGAACTCCCCGTACCGAGCGGTCGCCAGTCGCGGGTCGAGCACGGCGACGACGCCCTTGTCGAGCGGGCCGCGCACGAGACGCCCCGCACCCTGTGCGAGCAGCAGGGCCGCGTGCGTCGCCGACACGGCCATGAAGCCGTTGCCTCCCGTCCTGGCGACGACGTCGGCACGAGCCGACCGTACGGGGTCGTCCGGACGAGGGAACGGGATGCGGTCGATGAGCACGAGCCGGCACGCGCGCCCGGGGACGTCGACGCCCTGCCACAGCGCGAGCGAGCCGAACAAGCACGTGGGCTCGTCGGCGGCGAACTGCGCCACCAGCGTCGGGAGCTGGTCGTCGCCCTGCAGCAGGACCGGCACGTCGAGCCGCTCGCGCATCGCCTCCGCGGCAGCGGCGGCTGCCCGCCGCGAGGAGAACAGCCCGAGCGCGGCGCCCCCCGACGCGCGCAGGAGCACCTCGATCTCGTCGAGCTGGGCGTCGGTGGCGGGCTCCCGCCCGGGCGGCGGCAGACGGCGCGCCACGTAGCAGATGCCCTGCCGCGGGTAGTCGAACGGGCTCCCGACGTCCAGGCCGCGCCACCGCACCGGGCCGGCGGGCGCAGGGCCCGGCGCGGGGTCGGCGCCCGGGACGCTCGTCGGGCCCTCGGGCTCGAGGTCGGGCCGCTGCTCGAGGCCCACGGACCGCGCCATCGGGTCGAAGCTGCCACCGAGTGCGAGGGTCGCGGACGTCAGGACCGCGGTCCGGCCCGCGAACAGCTGCGTGCGGATGAGCCCGTTCACGGCCAGCGGCGCTGCGTGCAGCCGCGTCGTGACCGCGCCCGAGCGGTCCTCCCCCCGCGCGCACCACATGACGGTGCGCGCCGCGTCGTCGGGCTCGGCGGTCATCCGCTCGGCCGTCTCGAAGAGCGTGAGGACCGCCGACTGGGCGACCTTGCGGCCGCCGTCGGCGGGCGCCGCACCGCCCGGTGAGCCCGGCTCGGGGCGCAGGAGCGACAGCAGCGTGCGCGCCGCGTCGCGCACTGCGGCGACGGCGTCGTGCACCTCCGTGGGGAGACCGTTCGGGAATCGTCCCTCGCGCAGCGGGACCAGCACGGCGGCGAGCGCCTCCCCGGCGGCCTCGAGGTCCGTCGACGGCGCGCCGTTGCGCCGGGCCACCCTGGCCGCGTGCTGGACCACGGGCAGCGAGAGCTCCACCGTCGCCTGCGTCGTGACGCGGTCCGCGAGCTCGTGGGCCTCGTCCACGACGAGCACCTGGTGCTCGGGCAGGACATTCGGCGAGCCGGAGGCGGCGATCCCGAGCATCGCGTGGTTCGTCACGACGACGTCGGCCTCGCGGGCCAGACCCCGCGCACGCTCCGGGAAGCACTCGTCGAGCTTGGGGCAGGCCGACCCCAGGCACTCGAGCGAGGTCACCGAGACCTGCCGCCATGCGCGGTCGCTGACGCCGGGGACGAGGTCGTCCCGGTCCCCGGAGTCGGTCTGTTCGGCCCACTCGCGCAGCCGGAGGACCTGCTGGCCCAGGGCACCCGGTCCGGACGCCCCCGCCGACGGGTGCTCGGCCGCACCGGCCTTCTCGGGGAGGTCGAAGAGGGACCCCTGGTCGTCGGCCGGGTAGCCGCCGTCGACCTTGTGCAGGCACAGGTAGTTGTGCCAGCCCTTGAGCAGCGCGACGTCCGGGCGGCGTGGCAGGTGCGGTGCGAGCGCGTCGGCGACGAGCGGCAGGTCGCGCGTGAGCACCTGCCGCTGGAGCGCGAGCGTCGCGGTGGAGACGACGACGCGCTCGTCGGTGTGCACGGCGTGCCGCACCGCGGGCACGAGGTAGCCCAGCGACTTGCCGGTGCCGGTCCCGGCCTGCACGAGGAGGTGCTCCCCGCTGCGCAGCGACTCCGCGACGGCCCGCGCCATCGCGTGCTGACCGTCCCGTCGTGCGCCGCCGAGCGCACCGACGGCGACGTCGAGCAGCTCGTCGACGGCGCCGTCTTCCTGCCGGCGGCCGCCGTCCGCCGCACCCTCGGGCTTCAGGGTCTCGTCCGCGTCGGCGCGCCCGGCGTCGGCAGGGGCCTGGGCGCCCGGCCCGTCGACCGGGCGGTGACGCGCGGACGACGAGGGCGCTGGCATCGGTCCAGCCTAGTGCGCGCGGCCGTGCAGCCCGCGGCGCGCACCACAGCCGCGGTGCGCCGTGCGGCGGCGCCGACGAGGAGCCGTCACGCGCGCCGGACCGAGGCCGCCTCGAGCTCGGCCGCGAGGGACTCGTCCACGCGTGCACGCAGGAGCGTGCCGTCCGGCGTGTGCTCCTCGTGGTCGATGTCGCCGTGCTCGTGCACCCTGCTGACCAGGTCGCCACGCTGGTAGGGCACGACGACGTCCACCGCGACACCCGGTCGCGGGAGCTGGTCGGCCACCATGGCCTGCAGCTCGGCGATCCCCTCGCCGCTGTGCGCCGAGACGACGATCGAGTGCAGCTCACGCGAACGCAGGCGGGCGATGACCTCGGGCGCGGCGAGGTCGGCCTTGTTGAGCACGATGATCTCGGGCACGTCCATCGCTCCGGGGATGTCGGCGAACACGTGCCGCACCGCGGCGATCTGTCCCTCGGGGTCGGGGTGCGAGGCGTCGACGACGTGCAGGATCAGGTCGGCGTCGGCGACCTCCTCCAGCGTCGAGCGGAACGCCTCGACCAGCTGGTGGGGCAGCGCGCGCACGAAGCCGACCGTGTCCGCGAGCGTGTACACGCGTCCGTCGACGGTCTCCGCGCGGCGGACCGTCGGGTCGAGGGTGGCGAACAGCGCGTTCTCGACGAGCACCCCGGCGTGGGTCATCCTGTTGAGCAGCGAGGACTTGCCCGCGTTCGTGTACCCCGCGATGGCGACGGACGGGATCGCGTGACGCTTGCGCGACGCGCGCTTGGTCAGTCGCGCCGGCTCCATCGCCGCGATCTCTCGGCGGAGCTTGGCCATGCGGTTGCGGATGCGACGCCGGTCGAGCTCGATCTTCGTCTCACCGGGCCCGCGCGAGCCCATGCCTGCACCCGCGCCGCCGACCTGGCCGCCGGCCTGGCGTGACATCGACTCGCCCCACCCGCGCAGGCGCGGGAGGAGGTACTCGAGCTGCGCGAGCTCGACCTGCGCCTTGCCCTCTCGGGACTTCGCGTGCTGGGCGAAGATGTCGAGGATCAGCGCGGTCCGGTCGATGACCTTCACGCGCACGATGTCCTCGAGCGCTCGCCGCTGGGACGGTGCGAGCTCGCCGTCGACGATCACCGTGTCGGCACCGACCGCGGCCACGACCGACGCGAGCTCGGCCGCCTTGCCCGATCCGAGGTACGTCCCCGCGTCGGGCTTCGCGCGGCGTTGGAGCAGGCCGTCGAGCACGGTCGAGCCCGCGGTCTGCGCGAGGGCGGCGAGCTCGCGCAGCGAGACCTCGGCGTCCTGCAGCGTGCCGTTCGAGGTGCCGCCCGACGTCGAGGAGCCCCACAGCCCGACGAGCACGACCTTCTCGAGGCGCAGCTCGCGGTACTCGACCTCGGTGACGTCCTCGAGCTCGGTGGACAGACCGGCGACGCGGCGCAGCGAGGTGCGCTCCTCGAGGTCGAGCTGGTCGCCGTCGTACGACGAGTGCACGGTGCCACCGGCGTGCAGCGCGGTCCCCGCGCGCGCCAGGACCCGCGCCACCACGTCGTCGGCCACCTGCTGGGGCGAGCGAGGCTCGTCCGGCGTCGTGCTCGGTGTGGTGGTGCGGTCGGTCTCGCTCACGCGGCTCCTTCTCGTCGGCACGCGGGCCGTTCCGCGCGCTGTCCCCAGGGTCGCACGCGCGCGAGCACGAGTGCGACGTGTTTCGCTGGAGGCGCAGGCCCCTCGGTAGGGTCAGCCCGTGGCCGCAGACCACTACTTCACCGCACAGCCGGCCTCCCCCGACGAGCGCCGCACCATCGTCGTCCGCCTGGCGGGCCGGGACCTGCAGGTCCAGACGGCGGGCGGCGTGTTCTCCCCCGACCACGTGGACCACGCAACCCGTGTCCTGCTCGACGAGGTGCCGGCGCCGCCGGCCGAGGGCGACCTGCTCGACCTCGGCAGCGGGTGGGGGCCGCTCACCCTCGAGCTCGCGCTGCGCTCACCGCAGGCGCGTGTGTGGGCGGTCGACGTCAACGAGCGTGCGCTCGACCTCGTCCGCCACAACTCCGAGGCCGTCGGCGCCCGCAACGTGCGCGCCGTGCAGCCCGACGAGGTCCCGGCGGACGTGCGGTTCGCCGCCATCTGGTCCAACCCTCCGATCCGGATCGGCAAGCAGGCGCTGCACGAGCTGCTCCTGCGCTGGGTGCCGCGGCTCGCACCGGGCGGCGTCGCCTCGCTCGTCGTCGGCAAGAACCTGGGCGCCGACTCGCTGCACCGATGGCTCGCCGACCAGCTCGACGGGCGCGCGGTCGTCGAGCGGGTCGCGAGCGCCAAGGGCTTCCGCGTGCTGCAGATCACGGCGTCCGACGAGCGCGGCTGACGTCGCTGTCAGCGACGAGGCCTACCCTGCTGCGATGCCCTCTGTCGTGACCGATGACGCACGGGCGGCCTGGATCCGCCTGCGCACGACGACCTGGGCGATGTGCACCCTGGTCTTCCTCGCTGCCTTCGAGTCGCTCGCGGTGACGACCGTGATGCCGACGGTCTCGCTCGAGCTCGACGGCGCCTCCCTCTACGCCGTGGCGTTCGCCGCACCGCTCGCCTCCGGGGTCGTCGGGATGGTCGCCGCCGGTTCCTGGGCCGACCGTGCGGGACCCGCACGACCGCTCCTCGCCGCAGCCTCCCTCTTCGTCGTCGGGATCGTCGTGGCGGGCTGCGCGCCGACGATGCTGGTGCTCGCAGGGGGCCGTCTGCTGCAGGGACTGGGCGGCGGTGCGCTCACGGTCGTCTCCTACGTGGTCGTCGCTCGCCTGTACCCCGGCTCGCTGCACCCCCGGGTGTTCGCGGGTTTCTCGGCGGCGTGGGTCATCCCGTCGCTCGTCGGCCCGCCCGTCGCCGGGCTGGTCACCGAGCACCTCGGCTGGCGCTGGGTCTTCCTCGGCGTCGCCGTCCTCGTCCCGCCGATCGTGCTGGTGGTCCTGGCACGCGTACGGTCGATCGGTGCGCCCGAGCGCACGGGCACCTCCGCGGGCCACGACGACGTGCACGACGAGGCCGCGCGCGGGTCCGCCGGCGCGCGGCGCGTCGCGTGGGCGTCGCTCGCGGCGGCTGCGGTCCTCGTCCTGGGGCTGAGCGCCGAGCTCGGCGGTGCGTCGACCGTCCTCGCCGCGGTGGTCGGCGTCGCCGTCGCCCTGGGCGCGCTGTCCCGGCTCGTCCCGCCCGGCACGCTGCGCGCCGCGCGCGGGCTTCCCGCGGTCGTCGCGGGCCGCGGTCTGCTCGCGGGGGCGTTCTTCGGAGCCGAGGTCTACCTGCCGTACCTGCTGACCCGGCGTTACGACGTCACGCCGACGTTCGCAGGCGTGGCGCTCACCGCAGCCGCCCTGACGTGGGCGGGCGCGTCGTGGGTGCAGGGCCGGCTCGGCGAGGGACTTGCGCACGTGCGCGCGATCCGGGTCGGCACGGTCCTGGTCACGCTGAGTGTCGCGGGGACGGCCGCGGGCGCTGCGGCGCACGCCCCGATCGCCGTGCTCGTCGTGTGCTGGGCGCTGGGTGGCTTCGGCATGGGACTGACCTACGCGCGGCAGAGCGTGCTCGTGCTGCGGTACTCGGCGGGCGAGGACGCGGGCACCAACTCCTCGGCGCTGTCGGTCTCGGACTCGATCGGCGCGTCCCTGGCGCTCGCGCTGACCGGCGTCCTGTTCACCGCGGTGTCGTCCCTGGGCGGTGACGTCCCGTACGCGGCGTGCTTCGCGCTCACGGCGCTGCTCGCGGTCGGGGCGAGCCTCGTCGCGCCTCGCGTCGTGCCCGCGCGCCGCGCGACCCGGACGGACGGACCTCAGCCGGCCGAGCCGACCACCGCGTCGAGCACGGCCCGCACCTGAGCGAGCCGCGGCACGCCGACCGTCCGGTCCCGCACAGACCCCTGCGCGTCGAGGACCAGCACCGTCGGCGTGCTGCGCACGTGCAGGCGGGCACCGAGCGCCTGCCCGCGCGCGCCCGCGACGTCGAGCTCGACGAGGCGCACACCGTGCGTCGTGTCGACGGCACGTTGCAGCACGAGCCGCGCCGTACGGCACGGCTGGCAGAACGTGCTGGACAGCTCGACGACCGTCGCACGCGCGCCCAGCGGCACGCCGAGGTCGTCCGGGGTGAGGACCTGCGCCTCGTCGGTCACCGGCTGAGCAACGCCGTCAGGTCCACGTCCATCTCGCCGACGAGCACGGCCGGCCCGGCCAGCTCGGCGTGGTCGTCACCGAGCGCGGTGACCCGGACGGTGCCACCAGGTACGTCGACGAGCCACACCTGCGGGGCGGCCGGCCCCGCCCACGTCCGGACGGCCATCGCGGCGGCCACGGCACCGGTGCCGCAGGACCGCGTCTCACCGACGCCACGCTCGTGCACGCGCATGCGCACCCGGCCCGTCGTGCGGCCGTCGACGACGGACTCGCCGAGCGGGACGACGATCTCGACGTTCGTCCCGTGCGGCGGGACGGGCTGCACCTGCGGCGCGCGGGTGAGGTCCGCCGCGGCGAGCTCGGCGACGTCCCGCAGGGCCAGGACGCTGTGGGGGTTGCCCACGTCGACGGACAGGGCCGGCCGCGCGACGTCCAGGCCCGCGACCGCCACCTCGGCGTCGAACCCCGCCTCGGCGGCTGCCCGTCCGCCTGGCAGGTGCCACCGGCCGATGTCGAACGCGAACCACGCGTCGCCGAACCCCTGCGGAGCGGGGACCCTCCGCACGCGCATGACGCCCGCGCGCGTACCGACCACGACCTCCTGGGCCTGCGGCCACAGACCGAGCCGGTCGAGGTAGAGCGCGAAGACCCGCACGCCGTTGCCGCACATCTCGGCGACGGAGCCGTCGGCGTTGCGGTAGTCCATGAACCACTGCGCCTCGGGTGCCTCGTCGAGCAGCGCCAGCCCCTCGGGGACGTGGCTGCTGGCCACCAGCCGGATCACGCCGTCGCCGCCGACGCCTGCGCGCCGGTCCGCGAGCGCACGCACCAGGTCGGCCCCGAGGTCGAGCCTGCCGTCGCGGTCGTCGAGCAGCACGAAGTCGTTCTGCGTGCCGTGCCCCTTGGTCACGTGCAGCAGACCGCCCGGGCGCTCGGACGTCGGGGCCCCGGCGACGGGTGGGTGCACGGCGGTGCTCATGCGCCCAGACTACGGCGGGGCGTCGGGTCGTCGGTGGCCGGTCCGAGGCGGCCGGCGTCGGCCTCGGCGACGAGAGCGAGCGCCTTGTCGACGAGATCCCGGTCCTGCGCGTCGAGCCAGTGCACGCGCGGGTCGCGGCCGAACCACCCCATCTGCTTGCGCGCCAGGCGCCGCGTCCCGGCGGTGATCGCCTCTCGCGCCTCGTCGGGCGTGAGCTCTCCGCGCAGCATCGCGGCGGTCTGCGCGTAGCCCACCGCGCGAGCCGCCGTCCTCCCCAGGCCGTGCGCCAGCAGTGCCTCGACCTCAGCCACCAGCCCGCGCTCGAACATGTGACGCGTGCGCGAGGCGATGCGGGCGTCGAGCACCGCGCGGTCGCAGTCCAACCCGATCTGCACTGCGGGGACCTCGTACACGTGCTGGGGCAGCGACGCCGAGTACCGCCTGCCGGTGAGCTCGATCACCTCGAGCGCGCGCACGACGCGCCGCGCGTTGCGCGGCCCGATCGACTGCGCGGCCACGGGGTCGAGCCGCGCGAGCTCGTCGTGCAACGCGCGGGGGCCCTCGCGCTCGGCGCGCTCCTCCAGGCGTGCGCGCACCTCGGGGTCGGTGCCGGGGAACTCCATGTGGTCGAGCAGCGCCCGGACGTACAGCCCGGACCCGCCCGCCGCGACCACGCGCACCCCGCGGGACGCACACTCGTCGATCGCGGCGCGCGCGAGCCCCTGGTACCCCGCGACCGACGCCTCCTCGCGCGGGTCGAGCACGTCGAGCAGGTGGTGCGGCACACCCTTGCGCTCGGCGAGAGTCATCTTGGCGGTGCCGACGTCCATCCCGCGGTAGAGCTGCAGGGCGTCCGCGTTGAGCACCTCGCCGCCGAGCGCGCGTGCGAGCGCCACCGCCAGGTCCGACTTGCCGGTCGCGGTGGGGCCGACGACGGCGACGACGAGCGCGCTCATGCGGGCGCCTCGACTCGCCACGTGCCGACGACGTGCTGCGCGCCGAGCAGGACGAGGCCCGCCACGTCGCAGTGCCTCACCCGGCGCCGCCCCAGGGCGCCGAGCAGCACCTGCCACGGTCCCCACCCGGTGACGGCGAGCGCCACGGCGCGTTCGGGCTCGATCGCCGACAGCCGCTCGCGTGCCGCCGCGTCGGGCGAGCTCAGGTCTGCCAGGAGCGCGTCGTCGAGCACGAGCGCCTCGGGGTCGTCGGCCACAGGCGCGTCCGGACCGTGACGTGCGGAGCCGGAGCCGACGACGACGAGGGCGTCGCGTCCGTCCCCGGCCACCAGGCGTGCGCCGAGCGCACGCAGCGCCGCTGCGTCCGCGCCGACCGTCTCGACCGCGTGCGTCGCGGCGCCGCCGACCGCGGCGAGCACACGCAGTGCCACGGCTGTCGGCACCGCCGCCACCCGGGTCCGGCGGACGAGCTCGGACGCCTCGTCGACCTCGACCGCCGAGAGTGTCACCGGGGCGACCGGCGCGAGCAGACGGTCGGGGACGCCGGCCGCGGCGAGCGTGGGGCGGACCGTCCCCACGACCGTCAGGGCGGGCACCCGCGGGCTCGTCGTCCCGGTGCCCGCCCCCGTCGCACCCGCCCCGCCGGGCGGCACCGCGCGGGGCGGGCGACCGGGCGGGCGACCGGGAGCGACGACGACGACGCGGTCGGCGCCGTCGAGCGCGCGACGTACCGCGGACGTCGCCGCCTCCCGCAGCTCCTGCGCGGGGTCGACCCGGCCCGAGGCTCCCGGCACGAGCAGGGCCGTGTCCGGGACGAACGCAGCGGAGACGAGCATGGGCCCGACGCTATCCGAGGTCGCGGCACCGGCCCGCCACGTCGGCCCGGCACGGTCGGTGCACGCCGGACGTCACGGGTCAGGCGCCGCCCTCGCCGCCCGCAGAGGGCGGCGGCGGCACCGCGCCGGCCCGCGCGGCCGCGGCGAGCGCGCGGTGCTCCTGCACCGCCTGGGGGAACGCCTCGTCGAGGCGCGCGAAGAACGCGAGCGAGGTCGAGACCGCGCACCCCAGGTGCTGGTCCAGCTGCGAGTCGGCCACCCCGGGCCGGTAGTCCACCGCGTGCTCCGCGTACACCCCGAGCAGGTCGTCCTCGACCCGCACGTACGTCTTGGGGAACACCTTGTCGGTGTTCCAGGTGTTCGCCAGCTCGAGGACCTCGGAGTAGTGCGACGCGGCGAGCGGGCGGGTCCAGCGGCCGCGGACCTGCAGGAGCTCACGCTCGGAGCCGATCCGCAGGAAGTAGAAGACGTGGTCGTCCCAGATGCCGCCGACGTCCCCGTCGGAGTCGATCGCGTACCGGTAGCCGTGCGCGTCGAGCGTGGCGGTGATGCGCTCGTTCGTCAGCGGTGTGAGCTCGTCGGACGGCTCGGTCGTCGTCGGCCGGGGCGCCGCCGCGGGCTCGTCGTGCTTGCTGAACAGGCCCATGGGCACCGTCCTCGTCGTCTCGTCAGCCGGCTCGTGGGTCGTCGCGACCCTAGCCCTCGCCCGCCCGCGCCCGCGAGCCGAGCCCCGAGGGGCCCGCTCACCCGTCCACCGTCTGGGACGCCGACCGCGATCACGTCCGCGCGCCCGGGTAGTGTCGGGTTCATGGCCCCGCAGCCCGACGAGCACCGCCCCTGGTGGCGTCGGCGGCGCGCGTCCTCGGCCGCTGCGACACCCGGCCCCGAGCCCACCGACGACGAGCTCCACGCGAACGTCACCCGGCTGCTCGCGCGCGAGCTGGGCGTCGCCGAGCCCGCCGTCGACACGCCGCGCGCGGTGACGCCCGCACGGATCGCCGCGTGGATGACGGACAACCACTTCAGCTACTTCGTCGACAACGACGGCGACCTCGGCGGCCTGTGGCGCGGCCGGCTGTTCTACTTCTTCCTGTTCGGCGAGCGGTCCGAGATCCTGCAGATCCGCGGTCAGTGGCACCGCGAGATCGCGATCGAACGCCTCGAAGAGGTGCTCGACCTGTGCAACGAGTGGAACGCGGACCGGATCTGGCCCAAGGCGTACGTGCGGGTGCGGGACAACGGCCGGGTGCACGTGGTGTCCGAGGTCGCGACCGACCTCGAGCACGGCGCGACGGACGCCCAGCTCTCCCAGCTGCTGTTCTGCGGGCTGTCCACGGGGTCGATGTTCTTCGACGCGATCGACGAGAAGTACCCCGACCCCGCCGGGAGCGTCCCGTGACCGGGCCGGGCTGGCTCCTGCGCGTGCTCGGAGGCCTGCCCAAGCCGACCAAGCAGGCGCCCTCGGACGACGAGGAGCCGCGTCCGGTCACGCGCGACCGGGTCGGCGACTACCTGCTCGAGCGCGGGTACCGGTTCGTCGTGGACGACGACGGCGACCTGACCGGCACGTGGGACGGCAGCCGGTTCTGGTTCCTGCTCCTCGGCGAGCACGGGGAGATCGTCCAGGTGCGCGGTCGCTGGCACCAGCAGGTGCCGCTCGAGCAGCGCGCCGCGGTCTCGCTCGCGCTCAACGACTGGAACCGCGAGCGGATCTGGCCCAAGGCGTACCTGCGCGAGGAGGAGGGCATGCTGGCGCTCTACTCCGAGGTCTCGGCCGACTTCGAGCCGGGCGCCACCGACAAGCAGCTCGCACAGGTGCTGTCGTGCGGCCTGGGCACGGGCGTGCAGCTCTTCGCGGCGCTCGAGGCCACGATCCCGGGCGGCGGACCCGCGCCGGACGTGCCCGACAACTGACCTCAGCGCACCGACAGGGTGGGCATCCCGAGACTCACCGGACCGGGCGCCGCGCCCGTGCCGCACGAGTCCCCTCCGCCGTGACCGCCGCCGGCGTGCTCGTCATGCCCCGACTGCCGGGCCTGCCACGCGTCCCCCGCACGCGTCCGGCGCACGGCGAACGGGCCGCCGCTCAGCGCGGAGTCGGCGACCAGGTGGTGCGGCGCGCCGTGGGTCACCTGGACCGTGACGAGGTCGCCGGGGCGCGGCGCGTCGACGAGCTCCAGGTCGACGGGCAGCGCGAGGTGCACGAGCCGGTTGTCGGCGGCGCGGCCCGAGATCCGGCGGGTCTCGCCGTCCTTGCGTCCCTCACCCTCGGCGACGAGCACCTCGACGACGCGCCCCTCCTGTGCGGAGTTCTCCTGCGCGCAGATGCGCTCCTGCAGAGCGACGAGGCGCTCGTACCGCTCCTGGACGACGGGCTTGGGCAGCTGGTCGGGCAGGTCGGCCGCGGGGGTCCCGGGCCGGGGCGAGTACTGGAACGTGAATGCCGAGGAGAACCGCGCGGCCTCCACCACGCGCAGGGTGTCCTCGAAGTCCTCCTCGGTCTCACCGGGGAAGCCGACGATCACGTCCGTGGTGATCGCCGCGTCCGGGATGGCCGCGCGGACCCGGTCCAGGATGCCGAGGAACCTCTCCGAGCGGTACGAGCGGCGCATGGCGCGCAGCACGCGGTCCGACCCCGACTGCAGAGGCATGTGCAGCGAGGGCATGACCGTGGGCGTCGCCGCCATCGCGTCGATGACGTCGTCGGTGAACGCGGCCGGGTGCGGTGAGGTGAACCGGACCCGCTCGAGCCCGTCGACCGCACCCACCGCGCGCAGGAGCTTGGCGAACGCGCCGCGGTCGCCGAAGCCCACGCCGTAGGAGTTCACGTTCTGACCCAGCAGGGTGACCTCGATCGCCCCCGTGGCCACCAGGGCCTCGACCTCCGCGAGGATCTCACCCGGCCGACGGTCGCGCTCCTTGCCCCGCAGGTGCGGGACGATGCAGAACGTGCACGTGTTGTTGCAGCCGACGCTGATCGACACCCAGCCCGCGTACACGGACTCGCGACGCGTGGGCAGCGTCGAGGGGAAGACCTTGAGCGACTCCTCGATCTCGACCTGGGCGGCCGCGTTGTGCCGCGCGCGCTCGAGCAGGGCCGGCAGCACATCCAGGTTGTGCGTGCCGAACACCACGTCGACCCAGGGCGCGCGCTCGACGATGCCCGCACGGTCCTTCTGCGCGAGGCACCCGCCCACGGCGATCTGCATGCCGGGCCTCGCGCGCTTGGTGCGGGCCAGCCGGCCCAGGTTGCCGTAGAGCTTGTCCGCCGCGTTCTCGCGGACCGCGCACGTGTTGATGACGATGACATCCGCGTCCTCGGCCGCCGCCTGCTCGGGCGTGGCTGCGACGTAGCCCGCCTGCTCGAGCATGCCGGCCATGTGCTCGGAGTCGTGGACGTTCATCTGGCAGCCGAGCGTCTTGACGAGATAGGTGCGCGCCGAGCCGCCCGCCGTCGTGGTCGGGGAGGCGAGATCGGGCGCATGCAAGGTCGTGGACATCACCGACCAGCCTAAGGCCGCCCACCCGACCGCCCGACCCGCAGCCCGTGCACCTGCGCTCCCGCACGTCACCGGCGAGCGGCGGGCCGCAGGGCACTGTTGCCGGATCGAGATGCACGACGGATGCAGGACCGGACATTTCCCCCTACGTTCATCGAATGGCGGACCTCGCGACGCACGCTGATGCTCTCGGACCGGAGCACGCACCCGACCGTGTCGGCCCCCCTCTCGTCGAGCTGCGCGGCGTGGACAAGCACTTCGGGGCCCTGCACGTGCTCAAGAACATCGACCTGACGGTCGGGCGCGGCGAGGTCGTCGTGATCATCGGTCCCTCGGGCAGCGGCAAGTCGACCCTGTGCCGCACCATCAACCGGCTCGAGACGATCGACTCCGGGTCGATCGTCATCGACGGCGAGGAGCTCCCCGCGGAGGGCCGTGAGCTGGCTCGGCTGCGCGCCGAGGTGGGCATGGTGTTCCAGTCGTTCAACCTGTTCGCGCACCGCACCGTGCTGGAGAACGTGACGCTCGGGCCGATCAAGGCCAAGGGCGTCAAGAAGGCCGAGGCCACGGCCAGGGCGCGCGAGCTGCTCGACCGCGTCGGTGTGGGGAACCAGGCGGACAAGCTGCCGGCACAGCTCTCCGGCGGGCAGCAACAGCGAGTCGCCATCGCACGCGCGCTCGCCATGGGACCCAAGGTGATGCTCTTCGACGAGCCCACGTCAGCGCTCGACCCCGAGATGATCAACGAGGTCCTCGACGTCATGATCGGGCTCGCTCGCGAGGGCATGACGATGCTCGTCGTCACGCACGAGATGGGCTTCGCACGCCGGGCCGCGCACCGCGTCGCCTTCATGGACGCCGGGGAGATCGTCGAGCAGACCGACCCCGAGACGTTCTTCACCGCGCCCCGCAGCGAACGGGCCCGCGACTTCCTGTCCAAGATCCTGACCCACTGACGACCACGCCCGCCGGACCCTCCCCCGACCCGCACCGAGCCCGCACCGAGGTATCCCGCACGACACGTTGAGACCCGACACGAAGGGAACACCATGCGCACTCGAATCACGGCGACCGCGCTCACCCTCGCAGGCGCCCTCACGCTCGCCGCATGCTCGTCGGACGACGCCTCGGGCGGCTCGACCCAGGGCAGCACGGGCGACTCCGGCGGCGGGACCATCCGCATCGGCATCAAGTTCGACCAACCGGGCCTGGGCTTCAAGGACGGCAACACCTACACGGGCTTCGACGTCGACGTGGCGACCTACGTCGCGGACAAGCTCGGGTACGACGCGCAGGACATCGAGTTCGTCGAGTCCCCGTCGGCGCAGCGCGAGACGATGCTCCAGAACGAGCAGGTCGACATGATCGTCGCGACGTACTCGATCACCGACGCACGCAAGGAGGTCGTCTCCTTCGCCGGTCCGTACTTCGTGGCGGGCCAGGACCTCCTCGTCGCCGTCGACGACAACAGCATCACCGGGCCGGAGGACCTCGACGGCAAGAACCTGTGCTCGGTGACCGGCTCGACCTCGGCCCAGCGCATCAAGGACGACTACGCCACCGGCACCAACCTGCTCGAGCAGCCGGGCTACAGCGAGTGCGTGACCGCCCTGACCGCCGGGACCGTCGACGCGGTGACCACAGACGACATCATCCTCGCCGGCCTGGCCGCGATCCCTGCCAACGAGGGGAAGGTCAAGGTCGTCGGGAACCCGTTCTCCGAGGAGAACTACGGCATCGGGCTGCCCAAGGACTCGGACATGTGCGAGGCGATCACCGACGCCATCAAGGAGATGATCGAGGACGGCTCCTGGCAGAAGGCGCTCGACGACAACGTGACCGCGTCGGGCTACACGCCGAACGCCGACCTCAACCCGCCGACGCCCGCAGCCTGCTCGTGACCTGAGCACGCGCGGCCGGGGCGGGCCGTCCGCCGCGGCCGCGCGTGCACGACCCCGACTCGACAGGAGGACCGGTGGACTTCGCGTCCGTGTTCAGCGAGTTCGACGTGCTCGGCGCGTTCTGGGTGAACATCCAGCTGACGTTCTTCGCGGCCGTGTTCGCCCTCGTGCTCGGCACGATCCTCGCGGTCATGCGGATCTCCCCCGTGCCGAGCCTGCGCTGGGCCGGCACGGCCTACGTGACGCTCGTACGGAACACCCCGCTGACGGTGATCATCGTGTTCTGCGTCCTCGGTCTGTGGGGGCAGCTCGGCGTGACCCTCTCGTCGGACTTCCAGCGCAACTTCTTCTGGCTCGCAGTCCTGGGACTGACCGTCTACCACGCCTCGTTCGTGTGCGAGGCGCTGCGCTCCGGCGTCAACACCGTACCGGTCGGTCAGGCCGAGGCCGCGCGAGCGATCGGGCTCGGCTTCGCCGCCTCGGCGCGGCTCGTCATCCTGCCGCAGGCGTTCCGCGGCGCGGTCGCGCCCCTGGGCAACGTCCTGATCGCGCTCATCAAGAACTCCACGGTGGCCGCCGCGGGATCGGTCGCGGAGACCTCCGGCCTGCTCAAGCAGATGATCGAGTTCCGCCCGGACCTCATCGTCGCGATCTTCCTCGTCTTCGCGTTCGGCTTCGTCATCCTCGTGGTCCCTGTAGGCCTCGCGACGACGAGCCTGTCGCGGCGTCTGGCGGTGGCACGGTGAGCGGGTCGGTCCTCTTCGACGCCCCAGGCCCGCGTGCCCGGCGGCGGATGGCATGGGGCAACCTGGCGGCGGGGGTCGTCGTCGTGGGTATCGGGGTCTACGTCCTGCTGCTGCTGGACCGCAAGGGACAGCTCGACGCCGCGTTGTGGAAGCCGCTGTTCACGGCGAACGCCTGGGAGAACTACTTCCTGCCGGGTCTGCGCCAGACGCTCGTGGCCGCGGGCTTGTCGATCCTCACCGCCGGCGTCTTCGGCCTGGTGTTCGGCCTGGGGCGCCTGGCGAGCTCCCGGCTCGTCCGGGTCGTGTGCGGCGGGGTCGTCGAGTTCTTCCGCGCCGTCCCCGTGCTGATCATGATGGTGTTCTTCTACATGGCGATCCCCCGCCTCGACGTGGTCTCGCCGAAGGACCTGCCCCTCGTCGCGGTCGTGCTGGGGCTGACCTTCTACAACGGCTCGGTCTTTGCCGAGCTCGTGCGCTCCGGCGTGCACAGCCTGCCGAGCGGGCAGCGCGAGGCGGCGCTCGCGATCGGCCTGCGCCGCTCGCAGTCCCTGTGGCTCGTCGAGGTCCCGCAGGCGGTGATCGCGATGCTGCCTGCCATCGCGAGCCAGCTCGTCGTGATCCTCAAGGACACCGCCCTCGGCGCCATCATCACCTACCCCGAGCTCCTCGCCGCCGCACGGCGGTTCGGCTCCGGCAACGGCAACATCCTGCAGTCGCTCGTGGTCGCCGCCGTCGTGTTCGTCGTCATCAACTGGCTCCTGACGCGCGTCGCCGAGGCGCTGGCCGGTCGGGTGGGTCGGCGCACCGCGGGCCGGGCGCGCGCCGAGGCTCCGAGCCTCGCGGTCGTCGGCGCCGACTGACGCACGGACGCCGAGACCGCCGACGCGGAGGAGGCGATCCGGGCCCCGCTGACAGCGGCCACGCGCGTGACGCGCGGCGGATCACACCCCCGACGTGAGCCGACGGCGACGGCCGAGCTGCGGGCTCAGCCGGCGACGGCCGTCGCCCTGATCTCTCGGACCACCGTCACGCGGATCTCCCCCGGGTAGGACAGGTCCGCCTCGATGTGCCGCGCGATGGCGACCGCGAGCTGCGGCAGCGCCGCGTCGTCGACCTGCGACGGCTCGACGACGACCCGGACCTCGCGCCCCGCGGACATCGCCAGGGCGCGGCGCACGCCCTCGTGCGCGGTGACGAGGCTCTCGAGCTTGTCCATGCGCTCGACGTACTGGTCGAGCTCCTGGCGTCGCGCGCCGGGACGGGCCGCCGAGATCGCGTCGGCGACCTGCACGACGACCGCCTCGACGGTCTCGAGCGGGACCTCGTCGTGGTGCGCGGCGATCGCGTTGACGACGACGTCGCTCTCGCCGTGCCGGCGCGCGAGGTCGGCCCCGACGGCGGCGTGCGTCCCGGGGACTTCGTTCGTCAGGGCCTTGCCGATGTCGTGCAGCAGCGCGCCTCGTCGCGCGACGTCCTCCTGGGCGCCCAGCTCGGCCGCGATCGAGCCCGCCAGCAGCGCGCTCTCCACGAGGTGCTCGAGCACGTTCTGCCCGTACGAGGTGCGCACGCGCAACCGCCCGAGCGCGCGGACGAGCACGGGGTGCAGACCCTGCACGCCCGCGCGCTCGGCCGCGTCGTGGCCTGCGGCGAGCGCCCGTTCCTCCGCGCCGGCGAGGGCCTCGGCGTATGCCGACTCGATGCGCTGCGGGTGGATGCGGCCGTCGGCCATGAGGGCCTCGAGCGTGACCTCGGCCACCTCGCGGCGCTCGGCGTCGAAGCAGGACAGCACGACGGCGTCAGGCTGCTCGTCGACCAGCACGTTGACCCCGGTGAGTGCCTCGAAGGCACGGATGTTGCGCCCCTCCTTGCCGATGATGCGGCCCTTCATCTCGTCCGACGGCAGCGGCAGCACCGTCAGGCCAGCCTGGACGCTGCTGGCGACCGCGGTGCGCTGCATCGCGGTCGCCACGATCCGACGGGCCCGGGCCTCGGCCGTGCGCCGGGCCTGTGCCTCGGCACGGCGCACGTACGACGAGGCCGCGTTCTGCGCGTGCTCCGTGATCCGCCGGGTGAGGGCCTCGCGCGCTTCGTCGACCGTCAGCCCGGTCACCGACTCGAGCTCCGCGCGGGCCTTGTCCTGGGCGTCGTGGAGCGTGGCCCTGGCCTCCTCCTGCGCGTGCGCGAGCCGGGTCGCCGCGTCGCGCTCGGCCGCCGCGAGCGCACGCTCCGCTGCGTGCTCGGACTGCGCCGCGAGCTTCTCGTGCTCGCGAGCGCGCTGCTCCGCGTCGGCCGCGGCGGCCTGTGCGGCGGCGGCCGCCTCGTCCCGCTCGCGGGCACGCTGCTCGCGGCGCTCGGCGGACGCGAGGAGTGCGCGCGCCTCGCCCTTGATCTCGGCGACGTCCTTCTCGGCCTGCTCTCGCTGGGCACTCGCCTCGCGGCGCGCGATCAGGACGAGGATGAGGGCGACGAGGCAGGCACCGAGCAGCCCCACGACCGTCGCGACGCCGCCCTCGCCCACGCGCACCTCCGCTCGTCTGCCACGCGTGTGCGTCGCCGACCCGTCCGTCCGGGGCCGACTCGCGGTCGCGCCCGCACCCCGCGGTGCGCCCATTGTGGCGCACCGCCCCTCCAGCGCCGCTCGCGACACCCGGTGTCATGCGGTCCCGCGGCCGGCGTACGCGCGCTGGCCGCAGCCGAACCGCGCGGTCAGTCCACCTGCGGCCATCCGTCGTCGGCTGACGACTGGTCGTCCTCGGCGTCGAGCTCCTCGCGTGCGATCCGGAGCACCAAGGATGGCGCGTAGCCCTTGCGTCCGAGCGCTCCCACCACGCGTCGCAGCCGTGTCGTCGTCTCGAGGCCCGCGGTTGCGGTGAGCTTGCGGCGCACGAGCGCGCGCGCAGCCTGCGCCTCGTCGTCGGCGTCCACCTGCTCGAGCGCCGCGGCCGCCGCCTCCTCCTCGATCCCCCGACGCCTGAGCTCGACGGCGATCGCCCGACGCGACAGGCCGCGTTCTGCGTGCCGGGTCCGCACGAGCATCCGGGCGTACTCGGCGTCGTCCACAAGGCCGACCTCGGTGAACCTGTCGAGCACGCGTGCGGCCACGTCCTGCGGCACGTCTCGGCGCGCCATCGCCTCCTCGAGCTGCGCCCGGCTGCGCGGCGCGCTGGTCAGCAGCCGCAGGGCGATGGCTCGTGCGACGGACTCGGGATCGGGCTCAGCGTCGACGGCCGCGGCACCCGTCGAGGGCGGCTCCTGAGCGCGCCCTCGACGAGACGCCGCACCGCCTGGTCGAGATCGGGAGCGTGCCACGTCAGCTCCCCCCGAGACGGCGTCCGGGGCGTCGCGGGACGCGTCGCCGGCGGGAGCGACCCGCTGGCCCTCGCGTCCCGCCGACGGTGTCACCGACCGGCCGCCCGCGTCCTGTCCGCTCAGAAGTCGACCGCCGCGGACGCGTCGGCGGGGGCGTCCACACGCGCGCCGATGCCGAGCTTCTCCTTGATCTTCTTGTCGAGCTCGTCCGCCAGGTCGGGGTTGTCGCGCAGGAACTTGCGCGCGTTCTCCTTGCCCTGCCCGAGCTGGTCCCCCTCGTAGGTGAACCAGGCCCCGGACTTGCGGACGAAGCCGTGCTCGACGCCGAGGTCGATGAGCGAGCCCTCGCGCGAGATGCCGACGCCGTAGAGGATGTCGAACTCCGCCTGCTTGAACGGCGGCGACATCTTGTTCTTCACGACCTTGACACGGGTGCGGTTGCCGACGGCCTCGGTGCCCTCCTTGAGGGTCTCGATGCGACGGATGTCCATGCGCACGGAGGCGTAGAACTTCAGCGCCTTGCCACCGGTCGTGGTCTCGGGAGAGCCGAAGAACACGCCGATCTTCTCGCGCAGCTGGTTGATGAAGATCGCGGTCGTCCCGGACTGGTTGAGCGCTCCGGTGATCTTGCGCAGCGCCTGCGACATGAGGCGGGCCTGCAGACCGACGTGGCTGTCGCCCATCTCGCCCTCGATCTCGGCCTTGGGCACGAGCGCCGCGACGGAGTCGATGACGATGATGTCGATCGCGCCGGAGCGGATCAGCATGTCCATGATCTCGAGCGCCTGCTCACCGGTGTCCGGCTGGGACACCAGGAGCGCGTCGGTGTCCACGCCGAGCTTCTTGGCGTACTCGGGGTCGAGGGCGTGCTCGGCATCGATGAACGCGGCGATGCCGCCGGCCTTCTGAGCGTTGGCGACCGCGTGGAGGGCGACCGTCGTCTTCCCGGAGGACTCGGGGCCGTAGATCTCGATGATCCGGCCGCGCGGGAGGCCGCCGATGCCGAGCGCGACGTCCAGCGCGATGGACCCCGTGGGGATGACCTCGACGGGTGCGCGCCCCTCGTCACCGAGGCGCATGATCGAGCCCTTGCCGAACTGACGGTCGATCTGGGAGAGGGCGGCCTCGAGGGCCTTCTCGCGGTCCTGGGGTGCAGGAGGCATGGTGGTCACCTTCGTCTCGGCAGCGGCTCGCTGCGGCTTGCGGGGGCTGGTCTCTTCGTCGAGGTGACGGTATGCCCGACCACCGACACCCGCGCGTGCCGCCCGCTCTCCTGGGGACGGACCCGACGGGGTCCGGCCTGGGGACAGGTGGACGACGCGCTCGTCGTCACCGCGACCCACAGTACCGAACAGACGTTCGATCGCGCGCGACACGCCGGTCGCGCGTCCGGCCCGCCCGGCCGCCTGCACCGGGCGGTCGCAGCCGCTCACGCGTGGGGCAGCCGCACCTGCTCCCCCGGCGCGAGCACGTGGACGACGCACCCCGGCGCCTGGCGGGCGACCGCCGTGGCGAACGCGGGACCCGCCACGTCCATCCACCCCGGCGGCAGCCGCCGGGAGACCGGCGCGTGCAGCGTCCCCCAGTGCACCGGGACGGCAGCCGCGGCACCGACGACCGCGACCGCGCGCGCGGCCTGCACCGGGTCCATGTGGCCGCCTGACAGCCGAGGACCCCACCCCCCGACCGGCACCAGCGCGAGGTCGATGGGGCCGCCCGCCAGCCGCGGGAGGTCGGTCATCTGCCCGAACGGCTCGGTGTCGCCCGCGAACCACACCCGGGCGCTCGGCCCCACCACGAGGAAGCCCACGGCGACGTTCGGCCGGTGCGGCATCGGACGGTGCCCGTGCACCGCGGTGACCGTCCGCACCGCCACGGGCGAGCCCGGCACGGACCACCACGTGCCCTCGGGGAGCCCGACCGCCCGCACGCCGTGCCGCCGCAGCCACCGCGCGTTGCTGGGCGCCGTCACCACGGGCACACCCGCCACGAGGTCGAGGGACCCCAGCTCGGCGTGGTCGTGGTGCAGGTGCGAGACCAGGACGGCCGCCGGGTCGTCCCAGTGCGCGCTCCGGGGGCGGGGACCACGCCGGCGCAGCAGGCCCGCGTGCCGCTGCAGCAGCGGGTCGGTCAGCAGCCGAACGCGGCGGGTCCGTCCCGACGGACCGTCGGCCACCGGGAGGTCCAGCACGACGCTGGCGTGGCCCAGCCACCGCACCGTGACGTCGCGCGGCGCGTGAGAGCCGGGCGGACCGGGCGGCGGCGCGCTCGGCGCACGCTCGTTCACGAGCCCACCTCACGCACCGAGGTGCGCAGCGCCCACCGCACGAGCTGGACGTGCACGGCCTCCGCCCCGACGAGCAGGGCGTCGTCGCCGACCGGCTCTCGTAGGTCGTCGTCGACGGGCCAGTCGCTCGGGTGCAGCAGGAACGCGCGGTTCTGGGGCCCGCCGATCCCGCCGTGCGAGCCCACCTGACCCTCGAACGCGTGCACGTGACCGCGCCGCGTCACGCGTGAGACGACCAGGACGTCACCCGTGTTCGGGAGCCGCGCCGCACGTGCCAGGTCGGCGCGCGCACGTGGGCCGTACTGCGCGAGCGGGTCCTGGCCCTCCACGTCCTGCTCCCCGGCACGTGGCTCGAGCAGCACGAGCCCGCGCGCGCCGAACGCGACGAGCCCTCGCTCGCGCGTGTCGACCACCACGGCGCCGATCCCCGGCTGGACCGCCAGACCGGCGACGAGCGACGGCCAGCGCTCCTGCAGCTCCTCCAGGACGAGCCGGTGGTCGACACGCGGGAACCAGACCAGCCCGAGGTTGCCGGACCCCACGACGACCACCTCGGGCGGCAGGGGCTCGTCCGCACTGCGTGCGCGACCCGAGCCGCGCCCCGCGTCCGGCCCGACGGCCCGGCTGCCGCCGGAGCCGACGACGCTCGTCACGAGCGCGTTCAGCGGACCCCAGTCCTCGCCGGTCCCGCTCTCCAGCCCGCTCGCCTCCGGCTGGGCCATGAGCTCACGCACGACGTCGATGAGCGTGCGACCCTCGAGCTGCTCGAAGGTCTCGCCGAGGGTCTGCCCGTGGTCGGAGAGCACGACGACCCGGTAGTCGCGCGGTGCGACGAGGATCGCCTGCTCGATGGTGCGCAGGACTCGGTCCAGGCCTTCGAGGGCACGCAGGGACTCGGGCCGCGTCGGGCCGGCGTGGTGCGCGATCTCGTCGTAGTCCACCAGGTCGACGAACACGGCGGGGTCGCCCCGCACGAGGGCCTCGGCGACGAGCGAGGTCGACAGGTCGCGCATGAGCACGTTCGTCACGCCACGCAGCAGCACGTACCACCCGCCGCGCGAGATCCGCGGCCGCACGTCGCGCACGCTCTGGCGGTGGGCCTGGTAGAGCTCCTTGACGATCTCCCCCGCCGTCAGGGAGACGGCGCGCGCCAGCACGAACGGGCTCGCGAAGAACCGCACGAACTCGCCGCCGGGCCCGAGCCCGTCGCCCGACCGGTCGCGCCGGCGGATCCTGGTGCGGCTCATGACGACGTACGCACGCTCCGCGTCGCCCGTGAACATGGTCGAGACCGCGGTCCCGCCGCCCGCCAGCAGCCCCCGGCCGTCGGTGATCCGCTGCTCGACGAGCGCCGCGTCTGCCGGGTGGTTCGTCACGACGAGCCGGCCCAGCGCGCGGTCCCACCAGCGGAAGGCGGGGATCTGGGTCGAGTCGCCGTGCAGCAGCCCGGCCTGGCTCGCCGGCGTGGTCGAGGGCACGCGCGCCCACCACGTCTCGAGCCGGTGGGTGCCGGCCTCGAGCCAGCGCGACATGGTCGGCGCGAGCCCGGCTTCGATCGCCTCGCGCAGCACCGGCTCGCCCACGCCGTCGAGCTGGACGACGAGCAGCCCCGCAGGCCGCCCGTCCGGCGCTCGCGACACCTGGCGCCGAGCCTTGCGCCGGGCGCGGCGCAGCACGTCCGAGACGACGTAGTCGGAGTCGTTCGCGCCGATGAGCCATCTCCCGGCGGCCATCACGACCGCCGAGATCGCGAGGACCCCGAGCACCGCCCAGCCCGAGCTGACCCGGATGCCGGGCACCAGCAGCAGCGCGCCCCACGCGAGCGCGATCTGCGCCACCAGCCCGAGCAGCAGGGCGCCCATCGCCCCCAGGACGCGTGCGAGCAGCCGCAGCGGCGCACGCAGGACCAGGTCGCCCACGAACACGACGAGGGCGACGACGACGACCGCACCGGGACGGTTCGACTCGACCCCGTCGACGACGGCGACGGCCACCGCGAGCCCGGCGGCGGTCGCGACGAGACCCGCCAGTGCGTCGCCCAGGTCCGCCAGCGTGGGCCACGTGAGGCGGCCCGGGCGACGAGCGCCCCGGGCCTGCGGCCGTTCGCTCACCGGACGCTCACCGGCGCTCACCGGTCCGCACCGGCGCCCACCGGCGCTCAGCGGCGAGGTGGGGCGGGCCGCCGCTGATCGGCCCCCCACCTGCGCGACTCGGGGATGTCGAGCTCGTCGCACAGCGCGTGCCACACGGATCGCGGGTCGGTCCCGTCGTCGAGCGCCGCGGCGGCCGTCCGGTTGCCGAGCCCGCCGAGGACGAGCGTCGCCACGAGCTCGCGCCCGTGCGCGCTGCCGAGGACCTCCTCGACCAGCTCCCAGAACTCGCTGTACCTCACGACGCCAGCCTGTCACGGACGGCGGACGCCGCGCAGCCCGCGCCCGCCCGGGCGCCGAGCGCCCGCGCGTGTGGGCGGGACCTGCGACGATGTCGCGGTGGTGCTCACCCGGTTCTCGGAGCCGACGCGGTCGTGGTTCGCGGGCGCCTTCGCCGAGCCGACCGCCGCTCAGCTCGGCGCGTGGGACGCGGTCTCGAGCGGCCGCCACGCGCTCGTCGTGGCGCCCACCGGCTCGGGCAAGACGCTCGCGGCCTTCCTGTGGGCCCTCGACGGCCTCGTGACCGGCCCTCCGCCGCACGACCCGGCCGTGCGCTGCCGCGTGCTGTACGTCTCACCGCTCAAGGCGCTGGCGACCGACGTCGAGCGCAACCTGCGTTCGCCGCTCGTCGGGATCCGGCAGGCGGCGACGCGGCTCGGCACGACGCTGCCGGAGGTCGCGGTGGGCATCCGCACGGGCGACACCCCGGCCTCCGAGCGCCGGACGTTCGCGACCCGGCCGCCTGATGTCCTCATCACGACGCCGGAGTCCTTGTACCTGGTCCTGACCTCCGGGGCGCGTGCGGGCCTGGCAGGTGTGCAGCAGGTGATCGTCGACGAGATCCACGCCGTCGCGGGGACCAAGCGCGGTGCCCATCTCGCGCTGTCCCTCGAGCGGCTCGACGCGCTGCTCGAGGCGGGCGGCCGTGCCCCCGCCCAACGGATCGGGCTGTCGGCCACCGTGCGGCCCGTCGAGCCGGTCGCGGCCTTCCTCGCCGGTGCCCGCCCACCGCACGAGGGAGGCCGTGAGGTCGTCGTCGTGCAGCCGCCGTCTGCCAAGCAGATCGCGGTGGACGTCGTCGTGCCGGTCCCGGACCTGACCGACCTGGCGGGCGCACCGGCGGTCGGCACGGGCGGCACCGGCGCCGTGCCGGAGCCCGCGCTCACGGGCGACGAGCGCGACCTGTCGGGCGCAGCGCACGCGCCGCAGCGTCGCGCATCGGTGTGGCCGCACGTCGAGGAGCGCGTCGTCGACCTGGTCGCCGAGCACCGCTCGACGCTCGTGTTCACCAACTCGCGCCGCGGCGCCGAGCGTCTGACGTCGCGCATGAACGAGGTCTGGGCGCAGCGCCAGGGACTCGACGTCGCCGACCCCGGCGAGCTGCACGCCGCCGCGGTGCCCGGCCAGTCCGGCACGGGCGTCGGGATCGACACGCGCGACGCGAGCGGCATCCTGGCCAGGGCGCACCACGGCTCGATGAGCCGGGCGGAACGTACCCGCACCGAGTCCGAGCTCAAGGCGGGCCTGCTGCCCGCCGTGGTCGCGACCAGCTCGCTCGAGCTGGGCATCGACATGGGCGCGGTCGACCTCGTCGTGCAGGTCGGGGCGCCGCCGTCGGTCGCCAGCGGCCTGCAGCGCATCGGGCGCGCGGGGCATCAGGTCGGTGCCGTCTCACGCGGCGTGGTGTTCCCCACCTACCGCGGCGAGCTCGTCGCGGCGGCCGTCACCGCCGAGCGGATGCGCGCCGGGGAGCTCGAGCCGCTCGCGGTACCGAGCAACCCGCTCGACGTGCTCGCGCAGCAGATCGTCGCGATGGTCGCGGTCGACGAGTGGCCGGTCGACGAGCTCGCGCGGGTCGTGCGGCGCGCGGCACCGTTCAGCCAGCTCGGGGACGCGACCCTGCGCGCGGTCCTCGACATGCTCGCGGGCCGCTACCCGAGCGAGGAGTTCGCCGAGCTGCGGCCGCGGCTGGTGTGGGACCGCGTGCGCGACGTGCTCACCGGGCGGCCGGGCGCGCTGCGCCTCGCGGTCACCAGCGGCGGCACGATCCCGGACCGGGGCCAGTTCGGCGTGTTCCTGGCGACCGGTTCGGCCGACGGCGTCCCGGTGGACCCCGAGGTCTCCGGCGGCCGCGCTCGGGGCGGCAAGCGGGTGGGCGAGCTCGACGAGGAGATGGTCTACGAGTCGCGCGCGGGTGACACCTTCACGCTCGGGTCGAGCACGTGGCGCATCGAGGAGATCACCACCGACCGCGTCCTGGTCTCGCCCGCGCCCGGCCTGCCCGGGCGCCTGCCGTTCTGGAAGGGCGACTCGCCGGGCAGGCCCGCCGCGCTGGGACAGGCGATGGGCGCATGGGTCCGCGAGCTGGTCGCGCTCGACGACGAGGCCGCACGCGAGCGCGCGACCGCAGCCGGCCTCGACGCGTGGGCGGCGGACAACCTGCTGGCCTACCTGCGCGAGCAGCAGGCGTCCACGGGTGTCGTACCGAGCGACACCGCCGTGGTCGTCGAGCGGTTCCGCGACGAGCTCGGGGACTGGCGGATCGTCCTGCACTCGCCGTACGGGGCTCGCGTGCACGCGCCGTGGGCCGTCGTGCTGGGCGCGCGGCTGCGCGAGCGGTACGGCGTGGACGCCGCGGCGATGCACTCCGACGACGGCATCGTGCTGCGGCTTCCGGACATGCTCGACGCCGAGCTCGACGAGCTGTGGCCGCTCGACGGGCACGGTGGCGCGGGTGCACCGGCTGACGGGCCCGGCCTCGATCTGGCCGACCTGCTCGTCGACGCCGACGACGTGGTGACGCAGGTTCGCTCCCAGCTCGGCTCGTCGGCGCTGTTCGGCGCGCGGTTCCGCGAGGCCGCCGGACGCGCGCTGCTGCTCCCGCGACGCCGGCCCGACCGCCGCAGCCCGTTGTGGCAGCAGCGTCAGCGAGCCGCCCAGCTGCTGTCGGTCGCGGCGCAGTACCCCGACTTCCCGATCCTGCTCGAGGCCACGCGCGAGTGCCTGCAGGACGACTTCGACACCGGCGCGCTGGCCGAGCTGATGCGCGGGATCTCCGCCGGCCGGGTCCGTGTGGTGGAGGTGACCACACCCGCACCCTCGCCGTTCGCCCAGTCCCTCCTCATGGGCTACACCGCCCAGTTCCTGTACGACGGCGACGCGCCGCTCGCCGAACGCAGGGCGGCGGCGCTCACGCTCGACCCCACGCTGCTGGCCGAGCTGCTCGGCGGCGGCGGCGAGTCCCAGCTCGCCGACCTGCTCGACCCCCAGGCGGTGCTCGAGACCGAGGCCGAGCTGTCGGGCCGCGCCCCCGACAGGCAGGCGAGCACGCTCGAGCAGCTCGCGGACACGGTGCGCCGGCACGGCCCGCTGACCGTGCCCGAGCTCCTGACCCGCACGGCTCCGGCCGCGCACGACCGGGTCCCGACGTGGCTCGCCGAGCTCGCCGACGCGCGGCGCCTGATCGAGGTGCGGCTCGCCGGCGTGCCCCCGCACCGCGTGGTGCAGTGGGCCGCGATCGAGGATGCGGGGCGGTTGCGGGACGCCCTGGGCGTCGCGCTGCCGGTAGGGGTGCCCGAGGCCTTCACCGAGGTGCTGCCGGACCCCGTCGGGGACCTGACCCGCCGTTACGCCCGGACGCACGGCCCCTTCAGCGCCCACGCACTGGCCGCTCGCTACGGGTGGGGCGTCGCGATCGCCGCCCAGGCCCTGGCGCGGCTCGAGAACGCGGGCGTGCTCGTGCGTGGCCGCCTGCGCCCCACCGAGCTGGGCGGGACCGGCGACGAGTTCTGCGACGCGAACGTGCTGCGCACGCTGCGCCGCCGGTCGCTGGCGGCGCTGCGGTACCAGGTCGAGCCGGTGGACCCCGGGGCGCTCGGCGTGTTCCTGCCGCGGTGGCAGTCCGTGACACCCGTCCTGGGCCGCGCAGGCGACGGGCTGCGCGGCGTCGAGGGCGTCGCGCGCGTGGTCGAGCAGCTCGCGGGCTTCCCGGTCCCGGCCTCAGCGCTCGAGGCGCACGTCCTGCCGACGCGCGTGGTGGACTACCGCCCCGAGATGCTCGACGAGCTCACCGCAGCCGGGGAGGTGGTGTGGGCCGGGCACGCGCCGCTGCCCGGCCACGACGGGCTGGTCTCGCTGCACCCGGCCGCCGTGGCGGACCTCACGCTGGCCGCACCGACGCCCGAGGGCGCCGCCGCGCGCACGCCCTTGCCGGTGCGGGACGCCGTCCTGAGCTGCCTCGCCGACGGCGGTGCGTGGTTCGTCGGCGCGCTCGTCCCGCGCGTCGCCGAGCGCCTCGCGCAGCACGGCTCCGACGAGCCGGACGAGCCGGGCCCGACGCACGTGACCGAACGCGATGTCGCCGCCGCGCTGTGGGACCTCGTGTGGTCGGGGTACGTCACCAACGACTCCCTCGCCCCGCTGCGCGCCTGGCTGGGCTCGGGACGTACCGCGCACCGCACGCGGCCCGCCGCCCCGCGCGGCCGCCCGTTGCGGCCACGGCTCGGCCTGCGCGGCCCGGGCC
>JAEYUL010000097.1 GCA_023432565.1 Actinomycetes bacterium | reverse complement strand
CGCGTCGGCCTCCACGGGCATCGCCACGACGACGATCGCGTCCAGCTCCTGGGCGCCGTGCGCCCCGAGGAGCGCGCCCGCGACCGCGGGCCGCTGAGCGTCGTGGCTCACGCGGTCACCGTGGACCACTCGGAGCGCCGCGCGAGGAACTCGCGCGCGGCGTCCTGCGCCCCGGCGAGCGAGTGGTTGGCCCCCCAGCCGCACTGCACCTCGTTCGCGGCCGGGACCTCGTCGGCGCCGAGCACGTCCGTCAACGTGTCCTCGACGAGGGCGAGGACGTCCTCGTAGACCCAGCTGCCGGCGAGCGTCAGGTAGAACCCGGTCTGGCAGCCCATCGGGGAGAAGTCGATCACGCGGTCGGTGTGGTTGCGCGAGTGCTCGGCGAACAGGTGCTCGAGCGAGTGCACGGTCGGCATCTCGAGGTGCGCGACGTTCGGCTGGGTGAACCGCACGTCGTACTTCTCGATGACGTCCCCCTCGGGCAGCGCCTTCGTGTCCGCGAGGCGGACGTACGGGGCCGCGACGGTGCGGTGGTCGAGGTTGAAGGACTCGACGTTCATGCGGTCGGTCATCGGATGCTCCCAGGTTCGGCGACGGCGGCCATTGTCGCTCACGGACGCCGTGGCGGTGTCGTCGTCGGCGGCTCGCGAGGTCCCGTGCAGCCGTCGCCGCCTCGCCGTGCGGGCGGCCGTGCCCTCGGTTAGCGTGCGCCGATGCCTGCGCCCGTCGACCTCGTCACCTCGGCGGCGCCTGCACACCCGGCGGCGGACGCGCGCCCCCGCGCGGGGTCGCAGCCCGCCGCGGTGCGGGTCGTGCGGCGTGACGTGCAGGGGCTGCGCGCGCTGGCCGTCGCGCTCGTGCTCGCGTTCCACGCCGGCCTGCCGGTTCCCGGTGGCTTCGTGGGGGTGGACGTCTTCTTCGTCGTGTCCGGGTTCCTCATCACGGGGCTCGTCGCCGACGAGGTCACGCGCACGGGCCGCCTGCGGCTGGGTCGGTTCTACGCGCGGCGCGCTCGTCGCCTGCTGCCCGCGGCCGCCCTGACGCTCGCGGCGGTCGTCGTCCTGACCGCCGTGTGGCTGCCCGTCACGCGCTGGCGCGACGTCGCAGGGGACGTGATCGCGACGTCGCTGTACGTGGTGAACTGGCGGTTCGCCGACCGCTCGGTCGACTACCTCGCGCAGGACGCAGCCCCGAGCCCGGTCCAGCACTTCTGGTCGCTCGCGGTCGAGGAGCAGTTCTACGTCGTATGGCCGCTGCTGGTGGTCGCGCTCGTCGGGCTCGCGCGCTGGCGGGGCCGGCGCGTGTCCCGGCGCGCGCTCGTCGTGGGGGTCCTGGCGGTCGGCGGCGCGTCGCTCGCGTGGTCGGTGTCGCTCACCGCGGCGGACCCGGCGCGTGCGTACTTCGTCACGACGACGCGTGCGTGGGAGCTCGCGGCCGGTGCGCTGCTCGCGCTGCTCGCGCACCGCGTGGCCCGCGTGCCCGCGGCCGCGCTGCGCGTCGCGGGCTGGGCCGGGCTCGCGCTCGTCGTCGTCGCGGCGTTCACCTACGAGGCCGCCACGCCGTTCCCTGGGCTCGCCGCAGCCCTGCCGGTCGGCGGGACCGTGCTGGTGCTGGCCGCCGGCGTCGTCGGGCCGGGGCTGCGGCCTCTGACCGCGCGCGTGCTGCAGCCCGTCGGCGCCGCGTCGTACTCGCTGTACCTGTGGCACTGGCCCGCGGTGGTCGTCGCGACCGCGCTCGCGGACGGGGAGCCGACGACGCGCGAGCTCGTCTCGGCCGTCGCGATCTCCGTGCTGCCCGCCGCGGCCTCCTACCGGCTCGTCGAGCGGCCCCTGCACACCTCCGCCCGGCTGCGCGACAGCACGGCCCGGTCCCTCGCGCTGGGCGTGGCGTGCACGCTCGCCGGGCTCGTGGCGGCAGCGCTGCTGGTGCGTGCTGTCCCGGCGACGCCGGGCGACGTGGACGCCCCCGGCGCCCAGGTGCTGCGCGAGGGCTGGACCGGCCCCGACGCGAGCACCGACCTGGACCGCCTCGTCCCGGCGCTCGCCGACGCGACGCAGGACGTCGCGGACCTGTACGAGCACGACTGCCACCAGAACGCGCTCGGCACGCAGCCTGCGGCGTGCACGTTCGGCGACGCCCGCTCGGGCACCGTCGTCGCGCTCGTCGGCGACTCGCACGCCGGGCAGTGGCAGCCGCCGCTCGCGGCGATCGCCGCCGACGAGGGTTGGCGCCTCGACACCTACACCAAGGGCAGCTGCGCCCTGAGCGCGGCCCGCCCGTGGCTCGGCACGACGCAGTCGACGTACGACGCGTGCGTGCAGTGGAACGAGGCCGTGGTCGAGCACCTGCTGGCCGACCCGCCGGACCTGGTGGTCGTCAGCAACAACCGCATCGAGGTCGCGGGCGACGACGGCGAGCTCGTGAGCGGTGCCGCGGGTGACGAGGCCGCGGTGGCCGGGTTGTCCGCGGCGTGGCAGCGCCTGCGCGATGCCGGGATCGCCGTCGCCGTGCTCGGGGACACGCCGTGGGTGGGGATCGACGTGCCGGAGTGCGTCGCGCAGCACCGTGGCACCTGGACCAGCGAGTGCAGCCCGGACTCGGCCGTGCCGGAGCGTCGCTCGGGCCTGGCGCAGCAGCAGGCCGTCGCCGACGCGCGGGGCGTGCCGCTGCTCGACCTCACGGACCTGCTGTGCCCGGACGAGCAGTGCCCCGCGGTGATCGGCGGGGTGCTCGTGTGGCGCGACGTGAGCCACGTGACCGCGAGCTACGCCCGCACGCTCGAACCCGAGCTGCGCGACTGGCTGGTCCCGCTCGTCCCGAGCAGGGAGGACGTCGCCGCGTCCGACGACCCGCCCACGACGGGTGTGGGCACCGCAGCGCTCGCGGCCATGGCCACGCAAGACCTGGAGTCCGTCCGGGCGGACGGGATCGCGTACCTGAGGGCGGCGCAAGGCGTGCGCCCGACGACCTCGCACGCGCCGACGACCGGCGTGGACCGGGCCGGCATGGTCGAGGTCGTCGTCGACGGCCGTGGTCTGCTGGCCGACATCGTGTTCGCGCCCGACCTGCCACCCACCCGGCATGGTCGGCCGGGCGCGAGGTCCGCGTGACGCTCGGTGCCGATGCGCTGGTCCAGGGCGTGGAGTTCACGCCGCACGCCATGCGCACACCTCCACGCGCCCTCGCCACCGCGACGATGGACGCGCACCGCAGGGCTGTCGCGCAGCACCCAGGTCTCACGGTCTCAGGCGTGCCGGTGCGCCCAGGACGCCGACGACTCGCATGCGCCGCGAGGTCGTGGCTGCCGACGCACGCACGGGCCCGGCCCGCGTCAGCGTGCCGATCGGCGCGACCGCGGACTCGATGCTCGTCACCCCGGCGTGGGCTGGCAGCCAGACGGCCGAGCCCGCCTGGCTGCCAGCTGTGCGCGAGCGGGTCGCGCGCCACGAGGACCTGCTCGCGACACTCACCATCGGCGACGACCGCGTCGTCCTCCTCGCGCTCGACGACCCTCGCCCCGAGACGACCGTCGCCCGCGCTCACCTGGTGCGCGACGTCGCAGCGATGATCGGCTGACTCCGGCGCGCCGGGTGTCCACCCTGGAGAGACGACGACACCCGCGTGATTCTGGTGGTGCTGATCTCCCACCGGGCCGACGCCCACCGCTGACCGATCTCCCGTCGACCGCGGCGCGGCTCAGGGGACCTCGCCGAACCAGCGGTGGACGTGCTCGACGATCGCGTGGTCGAACGCGTCGTCGTCGTGCCTGGCGCGCAGCCAGTCCTGGAAGTCGCCGCCAGCCGCTGCGTCGAGCTCGCGCCGGCACGCGTCCGTCTCGGTGACGGCGCGGGTCAGCAGGTCCTCGGCCTCGTCGGGCGTCCGGTAGAAGAACGGGTACCCCTCGGGCAGGATCGCGCGCGCCCACGGCCGGTCCGGGAAGACGCCGACGGCACCCGCGACGAGCGCCTCGATGTACTCCAGCCCGTACGACTCGTCGGTCGCAGTCGCGAGGAACGCCGTGGTGCGTGACAGCGCCTCCCAGTAGTCGTCGCGGCTCGCCGTCAGCGGACCGACCCACGCCCACTCGTTCTGGGACAGGCGCATCGCCTGCTCGCTGACGAGGTGGGACTCGACGAGACGGGCCTGGACCCGCACCGGGACGCGCTTGCGCACGCGCTCGACCACGTCGAGGAACAGCTGCGGCTGCTTGCGCTCGGACAGGTAGATCGCGGGGTAGAGCACCACGGGGACGTCCGGCTCGTGCCGCGGGTGCACGTGCTCGAGCCGGATCCCGAGGTTGACCCACCCGACGCGAGCCTGCTCGGCGAGCTGCTGGATGGTCCACTGCGCGACGATCTCGCGCACCTCGGTCGCGGTCCTCTGCGAGTTCGCGAACGTCGGGAACAGCGCGCAGGACAGGCCGAGCGAGGCGCGGTCGACCACGTGGGTGAACTGCGAGGTCGTCCACCACACGAAGTTCATGACGCGCGGCTCGACGCCGTCCGGGCACGACGAGCGCAGGATCCGCCAGACCGCGGTCGAGTCGACCACGTCCATGTTGACGACCACCGTGTCGGTCGCGTCGACGAACTCCAGCGGCAGCACGTCGAAGCCGGAGCACCGACGCGGGCCGTCGCCGATCAGGATCGATCCTGGGAACACGCGCAGCAGGCGACGCACGAGCGTCGCGCCTGCGTCGTGGCCTGCGACGTGCCCGTCGGGGTCGACGAGCACGTCGCGGTAGCGCACGGCGATCCTCATCGCGCGTTCGCCCCCTGGGAGACCGGGCCGTCGGCCTGCTCGCTGCCCTCGGTGGCGGGCGCGTCGTCCCGCGCCTTGCTCGGGCTGGGCAGCTCGGCGACCGGCTCGGCGGGTGCGGGCTCGTCGCTGAGCGCGGGCTGGTCGTCGCCCTCGAGCGACGTCTGGATCCGCATGCCGTAGAACGAACGGTGCACGAAGTACGCCGAGACGACGAAGAACACAGCCGCGAGAACCGTGACGAGCGTGCCCTGGCCCTTGTCGGTCAACGAGACCGCCAGGTCGACCGCGAGGAGGCCGAAGAGCGTCGTGAACTTGATGACGGGGTTGAGCGCGACCGAGGACGTGTCCTTGTACGGGTCACCGACGGTGTCGCCGACGATCGTCGCGTCGTGCAGCGCCGTGCCCTTGGCGTGCAGGTCCGTCTCGACGATCTTCTTCGCGTTGTCCCAGGCGCCGCCGGCGTTCGCCATGAAGATCGCCTGGTAGAGCCCGAAGGTCGCGATCGAGATCAGGTAGCCGATGAAGAAGAACGGCTCGACGAACGCGAAGGCCAGCGTCGCGAAGAACACGCCGAGGAACATCGTGAGCATGCCCTGCTGGGCGTACTGCGTGCAGATCTCCACGACCCGGCGCGAGTCGGCCTCGCTCGCCTTGGTGACGCCGTCGAGCTTGATCGTGGTGCGGATGAACTCCACCGCACGGTGGGCGCCGGTGGTGACGGCCTGGATCGAGGCGCCGGTGAACCAGAAGATGACGGCGCCACCGGTGACGAGACCGAGCAGGAACGGCGGGTGCATGAGCGACAGGTTCTGGATGCCGTCGGTCAGGCCGCCGGTCAGGCCCATGATGATCGAGAAGATCATGGTCGTGGCCCCCACGACCGCCGTGCCGATGAGCACGGGCTTGGCGGTCGCCTTGAACGTGTTCCCGGCGCCGTCGTTCTCCTCGAGCATGAGCTTGCCGCGCTCCCACTGCGGGGTGAACCCGTACTCGCGCTCCAGCTCGTCGTCGATGTTCTCGATGTCCTCGATCACGGACAGCTCGTAGACGCTCTGCGCGTTGTCGGTCACGGGGCCGTAGGAGTCGACCGCGATGGTCACCGGGCCCATGCCGAGGAAGCCGAACGCGACGAGCCCGAACGAGAACACCGCGGGCGCGACCATCAGGTCGCCGAGGCCCTGCTCGCTGAGCAGGTACGAGCCACCCATGAGGCCGACGACGGCGATGCCGAGCCAGTACGCGGAGAAGTTGCCGGCGACCAGGCCGGACAGGATGTTGAGCGACGGGCCGCCCTGGCGCGAGGACTTCACGACCTCGCGGACGTGCTTGCTCGACGTCGAGGTGAAGGCCTTGACGAGCTCGGGGATGAGCGCGCCGGCGATGGTGCCGAACGACACGATGAGGGCCAGCCGCCACCACTGGTCGGCGGCCGCGGTGTCCGCGAGCACGAACCAGGTGGTCAGGAACGTCGCGACGATGCACGCGGCGGAGGTGAGCCACACGAGGTTGGACAGCGGCCGCTCGAAGTCCATGCGGTCCGCGTCGCGGTAGCGACGTGCGGTCCACAGGTCGTTGAGCTGGTAGGACGCGGCGGAGGCCACGATCATGACGGCACGGACCACGAAGATCCACACGAGCAGGCTCGCCTGGACCGCCGGGTCCTGCACACCCAGCAGCACGAACGTCACCAGGGCCACGCCTGTGACGCCGTAGGTCTCGAACCCGTCGGCCGACGGGCCGACGGAGTCGCCCGCGTTGTCGCCCGTGCAGTCGGCGATGACACCGGGGTTGCGGGCGTCGTCCTCCTTGATCTTGAAGACGATCTTCATGAGGTCGGAGCCGATGTCGGCGATCTTGGTGAAGATGCCGCCCGCGATGCGCAGGGCGCTCGCGCCGAGGGACTCACCGATCGCGAACCCGATGAAGCAGGCCCCCGCGATCTCCCGGGGCAGGAACATCAGGATGATGAGCATCATCAGCAGCTCGAGGCTGATGAGCACCATGCCGATCGACATGCCGGCCTTCAGGGGCATGCGGTGCAACGGCAGCGGCTTGCCGCGCAGGCTCGCGAACGCGACCCGGCTGTTGGCCAGGGTGTTGACGCGGATGCCGAACCACGCGACCGAGTACGAACCCGCCATGCCGATGAGGCTGAACGCGATGACGACGGCGACCCGGCCCCAGCCGAAGCCGACGAGCACCTTGTAGTAGACGACGATGACCGCGGCGATGAACGCCCACAGCACCATGAGGAACTTGCCCTGCTGCGACAGGTACGCCTTGCAGGTCGAGTAGATCAGCTCGGAGACCTCGCGCATCGAGGTGTGCACCTCGAGCCTGCGCATCTGCAGGTACGTCGCGACGCCCATCGCCAGGCCCATGACGCACACGACGAGGCCGAGCCCGAGCAGCGTGCGCCCGGACAGGCCGCCGAGAGCCGTGACCTGGCTGAGATCCGGAAGCGCCAGGCTCGCCTCGCCGCCGTGCACGGCGCCCTCGCTGGAGGAGGCCTCGCTCCCGCACCCGCTCAGGAGCCAGGTCAGGCCGAGGAGAGCGGCGAGCGCAACCAGGGGACGCCGTCGTCGGCGACCACCCGGCCCTCCCGCGTCAGCGATCGTCGGGACAGGTGCGGCAGCGGTGCGAACGACGTTGTTCACGATCTCCCCAACCGGTGAAGTGGGTGCTCTCACGTCGAACGTAGGAGAGTGCCGCGCCTGGTCTCTGAGTCGAAGGTCACATGTTGCGGGGCGTGCGACGACGAGAGCCGCGACCCTGGTCTCAGGGACGCGGCTCTCGTGGTGCCGGGGGTGGTTCCGCCCGGGTCGTGCGTGTGTCGGGGTGTCGGCTCAGCGCTCCTCGAGCGCGGGCACGATCGTCGTGGGGATCGCGAACGCGAGGCTCACCGCGACGATGCCGCCGAAGAACACCCACGCCTTGGCCGCGTCGGCGACCTCGAACGCCCACGCGATCAGCGCGAGCCCGGCGAAGAAGAGCACGAAGGCGAAGAAGACGGTGACCGCGCGCTCGGGCGAGCCGGACCGGTCGTCGTCGCGGCGCTGCAGGACGGGTTCGCTCATGCCGGGCATCCTACCCGGGACCTTCGTCCCGGCGGAGGAGTCCGGCCGACGAGCCCGGGGCCGCCGCGCCGCCGTCAGCCGAGGTGCGTCTCGTCCTCGAAGGGCCAGACCTCACGCAGCACGAGCCGGCCGAACCGGGCCATCGGGTGCCGCGCGGCGACCTCGACGGCCTGCTCGAACGAGTCGCACTCGAGCAGGTCGAACCCGGCGATCTGCTCGCCGATCTCGGCGTACGGCCCCTCGACGACGGACAGCCGGCCGCCGCGCACCCGCACGGTCCGCGCCTCGGCCACGGGTCGCAGCCGGTCGCCGACCACCCGCACGTCCTGCGTCTGGTCGACCCACGTCTCGATGTCGTCGTCCTCGCGGCGGTAGGGCTCGGCCGTGGGGTCGTCGCAGACGAGCATCAGGTACCTCATGGTGTCCTCCGGTCGGTGTCACGGGCACGGGTCGAGCGACCCGCACGCTGGTGACGGTCGGCGGGCGGGCCGATCGACACCTGCCGGCGACCTCCCCGGCCGGCCGGTCACATCATGGCGTCCGTCCTGCCGAGCGTCCCGCGGCGCGGCACGCTGGTCGCCATGGTCGTGCGCGTGGGGATCTCCGGGTGGCGGTACGCGCCCTGGCGCGGGGTCTTCTACCCGCGCGGGCTCGCGCAGCGTCTCGAGCTCGAGTACGCCGCGCAGCGGTTCACGAGCATCGAGGTCAACGGCTCGTTCTACGCGTTGCAGCGCCCGCAGAGCTACCTCGCGTGGGCGCGGCAGGTGCCCGAGGACTTCGTGTTCTCGGTCAAGGGGCCGCGTTACGTGACGCACATGCTGAAGCTCGCGGAGGTGCGCCGGCCGGTCGCGAACTTCCTCGCCTCGGGCGTCCTTGCTCTCGGCGCGCGTCTGGGCCCGGTGCTGTGGCAGCTCCCGCCGACGCTCGGCTTCGACGAGGCCCGCCTGGCGGCGTTCTTCGCGCTCCTGCCGCGCTCGACGGCGGCAGCCGCGCAGCTGGCGGCCGAGCACGACGAACGCCTCGAGGGACGCGCGTGGACGACGACCGACGACGACCGGCCGCTGCGGCACGTGCTCGAGGTGCGCCACGCGACGTTCGAGGACCCGGCGTTCGTGGCGCTCGCTCGGGAGCACCACGTCGGGCTGGTCGTCGCCGACACCGCGGGGCGCTGGCCCCGGATCGAGGACGTCACCTCCGACCTGGTCTACGTACGCCTGCACGGCGACAAGGAGCTGTACACCAGCGGCTACGACGAGCCCGCGCTCGAGCACTGGGCGAGCCGTGCACGGGTGTGGGCCTCGGGCGACGAGCCGGACGACGCGCGTCGCCTCGGTCCGCCCGCGCCGCCCGCGCCGCGGGGGCGGGACGTGTTCGTCTACTTCGACAACGACACCAAGGTGCGCGCACCGTTCGACGCCCGAGGTCTGCTCGACCGGCTCGGGCCGCTCGCCGCGCGCCCGGCGAGCTGACGCGGCCGGGGTCGCGGCCCGCCGGAGGTCAGGTGCTGCCGGGTCAGGTAGTGCCGGGTCAGGTCCTGGCGGGTCAGGGGGCGTCGCGGCCGCGGAGGCGGTCGAGCTGGCGGCGGTCACGCTTGGTGGGCCTGCCCGCCCCCCGGTCGCGGACACCGGCGAGGGCGACCTGCGTGCGGGGGACCGGGGCGGGCGAGCGGTCGAGGTAGCACTCGACGGCGACGGCAGCTCCCACGCGTTTGACGACCGTCCTGCGGACCTCGACGATCCGCTCGCGCTCGCCGCCACGGACGTGCACCTCGTCACCGGGCACGACGATCGTCGCGGGCTTGGCCCGCTCGCCGTTGACCCGCACGTGCCCGGCGCGGCACGCGGCGCCGGCGGCCGACCTCGTCGGGAACAGGCGCACGGCCCAGCACCACGCGTCCACGCGTGCCCGCACCGCCTCTGCCATCGCCCCAGGTTGACACACCGCGCGCCGTGGTCGTGCCACGCGGCGGGCTCGTCCCCTGGTCGCGGCGCGGCACGGGGTGCGAGAGGCTGCGAAGCGACAAGAGGAGGACACATGGACATCGAGCAGGTCGAGCTGGACCCGACCACACTGGCGGTCGTGCGGGAGCGGGTGGCGATCGCCGAGCTCGCGCCGTTCTACGACCGCGCGTACGGCCAGGTGGCCGCGGCGCTCGGTGCAGCGGGGCTGTCGCCCGCCGGGCCGGCGGTGGGCTGGTACGCCTCGATGCCCGGCAGCGACGTCGAGGTCGCCGCGGGGTTCCCCGTGCGGCCCGGTGACGTGCCGCTCGGCACCGAGCTGGACGGTGCCGAGCTGCAGACGGTTCCGGGCGGCCCGGCCGTGGCCGCCCTGCACGTCGGCCCCTACGACGAGCTGGGCGACGCGTGGACCGCGCTCGACGCCTGGTGCCGCGAGCGCGGTCTGCACCCGCGCGGCGACTTCTGGGAGGAGTACGTCACCGACCCGAACCCGGGCGGCGACCCGTCGCGCAACGTGACCCGCCTGGTGCTCCCGCTGGTCTGAGGCCGCCGCCTGCCGGCGTGGTCAGGCCCGCAGCGCGAGGTACGTCGAGATGAGGGACCTCGTCGACGGGTCCTGCGCGTCGAGCGCCGCGGCGTCGCCCTGGACGGCCGGCGCTATCTCGAGCGCGAGCTTCTTGCCGAGCTCGACGCCCCACTGGTCGAACGAGTCGATGCCCCACACCACGCCCTGGACGAACGTGATGTGCTCGTACAGCGCGATGAGCTGACCGACGACGGACGGCGTCAGCGCGGGCGCCAGGATCGACGTCGTCGGGCGGTTCCCGGAGAAGACCCGGGCCGGGACGATCGCCTCGTCGGTGCCCTCGGCGCGGACCTCGTCGGCTGTCTTGCCGAACGCGAGCGCCTTGGTCTGCGCGAAGAAGTTCGCCAGGAACAGGCTGTGCACGTCGACGTCGCCGTCCTGCAGCGGGTGCGCGGGGTTGGCGACCGCGATGAAGTCGGCCGGGATGAGACGCGTGCCCTGGTGGATGAGCTGGTAGAACGCGTGCTGCCCGTTGGTGCCCGGCTCGCCCCAGAAGACCTCGCCGGTCGCGGTGGTCACGGGTGTGCCGTCCCAGCGGACGGACTTGCCGTTCGACTCCATCGTCAGCTGCTGCAGGTAGGCCGGGAACCGGTGCAGGTCCTGCGCGTACGGGAGCACCGCGTGGGTGTGCGCACCGAGGAAGTTGACGTACCAGATGTTGAGCAGGCCCATGAGCACGGGGACGTTGCTCGCCAGCGGCGTGGTGGCGACGTGCTCGTCGACTGCGTGGAAGCCCGCGAGCAGCTCACCGAAGGCCTGCGGGCCGATCGCGATCGCGACCGACGTGCCGATCGTCGAGTCCACGGAGTAGCGGCCGCCGACCCAGTCCCAGAAGCCGAACGCGTTGGCCGGGTCGATGCCGAACGCGGCGACCTTGTCGAGCGCGGTCGACACCGCGACGAAGTGCCGCGCGACGGCCGCGGTCCGTGCCTGGTCGTCGTCCTCGATGTGGCCGCCGGCCACGAGCTCCTGCCAGAGCCACTGGCGGGCGAGCCGTGCGTTGGTCAGCGTCTCGAGCGTGCCGAACGTCTTCGAGGCGACGATGAACAGCGTCGTCGTCGGGTCGAGGCCCTCGACCTTCTCCGCGAGGTCGCTCGGGTCGATGTTGGACACGAAGCGGACCTCGAGGCCTTCGGCGACGTACGGCTTGAGCGCCTCGTAGACCATCACGGGCCCGAGGTCCGAGCCGCCGATGCCGATGTTGACGACCGTCCGGACGCGCTGGCCGGTCACGCCGGTCCACTCACCCGAGCGGACCTTGTCGGCGAAGGCGTACATCTTGGCGAGCTCGGCCTGCACGTCGTCGTCGACCTGCTGGCCGTCGACGACGAGCGGCGGCGTGGCGCCCGCGGGCCGGCGCAGCGCCGTGTGCAGCACCGCCCGGTCCTCGGTGACGTTGATGTGCTCGCCGCGCAGCATCGCCGTGAGGCGCTGCGGGACGGCGGTCTCCTCGGCGAGCTGGACCAGCAGCGCGAGCGTCTCGTCGGTGACGAGGTTCTTCGACAGGTCCACGTGCAGGTCGGCGAGGCGGAACGTGAGCCGCTGCGCCCGCTGCGGGTCCGCCGCGAACCAGCCGCGCAGGTCCGGGGTCAGCGTGGACTCGTGCGCGGACAGGGCCTGCCACGCGCTCGTCGTCGTGGCGTCGATGGGGCTGGTCACGGTGGTTCCCTCCGGGGTGGCTGGGCAGCGGCTGCCGCGCCGCGCGACGACGACGAGGACATGCGGTGCTCGGTGCGCGCGAACCATCCCAACCTAGTGGGGACCGGTCCCGGCGCGCACAGGACCTGGCGCGCCGGCGGTCCGCCCGGCGCTGTGCGCGCCGACCTCCCGCCCACCCCGACCTACAGTGACGCCGTGACCCGCCCCGTGCCGACCGCTGCGATCGCCGCCCTCAGCCTCGTCGCCGGATTCGCGGTCGCCCAGCTCAGCGGCGTCCGGTCGCTCGGGGGAGCGGTGCTGGTGCTGGGTGCGGCCTGGTGCGCGTGGCGCGCATGGCGCCCGGCCGGGCCGCTGCGGGTGCTGGTCGTCGTGGCGCTGGGCGCCGCGTGCTTCGTCGTGTCGCACGTGCTCGCCCGGACCGCGCTGGGTGCGTGGCCGTCGGTGCTGCTCGTCGCGCTGGTGCTCGCCGGGGCGACGTGGCTCCTGGTCGACCGCCGCGACTGACGACCGGGCGTCGTCGGAGCGGTGCCGGCCTGCGTGCCCTGCCGCGCGCCGGAGGAGCGACGACGACGGTGTTCCGGGTGCGTGAACGGCTGGTCACGATGTGATCACAGTCACGGCGATGCCTTGACCTCGATTAGTAAGGAAGGTCTACTAACAAACATGTCCGCCACGACGATGACCGGCAGCCGCGCCGGACGAGCCCTGCGGCCCACGGCCAAGGTGCTCCCCGGGCACGCCCGCGTGCACAACCGGTCGCTGGTCCTGGCGCACCTGTTCCACACCGGGCCGTCGTCGCGCGCGGACATCGCGCGCAGCACCGGTCTGACCCGGGTGACCGTCTCGACGCTCGTCGCCGACCTCATCGACGAGGGCCTGGTCGAGGAGCTGGGGGTGCGCGCCGAGGGCAAGGTGGGCAAGCCCGCGACGCTCGTCGGGATGCGCACGCAGGCGTTCCAGGTCGTGGCCGTCGACCTGACCGACGACGCGACGATCCACGGTGCCGTCCTCACGCTGACCGGCGAGGTCCTCACGCGGCACGACGCGCCGCTCGAGGGGCGCACCGGTGAGGCGGCGGTGATCGCCCTGGAGTCCGCCTGCCGCGCACTGCTCGCCGCCGCCGACCAGCCGGTCATCGGGGTGGGGATCGCCTCGCCGGGCGTCATCCGCACCGACGGGCTGGTCGTCCAGGCGCCCAACCGCGGCTGGTACGACCTCGACCTCGCGGCGCTGCTGCGCACGAGGCTCGGCGTGCCGGTCCACGTCGCGAACGACGCCAACACCCGCGCGCTGGGGGAGTTCACCTACGGCACCGCGTCGGGGTCGGGCTCGATGGTCGTCACCGTCGGGCAGGGTGTCGGCGCCGGGCTCGTCGTCGACGGCGCGCTCGTGCTCGGCCGCCACAACGCCGCCGGCGAGATCGGCCACGTGACGGTCGTCGACGAGACGACCCCCGGTGAGACGCCCGCCGTGTGCGCGTGCGGGCGTGCCGGTTGCCTCGAGACCGTGCTGAGCGTGCCGGCCCTGCGCCGCCGCGTCGCCGGTCTGGCCCCGCAGGAGTCCGACGCCGCACTGGCGTCGGTCGGACGGATGCTCGGCATCGCCCTGGCACCCGTCGTCAGCGCGCTCGACCTCGCGGAGGTCCTGCTCTCCGGCCCCACGGAGCTGCTGGACGGTCCCCTGCGCGAGGCGGCGCTCAGCGCCATCCGCACCCGGACCATGCCCGTCATCGGGCGTGGGCTCACGGTGCGGATGGGATCGCTCGACGAGGACGGGGCGCTGGCCGGTGCGGCAGTGCTCGTCCTGTCGGGGCAGCTCGGAGTCACGTGACGACCCCGAGCCGCCCCCTTGCAGGTCAAGGCACCACCCCGGCGACCGCCGCCCCGGCGCTCGCCTCGCACACGGGAGGAACCCCAACGTGAAGATGCTACGGTTCGCGGCCCTCGGC
>JAEYUL010000065.1 GCA_023432565.1 Actinomycetes bacterium | reverse complement strand
GCCGGTGCCGACGAGGGCGGCGCCCGCCGTTCGCGCAACCGCCGGCGCACGCGCGGCGGCCGTCCGGCCGGCGACGCCGCGACGGCACCCGAGCAGGCCTGACCGGCCCACGCACGTACGACGACGCCCCCGAGCCGCCAGGCGGCCGGGGGCGTCGTCGTACGTGGGTCAGGCGGTCTCGATGAAGGCCGTGACCGCGTCCGCGATGAGCTGGACCGCGATCGCGGCGAGCAGCAGCCCGGCGATCCGGGTCACCAGGATCGTGCCGGAGTCCTTCAGCACGCGGTGGATGACGTTCGCGAAGCGCATGGACAGGTACAGGCACACGTGCACCGCGACGACCGCCAGGGCGATCGCCAGCACGTCCGCGACCGTCCCGTCGGCCTGCTTGACGAAGACCATCGTCGCGACGATCGCGCCCGGCCCGGCGAGCAGCGGCGTGCCGAGCGGCACGAGCGCGACGTTCACCTTGTTGTTCGGTGAGGCCTGGGCCTCCTCCATCTTGCCGGTCAGCAGCTCCATCGCGACGAGCAGCAGCAGCAGGCCGCCCGAGGCCTGCAGGGCCGCGAGCGAGATGTGCATGTACGACAGGATCGACTGGCCGAACACCGCGAACGAGACGATCACGCCGAGCGCCACCAGGACGGCCTGCCAGGCCGCCTTGTTGCGTTGCTTGCGCGTCATCGCGCCGGTCAGGCCCAGGAAGATCGGCACGGTCCCGGGCGGGTCCATGATCACGAACAGCGTGATGAACACCGACGAGAACAGTCGCAGGTCGACGAGCTCCATCACTCGACCACCGTGCTCAGGTCATCCGTCGGTCCACACGTCACGTCACAGGCCTGCTCACCGGACGACATCGCTCGTGCCACGCTCCTCGATCGCGGCCAGGATCTCCGGCCGGGTGAGATTCTCCCCCAGCTCGTTGCGCTTTCCTGCACCGTGGTAGTCGCTGCCGCCCGTGATGAGCAGATCGTGGCGGTTCGCCAGACCGGTCAGGCGCGCGCGCTGGGCGGCGGAGTGGTCGCGGTGGTCCACCTCGAGCCCGGCGAGCCCCGCAGCGGCCAGCTCCGCGAACGTCTCGTCGGGCACGATGCGGCCGCGCGCGTCGGCGCCGGGGTGGGCGAACACCGGCACCCCGCCCGCCGTCACGATCGCGCGCACGGCCTGCACCGCGTCCGGCGCGTAGTGCGGCACGTGGTACGGACCGTCCGCGCGCAGCAGCCGGGCGAACGCGACGTCGCGCGTCGGTACGACACCGCGAGCGACGAGCGCGTCGGCGATGTGCGGCCGGCCGACCGTCACGGCGTCGCCCGACTGCGCGAGCACGTCGTCCCAGGTGATCGGCAGGTCCCGCGCGAGCAGCTCGACCATCGTCCGCGCACGGCCCAGGCGCGCCTCGCGGGTGCGCTGCAGCTCGCGCACCAGCGCCGGGTGGGTCGGGTCCTGCAGGTACGACAGCAGGTGCACGCTCACGCCACGCCACCGCGCGGAGACCTCGGTGCCACGCACGAGCCCGATCCCGAGCTCGCGTGCGGCCTGCGCCGCGGCGGCCCACCCGACGGTCGTGTCGTGGTCGGTGAGCGCGACGACGTCGAGACCCGCCGCGGCCGCCGCGGCGACGAGCTCGGCAGGCGTCTGGGTCCCGTCCGAGGCCGACGAGTGGGCGTGCAGGTCGATACGCACACCTGCACCGTATCCGTCCGACTGCGTCCGGCGTGACCCGACGGACTCCGGTCCGCGTGAGCTGCGGCGGGCGGTGGGAAGATGGCGGGATGACGGACGACACCGCAGCGCGTAGCGAGGGCAAGGGCGGCACCTGGCACGAGGACCAGCCGATCGAGGAGCGCGGCGCGAACCGCTCGCAGCGGCCCGGCTCGGCGGCGTTCCTCGAGTTCGTGACGTCGGGCTGGGCCCCGCGACCGCCGTCGCAGGTCCGGCGCAGCCCCGCGGCCGACTTCACGGCCGCGCGCCGCAGCGCGCTGTCCGCCTCGTTCCGCGGCCGTCGCCTCGTCGTGCCCGCCGGCACGTTCAAGGTGCGCTCGAACGACACCGACTACCGCTTCCGCCCCCACTCCGCGTTCGCGCACCTCACCGGCCTGGGCGTGGAGCAGGAGCCGGACGCGGTGCTCGTGCTGCACCCCGTCGAGGACGGCGCGGGCGACGACGGCAGCAGCCACCACGCCGTGCTGTACATGCGCCCGCTCGCCGGCCGGGACACCAGCGAGTTCTTCTCCGACTCGCGCTACGGCGAGTTCTGGGTGGGCGCCCGCCCCACGCTCGAGGACCTCGAGACGCTCACGGGAATCACGACCGCGCACCTGGACGACCTGCGGGACGCGGTCGCCAAGGACGTGGGCGAAGGCGGGGTGCAGGTGCTCGTCGTCCCGGACGTGGACCCGGGCGTCGATGCCGTGATCGAGGAGATCCGGGCGCAGGAGGCGCAGGCGCGCGATGAGCAGGCCGACCGCGACGAGCACCTGGTCGAGGCGCTGTCCGAGCTGCGCCTCGTGAAGGACGCGTACGAGGTCGAGCAGATGCGACTGGCGGTCGCGACGACGATCGAGGGTTTCGAGAAGGTCGTGCGCGCCCTGCCCGCGGCACGCGAGCACGTGCGCGGCGAGCGCGTCGTCGAGGGCACGTTCGTCGGCCACGCCCGCCAGGAGGGCAACGCGGTCGGCTACGAGACGATCGCGGCCAGCGGCGAGCACGCGACGACCCTGCACTGGATCGACAACGACGGCCAGGTGCGTGCCGGCGACCTGCTGCTGCTCGACGCGGGCGTCGAGGTGGACTCCCTGTACACCGCCGACATCACCCGCACGCTGCCGGTCGACGGGACGTTCACCGAGGTCCAGCGGCGCGTGTACCAGGCCGTGCTCGACGCCGCCGACGCCGCCTTCGCCGCGGCGGTCCCCGGCGCGCGCTTCCGCGACGTGCACGCGGCTGCGATGGAGGTGATCGCGGCCCGGCTCGACGAGTGGGGACTGCTGCCCGTCACCGCGCAGGAGGCGCTGCTGCCCGACAACCAGCACCACCGGCGCTGGATGGTCCACGGCACGAGCCACCACCTGGGTATCGACGTGCACGACTGCGCGCAGGCGCGCGCCGAGCTCTACCTCGACGGCGTGCTCGAGCCGGGCATGGTCTTCACGATCGAGCCGGGGCTGTACTTCAAGTCCGACGACCTGCGCGTCCCCGAGGAGTACCGCGGCATCGGCGTGCGCATCGAGGACGACGTGCTCATCACGGCCGACGGCAACGAGAACCTGTCCGCCGCGCTGCCCCGCGACCCGGACGCGGTCGAGGCGTGGATGGCAGGGCTGCTCGGGCGCTGAGCCTCAGGCCTGCGGGCCGGCGTCCGAGGTGCCGCCTGCGGACCCGCCGCCCGCGTCCGTCGGCGTGCTGGCCGGGGTGCTCGTGGGCGGGGTGCTGGGCGGGGTGCTGGGCGGGGTGCTCGTCGGCGGCGTGCTCGTCGGCGGCGTGCTGACCGGCGGAGCCACGGGCGCGGGCGGCACGGCAGCGGGCGGGACCGCGGGCGGCGCGTCCTGCACCACGCGCGCCGGCCACCCGGACACGACCCCGCCGACCTCCGCCAGGAGCTGGCGCGCCTGGTGCGCCTTCTCCGCGTGGCACAGCACCGCGTACGACGAGGCCACGATCTGGCTCGCGGACGTGAAGTCACGCCGGCCCCGCGTGAACGAGTACGTCAGCACGGAGAACAGCAGGCCGAAGGCGCCGCCGATGAGGATCGCGGGCAGGATCAGGCTCGCGCCGCCGGGCTCGGAGAACAGCGACAGCAGCAGCCCGACGAACAGGCCGAACCACGCGCCGGAGACGAACCCGCCGGAGGCCGCGCGCGGGTACGACAGCCGGCCGGTGACCCGCTCGACCATCTGCAGGTCGGTGCCCACGATCGTGACCATCTGCACCGGGAAGGACTTGTCGGCCAGGTGGTCGACCGCCTTCTGCGCGTGCGTGTACGTGTCGTAGCGTGCGACCGTCTCCCCCTGCGGCGGGGTCGGGGTGCGCGGGACGCGGGTCTGGCCGGAGAACGACATGGACCGATCCTCCCTCGCCGACCTGGGGATTGACCAGGCGCCGCCCATCGCACGCACGAGCCGCCCGATCCCCTCCCCCGGCGACCACGACCGACGACCCCGCTCACGACCCGGCGACCGCTCCGGCGGAGCGGCCCGTGAGCCTGAGCAGCCACGGGGTCGTCGACGGTCGGTGGTGTGCGACGGAGGGCGGGCGGGCGGCCGGGCCGGGACGCCTCGGGGTGGCACGCGCGTGCGGGCGACGCCCGGCGTCTAGGCTGACCGCGTGAGCAGCGTCGGCACCCGGGTGTTCGTCGCACGCCTGGCCGGCACCACGGTGTTCGATCCCCTCGGTGACCAGGTCGGCCGCGTGCGCGACGTCGTCGTGCTCGTGCGCCCCAAGGGAGCCCCGCGCGCGGTGGGTCTCGTGGTCGAGGTGCCCGGTCGGCGGCGCGTGTTCCTGCCGCTCACGCGCGTCACCGCGATCGACCCGGGCCAGGTCATCTCGACCGGCTTGGTGAACATGCGCCGCTTCGAGCAGCGGGCGTTCGAGACCTTGGTGGTCGGCGAGCTCCTGGACCGCACGGTCGACCTGGTCGGCGGCGGCTCCGCGACGATCGAGGACGTCGCGATCGAGCTGCAGCGCAACAACGACTGGGTGGTCTCCAAGCTGTTCGTGCGTCGCGACGTCCCCGGTCACCGCGGACTGCTGCGGCGTCGCGGCGAGACGCAGCTCGTGGCGATCAACGAGGTCACGGGCCTGGCCCGCGCGGCCGGGCACCAGGGTGCCGAGCTGCTGCTGGCGCAGTACGAGGACCTCAAGCCCGCCGACCTGGCCGACCTCCTGCACGACCTGGGCACCACGCGCCGCCTCGAGGTCGCCACAGCGCTCGACAACGACCGGCTCGCCGACGTGCTCGAGGAGCTCCCGGGCGACGACCAGGTGGCGATCCTGCGCGGCCTGGAGCTGGGGCGCGCGGCCGACGTGCTGGAGGCCATGGAGCCCGACGACGCGGCCGACCTGCTGGGCGAGCTGCCCGACGAGCAGGTCGCCGAGCTCCTCGAGCTCATGGAGCCCGAGGAGGCGCGCGACGTGCGGCGCCTGCTCGCGTACGAGGACAACACCGCCGGTGGCCTCATGACCACCGAGCCCGTGGTCCTGGGACCGGAGACGCCGATCGCCGCGGCGCTCGCCCACGTCCGGCGGCAGGACCTGGCGCCGGCGCTCGCCTCGATGGTGTTCGTCGTCCGCCCGCCGCTCGAGACGCCCACGGGCCGCTACATCGGTGTGGTGCACCTGCAGCGCCTGCTGCGCGAGCCGCCCCACGAGCCGATCGGGTCGATCGTCGACTCGGACGTCGAGCCGGTCGAGGCGGGCGCGCCGCTCATGGCGGTGACGCGCCAGCTCGCGACGTACAACCTGCTGGCACTGCCCGTGGTCGACGCCGACAAGAGGCTGCTGGGCGCCGTCTCCGTCGACGACGTGCTGGACCACCTGCTGCCCGAGGACTGGCGCGAGCAGGACGACGAGCCGGGCGGGCTGCCGGCCTCGAGCGCTCCCGCCCCGCGTGGCGCGACCCGGCCGGCGGTGGGCCGTGGCTGAGCGTCTCGACCAGCCGCGCGAGTCGCGCCGCTCCCTGTTCCCGCGCCCGCTGCTCTCGCGCGGGTCCAGCGACCAGGACGCCGCAGGGCGGGTCTCGGAGAGCATCGCGCGCTTCCTGGGGACGCCGTCGTTCATCTTCTGGCTGACGATCTTCTGCGTCGTCTGGCTCAGCTGGAACTCCTGGGGGCCGGAGCACCTGCGGTTCGACAAGGCGGCCAACGGGTTCACGGCGCTCACGCTGATGCTGTCGCTGCAGGCGTCCTACGCCGCACCCCTGATCCTGCTGGCCGCCAACCGGCAGACGGACCGTGACCGCGTCCAGGCCGAGCAGGACCGCCAGCGCGCCGAACGCAACCTCGCGGACACCGAGTACCTCGCGCGGGAGATGGCCGCGCTGCGGATCGCTCTCGGCGAGGTCGCGACGCGTGACTTCGTGCGCTCCGAGCTGCGCAACCTGCTCGAGGACCTCGCCGCGGAGCACGAGGACGAGGACGAGGACGCCGCCTCCTCGGACAAGGCCGAGCCGCGCCCTCGTGGTGAGCGCAAGCCGGACCGGCGGCGGGCCGGCGCCTGACCGCTGCGGCGCGGCGGGTCACGGTCCTGCAGCGGCCGGGGGCCGGACGGCCCGGACGGAACGCCCCGCGGCCGACCTAGCATGGTCGTCGTGCCCCCCACCGACGCCACCCTGACCGAGGCCGTCCACGCCGCGCTCGCGAGCGTGCAGGACCCCGAGATCCGCCGCCCGATCACCGAGCTCGGGATGGTCCGTTCGGTGACGGTCGACGGCGACCGCGTCGTCGTGGGGCTCGACCTGACGACCGCGGGCTGCCCGCTCAAGGACACCCTCACGCGCGACGTCACGGCCGCGGTCGCCCCGCTCGAGGGCGTCCGCGAGGTCGCGGTCGAGCTGGGCGTGATGAGCGCCGAGCAGCGCGCCGAGCTGCGGCGCACGCTGCGCGGCACGGATGCCGAGCCGACGATCCCGTTCGCGCAGGCGTCGTCCCTGACCAAGGTGTTCGCGATCGCGTCGGGCAAGGGCGGCGTGGGCAAGTCGTCGGTGACGGCGAACCTCGCGGTCGCGCTCGCGGCCGACGGCCTGCGCGTCGGCGTGGTCGACGCCGACATCTACGGCTTCTCGATCCCGCGCATGCTGGGGGTGGACCGCCCGCCGACGAAGGTCGACGACATGCTGCTGCCGCCGGTGGCGCACGACGTCAAGGTCGTCTCGATCGGCATGTTCGTCCCGCCGGGCCAGCCCGTGGTGTGGCGTGGCCCCATGCTCCACCGTGCGCTGCAGCAGTTCCTCGCGGACGTGTTCTGGGGCGACCTGGACGTGCTGCTGCTGGACCTGCCGCCGGGGACGGGCGACATCGCGATCTCGGTGGCCCAGCTGCTGCCCGGCTCGCAGATCGTCGTCGTGACCACGCCGCAGGACGCCGCCGCCGAGGTGGCCGAGCGCGCCGGGTCGGTCGCGGTGCAGACGCGCCAGCAGGTGGTGGGCGTGGTCGAGAACATGTCGTGGCTCGAGCAGCCCGACGGCTCCCGGCTCGAGCTGTTCGGCTCGGGCGGCGGCGCGCGCGTGGCGCACCGCCTCACGGAGCTGACGGGCGGTGACGTGCCGTTGCTGGGCCAGATCCCGCTCGACGTCGCGCTGCGGGAAGGCGGCGACGTGGGCGAGCCGGTGGTGCGCAGCCACCCGAGCTCCCCTGCGGCCCGTGCGCTCGTGCAGATCGCCCGCACGATCAGCGAGCGGCCCCGCGGCCTGGCGGGGCGTTCGCTCGGCCTGTCGCCCGCCGGGCGCTGAGCGGCCGGGCGCTGCGGTCACGCTCCCGGCGCTCTCGCCGCCGTCGCTCCGGTTGTTTCTTTCTGTTCGTTCGTGTGCGACCATGTTCAGGTGCTGGCTAGCCAACGACACGAGCTGATCCTGGCCGCCGTCCGCGAGCACGGGGCCGCCCGCGTCGCGGACCTCGTCGCCGAGCTCGGCGTCTCCGACATGACGATCCGCCGCGACATCGCCGAGCTGGCCCGTGCGGGTCGCGTGCGCCGGGTGCACGGCGGCGCCGTCGCCCCAGGCGGGTCGCGCGCGTCGGACGAGCCGGGGTTCGACGTCAAGGTCGAGCACGCGGGCCCCCAGAAGGCTGCCATCGCACGCGCCGCGCACGCTGACCTCGAACCCGGCCAGACCGTCGCGCTCTCGGCCGGCTCGACGACCTACCGGCTCGCCGAGCTCGTCGCCGCGGACGCCAACCTGCGGCCGTTCACCGTGGTGACCAACGGGCTGCGCATCGCCGAGGCCCTGCACCGCAGCGCCGCCCCCCGAGGCCTCGAGGTCGTCCTGACCGGTGGCGTGCGGACGCCGTCCGATGCGCTCGTCGGGCGCGTCGCCGACGCCTCGCTCGGCCTGCTGCGGGTCGACCGCGCGTTCCTCGGCGTGCACGGGCTCGACGAGTCCGGGCTCTGCACCCCGAACCTGGCCGAGGCGGCCACCGATCGCGCGCTCATGGAGTGCGCCGCCGCGACCACGGTGCTCGCTGACCACACCAAGTGGGGCGTCGTGGGCCTGGCGAAGATCGCCGACCTCGACGAGGTCGACCTGGTCGTCATGGACGACGAGGCACCTCCCGCCGCCCACCGCCTGCTGCGCGACCGGCTCCAGACGGTGCCGGCGCAGGCACCCCGCCGGCCCGGGGCCCCGGCATGATCACCGACACCCGCGCCGCGGTGCGGGTCACCTCCACGCTGCTCGCCGACGGACGCGAGCTGCTGTACTTCGACGACTCCGAGCCCTACGTCTCCGGCACCGCGACGCGCCGCCTCGACGACCCGCGCCCGCTGGCTGACCGGTTCTCCCCCGGTCCGGACGGCCGCACGCCCGACGGCCCCCAGCTGCGGCGCGACCCGTTGACCGGCGAGTGGGTGGCGATGGCCGCCCACCGCATGAACCGCACGTTCCTGCCCCCGGCGGACGCCAACCCGCTCGCGCCGGCACAGCCCGGCGCGGCCTACCAGGACGGCGAGATCCCCGCCGACGACTACGACGTGGTCGTGTTCGAGAACCGCTTCCCCTCGCTGGTGCGCGTCCCCGGCGTCGACGACGAGATCGCGCTGCTCGACGACGAGCCGCTGTGGCAGACGCGCGCGGCCGTCGGCCGCTGCGAGGTCGTGTGCTTCTCGTCGGACGCGACCGCCTCGCTGGCCACCGTCGGCCCGCGGCGGATGCGCACGATCATCGAGGCGTGGGCGCACCGCACGGCCGCGCTCAACGCGGTCGCGGGCGTCGAGCAGGTGTTCGTGTTCGAGAACCGTGGCCGCGAGGTGGGCGTCACGCTGCACCACCCGCACGGGCAGGTCTACGCGCTGCCGTACCTCGCGCCGCGCACCGCGACGATGCTCGCGGCCGCCCGCGAGCACCGCGCGCGCACCGGCAACCTGCTGGGACGCGACGTCCTCGACGCCGAGCTGCGGCACGGCACGCGCGTGGTCCTGGAGTCCGAGCACTGGGTCGCCTACGTGCCGTTCGCCGCGCGCTGGCCCGTCGAGGTGCACCTGGTGCCCCGGCGGGACGTCCCGGACCTGCCCGCGCTGTCGCACGACGAGCGCGCCGACCTCGCGACGAGCTACCTCGAGCTGCTGCGCCGCCTGGACCTCTTCTTCGTCGACGACGAGGTCCCGATGCCCCTGCCGTACATCTCCGGCTGGCACCAGGCACCGGCCCGCGAGGGCCGCGAGGACTGGCGGCTGTCGCTGCAGCTGTTCTCCGTGCTGCGCGCACCTGGCAGGCTGAAGTACCTCGCGGGCGTCGAGTCGGGCGTGGCCGCGTGGGTGAGCGACACGACGCCCGAGCGCATCGCGGCCCGCCTGCAGGAGCTCGCGTGACCACGTGGGTCCGCGCCTGGGACCGCGCGGACGGGCGGGAGCGTGCCGAGGCGGCGTTCGTGACGGCGTTCGGCACCGCACCCGACGGCGTGTGGTCCGCGCCCGGACGCGTGAACCTCATCGGCGAGCACACCGACTACAACGGCGGCCTGTGCCTGCCCGTCGCGCTCGCCCACCGCACGTACGCGGCGCTGCGGCGGCGGGCCGACGACACGGCGCGCATGGCCTCGGCCCGGTACCCGGACCTCGTCGGGCTGCAGCTCGAGCAGGTCCGGCCCGGAGCCGTCGCGGGCTGGACCGCGTACGTCGCGGGGACCGCGTGGGCGCTGCGCGAGCGGGGCCTGGCGGTGCCCGGCTTCGACGTCGCAGTCGACTCGTGCGTGCCCGTCGGCTCGGGCCTGTCGTCGTCGGCCGCACTGTCCTGCTCGGTCGCGCTCGCGCTCGACGCCGTCAACGCGCTCGCACAGGACCGGGCGGCGCTGGCAGCGGACTGCGTGCGCGCCGAGAACGAGATCGCCGGCGCACCGACGGGCGGCATGGACCAGGCGGCGGCGCTGCGCGCCCAGCAGGGCCACGCGCTGCTGCTCGACTGCCGGGACCAGTCGGTGCGGCACGTCCCGTTCGACCCCGCGGCTCACGGCCTCGCGCTGCTGGTGATCGACACGCGCGCCGAGCACGCTCTCGTCGACGGGCAGTACGCCGCCCGGCGCGCGACCTGCGAGGAGTCGGCCGCCCTGCTGGGTGTCGCGACGCTGCGCGACCTGACCGACTCCCCCGGCCGGCCCGCGAGCGCGCTGGAGGCACTCGCCGACGGCACGCCCGAGGGCGAGCTGCGCGTGCGCCGCGTGCGGCACGTCCTGACGGAGATCGCGCGGGTGCAGGACTTCGTCGCGCTGCTCGACGCGGGCGGCCTGCGCGACGTCGGCCCCCTGCTCGACGCGTCGCACGCCTCGCTGCGCGACGACTACGAGGTCTCGAGCCACGAGCTCGACCTCGCGGTCGAGGCCGCCCGGGCAGCCGGCGCACTCGGCGCACGCATGACCGGTGGCGGCTTCGGCGGCTCGGCGATCGCCCTCGTCGAGACGCAGGACGTCGGCGCCGTCGCCGACGCGGTCGACGCCGCGTTCCGGGACCACGCCCTGCGTCCACCTGCCTTCGTCGTCTGACCCGGGTGGCCGTCCCCGCTCCCGAGCGCGGCGGACGCCCCTATCGTGACTCGCGTGAACGACCGCGATCGCCACCGCCTGCGCCCCGCGCGCCTCGCCGTCCCGGCGACGTGCGGGGCGCTCGGACTGCTGCTGCTCGTGGTGGCGGCGCTGCTGCACGCTGCCGACCCGACGGGGGCCGTGGGCGTGCCCGCCCTGGGCACGGCGTCGTGGTGGTGGGCCGTGGCGGTCCTCGTCCTGCAGTCGGTGGCGCTCGCGTCCCGCGCGCCCGCAGACGGGCGCGTCCTCGTCGCGGTCGCGGCCGGCGTCCCCGCGCTGGCCGGGCTCGGCGAGGGCATCGGGGTCGGCCTCGTCGCCGTGCTGGTGGCCGCGTACGAGGTCTCGTTGGCCCGGGGTCGGGCGCGCACCGCGCCCGCGCTCGTGGTCGCCGGGCTGCTCGTCGCCTGCGGGGTCACCTGGGCCGAGCTGCGCATCGGGACCGAGGTGGCGATCGCGGTCACGGGGGGTCTGGTGCAGGCGCTGGGTGCCGTGGGGCTGCCGGTGGTCGCCGCGACGGTCGTGGGGGCGCGCCGCGAGGCCCGCGCGGCCACGGCCGACTCGCTCGCGGCACGTGCCCGCGAGCACGACGCGCTCGTGCAGGTCGCCGTGGAGCGTGAACGCACCGCGATGGCCCGCGAGCTGCACGACATCGCCGCGCACCACCTGTCGGGCATCGCCGTGATGACCGGCGCGATCGGTCGCCAGATCGACGTCGACCCCGCGGGTGCGAAGGCCGCGGTCGCGCAGGTCCGCGAGCAGAGCACCGCGATGCTGCGGGACCTGCGCCACCTCGTCGTGCTGCTGCGGGACGACGACGCCCCGGGCGAGCAGGCGGGCGTCGTGCGGATGGAGACGCTCGCCGGGGTCGCCGAGCTCGTGGCCGGCGCACGTGCTCAAGGCCTCGACGTGGCGCTGCGACGCTCGGGACCGGTGGACACGCTCGCCGCCTCGGGGGCGCTGGGACCGCTCGCCCAGCTCGTCGTCTACCGCACGGTGCAGGAGGCGCTCGCGAACGCCGGCCGGCACGCGCCAGGAGCTGCGTGCGAGGTGCACCTCGATGCACGGACCGACGACCTGCTCGTCGTCACGGTCCGCAACGGCCCGCCGCCGCACGACGCCGCCGCGCCCGCGCACGAGCCGGGGTACGGGCTCGTCGGGATGCGTGAACGGGCCGAGGTCACCGGTGCGCGCCTCCGGTACGGTCCGACGGGCGAGGGGGGCTGGCAGGTCCGCCTCACCGTCCCGTCGGCCGACCCGACGACCCCGGAGGGCGACACGCCATGACCGACCAGACCAGCGCGCCGAGCGGCCTCGCGTCCGACGACGGCACGGGCGGCTCGACGGGCGGGATCCGCGTGGTCGTGGCCGACGACCAGGCGCTCGTGCGCACCGGCCTGTCGACGATGCTCGACACCGAACCGGACATCACCGTCGTGGGGCAGGCCGCCGACGGCGCGACGGCCGTCGAGCTCGCGCGTGCGCTGCGCCCGGACGTCGTCTGCATGGACATCCGGATGCCCGGGACCGACGGCATCACCGCGACGCGCGCGCTGTGCGGCCCCGACGTCGAGGACCCCGTCCCCGTGCTGATCCTGACGACGTTCGACGTCGACGAGTACCTGTTCGGCGCGCTCGAGGCCGGCGCGTCGGGGTTCCTGCTCAAGGACGCCGAGCCCGCGGTCCTCGTCGACGCGGTGCGCTCGGTCGCCGCCGGTCAGGGCATGCTCGCCAACGCGCTGACCAAGCGCGTCCTGCGGGAGGTCGTCACGCGGCGGCGGACCCAGCCGGTGACCGCGGCGCGCGCCACGGAGCTGCTGACGCCGCGCGAGCTCGACATCCTGCTGCTGCTCGCCCAGGGGATGTCCAACGAGGAGATCGCCGCGACGCTCGTCGTCGAGGTCTCGACGGTGAAGTCCCACCTCGCCCGCGCGATGCCCAAGCTCGGTGTGCGATCCCGGCTGCAGGCCGTGGTCTGGGCGTACCAGAACGGCATCGTCGAGCTCGGCGGCTGACGCCCCCGGGCGGCCCGACGTCCGCACGGGGCTCCCACCAGCGCTTGCATCGAAGGATGCAAGCGCCGCAGTGCCGTCCTCGGAGGCTCGTGACGGGGTGCTCCCGGTTCCTAGCGTGATGGCGACATCCAGGACAAGGAGCCCACGATGACCGCCACCACCACGAGGACCGACGTCTCGGTCCAGCTCACCGACGTCCACAAGACCTACCGCGGCGCGACGGACGTGCATGCGCTGCGCGGCGTCTCGATCTCGCTGCCCGCCGGCTCGCTGACCGCCGTCATGGGGCAGTCCGGCTCGGGCAAGTCCACGCTGCTGAACTGCGCCGCGGGGCTCGACGTCCCGACGAGCGGGCGCGTCGTGATCGGCGGGCAGGACCTGACCGGGCTGTCCGCGGACGCCCTGACCCGCTTCCGCCGTGACCGGATCGGGTTCGTCTTCCAGTCGTACAACCTCATCGGTCACCTGAGCGTCGCCGAGAACATCGCTCTGCCGGTGCTGCTCGCCGGCAGCGTGCCCGACGAGCGGTGGCTGGCCCAGCTCCTGGCCGCGCTCGGGCTCGGCGGGCTCGAGGACCGGCTGCCGGGCCACCTGTCCGGCGGGCAGGCCCAGCGCGTCGCCATCGCGCGCGCGCTGTTCACCCGGCCGGAGGTCGTGTTCGCCGACGAGCCCACAGGCGCCCTGGACTCGCGCAGCGGCGCCCAGGTGCTCGAGCTGCTGCGCGACACCGCGGCCACGCTCGGGCAGACGGTCGTGCTCGTCACGCACGACAGCCGCGTGGCCGCCACGGCCGAGCGTGTGCTGTTCATCGCGGACGGCGTCATCGCCGACACCCTCGAGGCGCCGACCGCCGAGCTCGTCAACGCGCGCATGCTGGACCTGGGCCGGTGAGCGGCATGTGGTTCCTCGCCCGGCGCGCTGTGCGCGCCCACCGCGGCAGCATGGCTGCCACCGCCCTCGTGCTCGCCCTCGCCGGAGCGCTGGTCTCGATGACCGGCTGGCTCCTGGTCGCAGGGCTCTCGGCGGACTCCGACGACGCGCGCGGCGGCGAGCTCGTCGCGCTGGCGACGTCGTTCGCGGGCACCGCGCTCTGCCTCGTCGTGCTCGTCGTCGCGGCCACCGTGACGCTCGCGCTGCGGCAACGCCGCCGCGAGCTCGCACTGCTGCGTGCGGTCGGGGCCACCGGGCGTCAGGTGCGTCGCCTCGTGGACGGCGAGGTGCTCGCCGTCACGCTCGTCGCCGCGCCCGTCGGCGCGACGATCGGGATCGCGTTCGCGTGGCTCCTGCGGCCCGTGCTCGAGGACGCCGGGTTCGCCGTGCCGCAGGTCGACCCGCTGCTCGCGCCGCTGCCGGTGCTGGGCGCGACGCTCCTGCTCCTGCCCACCGCTGCGGTGGCCGCACGCATCGCCGCGCGAGAGTCCCTGCGGCTGTCGCCCACGGCCGCCGTCGGCGGCAGCAGCGTCGAGTCGCGCGAGGTCGGCCGGGTACGCCGCGTCGCGGCGCTCGTGCTCGGACTGGGCGGTCTCGTCGTCGCGTGCAGCCCGCTGCTCGTCCCCGGCACGCTGGGGGCCGCGACGGCAGCGACCTCGGCCTTCCTGCTGGTGGCCGCGGCCGCGCTCGCCGGTCCGCTGCTCGTGTCGTGGACGTTCGACCGTGCCGCCAGGCTGGGCACGAGCGGACGCTCCCACGCCACGACCCGGCTCGCGCTCGCCAACGTCCGCGGGTTCTCGCGCCGCCTGACCACGGTCGTCGTCCCGCTCGCGCTCATGCTCGCGGTCGGCACGGTGCAGACGAGCGTCAACGAGGCGGTCACGCGCGCCGCCGACCAGCAGCTCACCGACGCGCTCGGCGCCGACCTCGTCGTCAGCCACCCGACCGGGTTGACACCTGCCGACGTCGCGACCGTCGGGGCGCTCGAGGGCGTCAGCGTGACGCCGCTGTCCGCCGTGCCGGTCGAGGTCCGCACCGAGGAGGACGAAGGCTTCGGCTCGGCCCTCGCGTGGGAGCCGGCGGGCTTCCGTGTGGTGCCGGCGGCGACGAGCCCGGACGCGCTGGATCCCGGGATGGTCGACGGCTCGCTCGCCGACCTGGCCGAGCCGGGCACGGTCGCGATCAGCACGGACGCACGGTTCGAGCTCGGCCTGCGACTGGGCGGGACGGTCACGTGGCGGCACGACGGCACCGTGCACTCCTCGCGTGTGGTCGCCGTCTACGACCGCGGCCTGGCGCTCGGACCGCTGATCGCGTCCGACGAGGCGATGCGGGACGCCGGCCTGGACAGCGCACCGGACACGCTGCTCGTCGTGACGCGCTCGCCGGCCGCGGTCGTCGAGGCGCTGGACGGCACGGGGCTCGTCGCGCAGGACGCAGACGCCTACGGCCGCTCCGTGGCCGACGCCGCCGCCGCGGGGAGCCGGCTCTCGTCGGTGCTCGTCCTGCTGCTGCTGTCGTTCGCGGGGATCGGCGCGGCGAACGCGGTGGTGCTCGCCACCGCAGGGCGGCGCGACGAGCTGCTGCTCCTGCGCCGGACCGGCGCGACCCGCCGGCAGCTGCTCGTCACGACGTTCACGGAGTCGCTCGTGACTGGTGCGAGCGCGTGGACCATCGGGGTGCTGGCCGTGGTGCCCGCGGTGCTCGGGACGACGTTCGGGCTGCTCGGGCCGGCGCTGCCCGTGGTCGACCTGGCGACGACCGGCCTGCTCACCGTCGCGGTGCTCGCCATCCCGGTGGCGTGCACGCTGGCGACCGTCGCACGGGCGCAGCGCTCGGACTCGCTCGCAGGAGGCCGCGACGACACGTGACGGTTCGTCGTGGCGCAGGGCAGCGCACGCGGCTCGGGTCCGTCGCCTCGCCTCAGGTGGGCGACGGACCCGGGCCGCGCCGTCGCTGGACGTCCTCGTGCATCGAGAAGAACAGCGAGTACGGCGTCCCGTCCGGGTCGGACGGGCGCTGCGCGTACTCCTGGAAGACAGCCTCGAGCCGTCCGACGAGCTCCCGGGCGGCCTCGTCGTCGAGGCGCAGCCCGAGCCGGACCATCGGCTGGTCGTCGAGGTTCTCGACCAGCGCGAGCTCCTGCAGGAACGTGTCGACGAGGACGCGCGCCCGACCCGGCTGCGACGGTGAGCGCCACGACCGGCGGGTCGCGCGGTAGGGCACCTCGCGTGCCCCGCGGGTGCCGCGACGGGCGGGCTCGGCCGCCAGGAAGCCACGGTCGACGAGCGTGCGCACGTGGTGCAGCACCGTCGCGGGGTTGCGTCCGAGGCGCTGGGCGATCTCGCGGTTCGTGAGCGACTCGTCGAGGCACAGCCGCAGGATGCGGATGCGCAGGGTCGAGGCGAGAGCGCGGGCGTCGGCGTCGGGGTCGTCGGGGACCTCGGGCGCGAGCGGTCGCGGCCCGGCCGCGGGCTCGGTCGCAGGGTCCGGCACGGCCGCAGGGTCCGGCACGGCCGCGGGATCCGGCGCGCCCGCCCGATCCGGCACGGCCGCGGACGGCGGGTCCGACGGCGACGAGGCGGTGGCCATGGGCTCATCCTGCCACTGATTGACAATTCCCAATCACATGCGGATCCTGGCGGCGTGACCACACCGCAGCCCGGCCCCGCACCGGCGCAGGGCTCGCGAGCCCCGGACCCTGCCGCCTCCGGGGCGGCACCGGCGCGTCAGCGCTCCCTGATCCACCACCGCGACTTCCGGTGGCTGTGGGCCGGCGACGCGACCGGACAGCTCGGCGCCCAGCTCACCGCGCTGGTCCTGCCGGTCTACGCCGTCGAGCACCTGCACGCGACCGAGTGGCAGATGGGCCTGCTGAGCGCGGCCGAGACTGCGGCGTTCCTGGTCATCGGGCTCCCCGCGGGCGCGTGGGTGGACCGCATGCGCAAGCGTCGCGTGCTGATCGTGGCGGACCTCGTGCGCGCAGCCGTGCTTGCGGTCGTCGTCGCGGCCGCCGCGACCGGGCACGCCTCCGTCGCGCTGCTCGTCGCCGCCGCGACCGCGATCTCGGTGGCGAACGTGTTCTTCGACGTGTCCCACCAGAGCTACGTCCCCGGGCTCGTCGGCCTCGACCACATCGTCGAGGGCAACTCGAAGCTGCAGGCGACGCAGTCGGTGGCGATGGTCGCCGCCCCCGCGCTCGGCGGCGCGCTCCTTCGCGTCGTGGCCGCGCCCGCACTCATCGCGGTCACCGTCGTGACGTACCTGTTCTCGGCCTTCGGCGTCGGGCGCATCGCGCACCGCGAGGCCACGCCGTCATCCCACGACCGCCGCCCGCTGCGCACCGAGATCGCCGAGGGGCTGCGCTTCGTCGTGCACCAGCCGATCCTGCGGCGGATCGTCGCCACCACGTCGCTGGGCAACTTCGGCGGCGCCATCTCCGGGGCCGTCATGGTGATCTTCGCGCTGCGAACGCTCGAGCTCGACACCGCCGCGTACGGAACCGTGGTCTCGGCGGCCGCCGTCGGCGGGCTGACCGGCGCGTTGACGGCCGACCGGATCAGCCGCCGCGTCGGCGAGGCGCGCGTCATCCCGATCTCGGCGCTCGCCTTCATCCCGGCGGCCGTGCTCACCCCCCTCGCCGCGAGCCTGCCGATCTCGCCGCAGGTCGTGCTCGTCGTCGGGGGCGTCGTGCTGAACTTCGCGGTGCTCGTCTACAACATCGCGCAGGTCAGCTTCCGGCAGCGCCTGTGCCCGCCCGCGCTGCTGGGCCGCATGAACGCCTCGGTGCGGTTCATCGTCTGGGGCGTCATGCCGCTGGGTGGCCTGGTCGGCGGGTGGCTGGGGCACGCGCTCGGGGTCCTGCCGACACTGTGGGTGGCCGCCGCGGTGACCGCCCTGTCCGTGCTCCCGGTGGTGGTCTCGCCCCTGCTCGGCATGCGCGAGCTCCCGGTGCCGACGCCCGACGACGACCCGGCGCGCAGCCCCGACTGACCGTCAGGCGACCGACCGGCAGGGTGCGTCCAGGAGCGCCTACAGGTCGTACTCCACGACGAGCGGGGCATGGTCGGAGAACCGGGCGTCGTACGTCGGCGCGCGGTCGACGGCCGCCTTCACGGCGGTGTCGGCCAGGCGCGGCGTCGCGAACTGGTAGTCGATCCGCCACCCGGCGTCGTTGTCGAACGCCTTGCCGCGCCAGGACCACCACGTGAACGGCCCCGGCCCCTCGCCGCCGAGCTCGCGGCCCAGGTCGCGCCAACCCAGGCCGAGCCACCGGTCGATGTACGCCCGCTCGGCGGGCAGGAAGCCCGCGCTCTTGAGGTTGCCCTTCCAGTTCCTGATGTCGGGCTCGCGGTGCGCGATGTTCACGTCGCCCGCGACCACCGCGTACCCGCCCGCGGCGGCGATCTGCGCGAGCCGGGCCGTCATCACCTCGAGGAACGCGAACTTCTCGTCCATCGAGGGCGTGTTGAGCGTGCCCGAGTGGACGTACGTCGAGACCACCGTGACCGTGCGCGCGGGCTCTGCGTCACGTGGGGGGAGCTCTAGGTCCGCCTCGACCCACCGGCCGCTGTCCCCGGGCACGCCCGTGCCCAGCCCGATGCGGATCGCGGACATGGGCAGCCGCGACGCGATCGCGACCCCGGCGCGACCCTTGGCCTGGCTCTCCTCGTGCGCGAGGTGCCACCGGCCGGACGGCAGGTGGTCCGCCAGGATCTCGTCGCTCGCGCGCACCTCCTGCAGCAGCAGGACGTCCGGGTCACGGCCCTGCAGCCAGTCGCCCATCCCGCGGCGGAAGGCCGCCCGGATACCGTTGACGTTGACGCTGGCGATGGTGAGCACACAGATCCTTCCGACGGGCAGAGGGGCCGCGCCCGCGGCCCGGACGATCCTGCCTCACGCCACCCACACGCGCGTCGTACGTCCACCGCCCGCCGGCGTCCGCCTTCGTGTCACCGAATGCCCACGCGCACCTTGCCGACGAGCGCCGCGCACGAGCCCGCGCACGGGCCCGCACCGGACGGCGACGACGCAGGCGGTACTCGTCGTCCTTCACACCAACGCCCAGGGCCGGCAGCGTCGAGGCCCTGAGCCGTCACTCGTCCGTCGCGACCTGCTCCGTCGACGTCGCTCGGGCGCTCGCCTTCCCCGCGGCCTCGCGGTCGGCGCGCCCGTGCCCCGGCTCGCCCGCCCGGGCTCCGTCGTGAGCGGCGCGTGCCGCGATGTCGACGTTCGTCGCGAGCTGCCACACCCCGATCAGGGTCATGACCAGCCCGACGGCCGCTGCCCCGACCCCGAGGACGACGAGCAGCCCGTCGGACCCCGACGAGAGACCTTGGCCCCCGTCGCCATCGGAGAACCCGCGCACCCAGAACGCGACCAGGGCTCCCGGGAGCAGCAGGCCGAGCCCCCAGGTGAGCGTCGTCGCGGACGGTCCGAACTCCCGTGCCATCAGGGCCTCCTCGCCGGCGGGCGTGCGCTGGGAGAACCATAGACGCCGACGGACGGGCCGCGGCGGCGTTCCGCGCCCCGTCGACGAGGCTTCAGGCGTCAGGAGTCGGCGAGCATCCCGCAGCGGAAGGCGGCTCTTCGCGGTTCGTGGTGAGGGGGAGCCTGACCCGCTTTCGCGGGCACTCGTGGTTGGTTGATCATGCCGCCGCGGTCGCGGCGGTGTGAAGGTTCTCGAACTCGGTCGGGGATAGGTTCCCGAGGCTGGTGTGCCGGCGTCGGGGG
>JAEYUL010000017.1 GCA_023432565.1 Actinomycetes bacterium | reverse complement strand
ACCGCGGCGTGGACGGGGTCGGACGGCCCGTGCCGGGACGCTGCGCGGCGGGCGGCGACGACCGGCGCGGCGCGTTCGTCTGCCCGGGCCCGGACGGGAACGCCGAGGTCGACGGCAGTCCCGGTGCGTGCGACGACCCCGCGTGGCCCGTGTCGCCCAGCGGTGCCGGCGGGCGGCGACGCCCCTCGTCGTAGGCCATCGCGGTCGCGAAGGACGCCTCGCTCGAGCGGACCAGGCGCAGCGCGGTCGGCTCGACCGGCCGGCGCACGTTCTCGTGCCGCGCGAGCGGCGAGACGTCGAGGAACCGGCGGTCGTCGACGCCGCGGACGACGCCGAGCTGCAGGACGTCCACATGGCGCCCCGGTCCGCGCAGGTAGCCCAACGTGTCACCGGCCTCGGTCGCGACCTCCGAGCACACGACGACCAGCCGCACACCCTCGCGGCGGCTCGTCGTCATCCCGAACGCGACCTGGTCGCGGAACGCCGCGAAGTCCACCGCGAACCGGTCGGGGTCCGCGTGGTAGGACCTGGCGAGGTCGGTGGCCGTCATGCGCGCCGCCGCACCCGCGTGCCGCAGCGCGGCGACCACCGCGTCGTCGTCGAGCACCTGGACCGCCTCCACGACGACCGCTCGTCCCGTCGCGTCCAGCGCGAGCAGCTCGGGCAGGTCGGCGTGGTCCGGGGCACCGGACCGGTGCCGCACCGGGAACAGCGGCTCCCCCGCGATGGCCGCCAGGTGGTGCGTCAGCAGCAGGGCGAGATCCTGGGCGAACGAACCGGGCAGCGGCTGCATCGGCTGGACGAGGCGCGGGCGGCCGTCGTCGAGCTCGAACAAGGGCATCCGATCCCGGCCTTCCTGGGTGCGTGCGCGAGGAGCACCCGGCGTGGCCCCACAGCCCGCCCCCAGGCCTTCGAGGTCTTGCGTCCCGGCGCGGCTCGACGTCCCCGACGATGGTGCGCACGCGGTCCTCCCCACGTGCGATCGACACTCTGGCACGCCCTCGCGTGTCCGGTCTGTCCGCCGGACGGGTCGATCTGACCCGCGGCGACGACCGTGCGGGTGACGTGCCGGTGCCATCTTGGCCCTCGCGTGCACTCGTGTCACGCGCCGGAGGCCGTGTCGGGTTTGCCCCGGTTGCGCGCGGCGTGCGGCCGCGTCCGGCCGGGCCTCGGGTCAGCGGTCAGGTGGCGGTCTCGGGCCCGTCCGACGACGAGGCGAGGACCTGCTCGAGGCGCTCGACCTTGCCCGTGAGCTCACCCGAGCGGCCCGGGCGGATGTCCGCCTTGAGGACCAGGCTCACGCGGTGCCCGTGCCGGCCGACCGCCTCGGTCGCGCGCCGCACCACGTCCATCACCTCGTCCCACTCGCCCTCGACGGTCGTGAACATCGCGTCGGTGCGGTTCGGCAGCCCGGACTCCCGGACCACCCGGACGGCGTCCGCGACGGCGTCCGCGACGGACTCTCCCGCGCCGAGCGGGCTGACGGAGAAGGCGACGAGCATGCTCCGACCCTGCCCGTCGGGCGCGCGCGGCGCAACGCGCGGGGCGTGCCGGTGCCCGCGCGGGCGGTGTCGGTGGTCGCGGGTTCGATGGGGCGCATGACGGGACGAGTGCGGTGGGCGGACGTGCGGCGCGAGGCGCCGGACCTGGCAGCCGTCGTGGAGGCGCTGTTCGGCGCGGGGACCAACAAGACGCTCGCGACACTGCGGGCCGACGGCTCGCCGCGCATCTCCGGCACCGAGCTCGCATTCGGGCAGGACGTGACGCTCGGGATGATGCCGGGCTCGGTCAAGCTCCGGGACGTGCTGCGCGACCCCCGGGTCGCGGTGCACAGCCCGACGCTCGAGCCGCCGTCGGACGTGAGGCAGTGGGCCGGCGACGCCAAGCTCGCGGGGCGGCTCGTGGAGACCGAGCGGCCCGCCGAGGGTCCGCCCGGTGCCTACTTCGCGCTCGACGTCACCGAGGTCGTGCACACCCGCGTCGACGACACCGGCCAGCGGCTCGTCGTGACCTCGTGGCATCCCGGGCGCGGCATGACGAGGCTGGCGCGCGAGTGACCGGCGCGCGCCGGGCTCAGGGCGCGGTCGGGCTGCGGTCGGTCGGCAGGTGCGCGGCCAGGAGCTCGGCGAGGTGGACGCCTCGGACGCCCGCGAGCTGGTCGGCCTGCGTGCGGCACGAGTACCCGTCGGCGAGGTAGACGTCTCCGGGCGCGGCGTCGCGCAGGGCCGGCAGCAGCGAGTTCTCCGCGACCGCGACCGAGACGTCGTAGTGGCCCTTCTCCATCCCGAAGTTGCCGGCCAGACCGCAGCAGCCCGCCATCGCGGAGAACTGCGCACCGGCGTCGGTGAGCAGGCGCCGGTCGGCCGTCCACGTCATCACCGAGTAGTGGTGGCAGTGCGGCTGGACGACGGCGGTGACGTCGGACAGGTCCGGGACCTGCCAGCGGTCGCCGGGGCCGATCGGCGCGGGGGCGGTCAGCAGCTCGGCGAGGGTGTGCGTCTGGCGCGCGACCGCCACGGCCCGCGGGTCGTCGGGCAGCAGGTCGGTCAGGTCCGAGCGCAGCACGGCCGTGCACGACGGCTCGAGGCCGACGATCGGGATGCCGTTGACCGCGAACGGCCCGAGCACCTCGAGCAGGTGCTCCAGCTGGTGGCGCGCACCCTCGAGCTGACCCGTGCTGATCCACGTCAGGCCGCAGCACGCGTCGTGGTCCGGCACGAGCACCTCGTAACCGGCGTCCCGCAGCACCGTGACCGCCGCGCGCGCGACCGACGGCGCCAGGGTGTCGCTGAACGAGTCGGTCCACAGCAGCACGCGCGGCCGGCTGCCCGCGCCGGCGGCCGTGCCGGCGTCCGCGGCGCTGCGGCCGGTGGCGATGGTGACCTGGTCCGCACCCGCTCGCCGGGCCCAGCGTCGGAACGGCTCGTCGGCGAACCGGACCATCGACCGGCGCGTGTCCATGCCGCCGGCGGCCAGGACGAGCTTGGCGACCGGACGCACGCCGAGCACCGCGTTCACGAGGCGGGACAGCCCGGGAAGCCCCGTGATGAGGCGCGCCCAGCGCGGCAGCCAGCCGAGGGCGTAGTGGTTCATCGGCCGCAGCCGCCCGCGGTAGGTGCGGTGCAGCACCTCCGACTTGTACTGCGCCATGTCCACGCCCGCCGGGCAGTCCGACGAGCACGCCTTGCAGCTCAGGCACAGGTCGAGGGCCTCGTGCACCTCGGGCGACGACCAGCCGCGCGAGACGAGCGTGCCGTTCGCCATCTCCTGCAGCACGCGCGCCCGGCCCCGCGTCGAGTCCTTCTCGTCCTTGGTCGCGAGGTACGACGGGCACATGAAGCCGCCGGCCGCGGTGGAGTCGGCGCGGCACTTGCCGACACCCACGCACCGGTGCACGGCCGTGGTCAGGTCACCGGCGTCGTGCGGGAACGCGAAGCCGGTCGTCGCGGGCAGCGGGCGCGCCGCGGGGCGGCGCAGGTCGGCGTCGAGCTGCCGCGGCCGGACCAGGACACCCGGGTTGAGCAGGTCCTGCGGGTCGAACAGCGCCTTGAACGCTCCGAACACCTCGATCGCGCGCGGCGAGTACATGACGGGCAGCAGCTCGGAGCGTGCGCGGCCGTCGCCGTGCTCGCCGGACAACGAGCCGCCGTGCGAGGCGACGAGCTCGGCCGCGTCCTGCATGAACGCGCGCAGCGGCGCGCCCGAGCGTTCGAGCGGGATGTCGAGCCGCAGGTGCACGCAGCCGTCGCCGAAGTGCCCGTAGGCCAGCCCGTCGACCCGGTGCCGGGCCATCAGCACCTCGAGCTCGCGCAGGTAGCCGCCGAGCTTGGCCGGCGGCACGGCCGAGTCCTCGAAGCCGGGCCAGGCCTGCTCGCCCGAGGGCGTGCGGCCGCCGAGCCCGGCGCCGTCCTCGCGGATCCGCCACATCGCGGTGGCCTGCGGGCCGGGAGGGAACAGCGCGACCGCGTCCGTGCCGGAGTCGGCGGCCAGGTCACGGGCCCGCTCGAGCGCCTCGTCGAGCGTCTCGCCGCCGACCTCGACCATGAGCCATCCGGCGCCCGGCGGCAGGTCGGGGACGGCCGCGGCTCCGCGCACTCGTCGGACCACGTCGACCAGGCGCGCGTCCATGCCCTCGATCGCGATCGGCTGGTGCGTCAGCAGCGACGGGACCGCGTCGGCAGCCGAGGGCATGTCCGGGTAGCCGAGGACGACGAGCACGGGCGCGGCGGAGACCGGCACGAGCCGCAGCGTGGCCTCGAGGATCGTCCCGACGGTGCCCTCGGTCCCCACGAGCGCCTTGGCGAGGTCCGTGCCGTTCTCGGGCAGCAGGTGCTCGAGCGAGTACCCCGAGACCTGGCGGGGGAACCGCCCCAGCTCGGTGCGCAGCACGTCGAGGTTGCCGTGCACGAGCTCGGCGAGCCCGGGGACGGAGTCGAGCGCCCCCTGCCCCGCGCGCGCGGCGATGCGGCGACCCGTGCCGTCGACGAGGTCCAGCGCGAGCACGTTGTCGGCGGTGCGGCCGTACGCGACGGCACGCGGGCCGCACGCGTTGTTGCCGATCATCCCGCCGAGCGTCGCGCGGGTCCACGTCGACGGGTCCGGCCCGAACCGCAGCCCGTGCGGAGCGGCGGCCTTCTGCAGCGTCGCCATGATCGTTCCCGGCTCGACGCGCGCGGTGCGAGCCTCCGGGTCGATCTCGAGCACCCGGTTCACGTGCCGCGAGAAGTCGAGCACCACGCCCGGACCGACCGCGTTGCCCGCGACCGACGTGCCCGCACCGCGCGAGGTCACCGGCACGCCCGCCTCACGCGCCACCGCGAGGGCGGCCTGCACGTCGTCGGGGTCCTGCGGGAAGACGACGACCTGCGGCACGACGCGGTAGTTCGACGCGTCGGTCGAGTACTCCGCACGCCGACGCGCGGAGTCGTCCACCGCGCCGCGCACCGCGGAGCGGAGTGCGGCGACGACGTCGGCACGCACGCGGGACTCGTCGGCCACTGCAGTCATAGGGCGAATCCTCGCACTCGTACCCCGAGCGGGACCGGGACCAGCCGAGGGCCGGACGCCCGGCGCCGGCACGGTCGCGGACGAGCCGGGGACAGCCCGCCGCCGGGCAGGGCAGGGTGAGACGCAGGGGACGTCAGGCTCGGGGAAGGGTCAGGACGACGGGACGTCGAGCGGCGGGACGTAGACGTGGACGCACGTCTGGGCGTCGAGCGCGAACCGGTCGGCACCGATCCCGACCAGCCGCCCACCGAGCCCGCCGCGATGCGTGACGTGCGCGGCCGAGCCGTGCTCGAGCCCGCGCTCGCGGCACCGCCGCCGCGTGGCGTCGTCGAGGTCGATGCGCATCGTGCGCAGCACGTCGCCGGGCGTGCTCTGCGCGAGGTCCACGTCCGCGACGCTAGCGACGACGTGGCGCGTCCCCCGGGACCCAGGTCCCGGTCTCGTCCCCGCTCAGGGTGCCGCGAGCGCGGCGGGTCAGGCGAGCGCCGCGTCCAGCGTGATGTGCGTGCCCGTGAGCGCCTTGCTCACCGGGCAGCCCGCCTTGGCGCTCTCGGCGGCGGCCAGGAAGCCGTCGGCGTCGAGCCCCTCGACCCGTCCGCGCACCGTGAGCGCGACCCCGGAGATGGCGAAGCCGCCCGCGGGGTCGGGCCGCAGCGTCACGTCGGCCGTCACGTCGAGCTCGACGGGAGTGCCGCCGGCCTCCGCGATCACCGCCGAGAGCTGCATCGCGTAGCAGGACGAGTGCGCCGCGCCGATCAGCTCCTCGGGGCTCGTGACGCCCCCGGCCTCGTCGGCGGCGCGGCGCGGGAACGAGACGTCGTACGCACCGGCGCCCGAGCTCGTGAGCTCGACGCGGCCGCTGCCGTCGGCCAGGGTTCCGTGCCATGACGTGTGTGCGGTGCGCGTGGGCATGTCTGCTCCTTCGTCGTGAGGGTGGCCCGGCCGCTCGTCGTGCCGCTCGGGGCGAAGCCGCCGGGCCCGGTGCGCCCACGCTAGGCGCGCGCCCGCGAGAGCGCAGCACGACGTCCGCGCACCGGAGGGGACCGTGCGGCGCCCGGGCGGCTCGACCGCTCAGCGCGCACGCTCGAGGTGCGCGGCGACCACGGC
>JAEYUL010000007.1 GCA_023432565.1 Actinomycetes bacterium | reverse complement strand
TGGGGCACTGCGTGATCGTCGTGGCAGTGGTCTTCCACTGCGACCGACGCGCACGGGTGTTGCTGCGCGACATCTTGCGCTTCGGAACCGCCACGGCTAGCTCTCTTTCGTCTCGTCGTCCTGGCTCACCAGCCCGCTCAGGGCGGACCAGCGAGGGTCAAGCGTCTCATGCGAATGGTCAGGGTCGTCCGCCAGGGGCGCTCCGCACTCGGAGCACAGACCCGGGCAGTCGTCGCGGCACAGCGGCTGGAACGGCAGAGCCGGTACCACCGCGTCCCGCAGCGCGGTCTCCAGGTCGATCAGATCGCCCTCGAGCTCACGCACGTCCTCGTCCTCGTCGCCCGCGTCGGCCGCGGCCGTCGCACGCTCGGGGTAGACGTACAGCTCCGTGAGCGTGACGTCGACGTCCTCGACGACCTCGCCCAGGCAGCGCACGCACTCCCCGACCGCCCGACCCCGGACCGATCCGGTGACCAGGACCCCCTCCATGACGGCCTCGAGCCGCAGATCCAGCTCGACGTCCGCCCCTTCGGGGATGCCGATCACCTCGGTACCGAGATCGGCAGGAGCGGCGACGGTCCGCTGCACGGTCCGCGTCGATCCCGCACGTCGACCGAGCTCGTGGGTGTCGAGCACGAAGGGCGAGCGGGGATCGAGGTGAACTGGGCGCTGCACAGCCGTCCCCTCGTTCGTGTTGCTGCTTCTGCCATCTCGGTCCGCCGACCGGCAGGACCAACGCACAACTCTACAGGGCTGCGCGAACGGCTCCCAAATCGCACCGAGGTGACCCGGGACACGCGCCGCTGCCCGCGGCCGGCCGCACGCCCACCGCCGGTTCGGCGGTCCCTGGGCTGCTCAGGCGTCCGAGCCGAGGCGTCCGGCGAGCTTCGCGCGCCCGGCCTGGACCTGGGCGAGCACCTTGCCCAGGTCGATCTCGAAGTCCGCCAGCCGACGGTCGCAGTAGTCGTCCGCGTCGCGTCGCAGCTCGTCGGCCGTGCGCTGGGCCTCGGCGACGATCTCCGCGGCCCGCGTCGTCGCGGCGGTCACCACGGCCTCTCGCGCCACCAGCTCGGCCGCTCGCGTCCGCGCGCGCTCGAGGATGAGGTCCGCGTCGTGCTGAGCCGCGGTGCGCGCGGTGTCGGCGTCCGCCAGCACCTGGTCCGCGCGCGTCAGCTGGTCCGGCAGGACCTCGCGCGCCTGCGCGACGAGGTCGAGCAGCTCGGCCCGGCTGACGAGCACCGACGACGACATCGGCATGTTCCGCGCGGCGACGACAGCCTCCTCGATGGCGTCGAGCACGCCCGTCAGGCCCTCCGTGCGCTCCTCGGCCTCGCTCACGGCGTCCTCCTGTCGTCCTCTGTCCGTCCGTGGTTCTCACGGGTGCGCGAGTCCCAGCCTGGCACCACGAGCCCTCGTGCGCGGCTCACGCGCGACCCGCCCACGCCTGCCGCACGGCCTCGGCCACACCGGGCGGCACGAGGTCCTCGATCGGGCCGCCGAACCGCGCGACGTCCTTGACCAGCGAGGACGCGATGTGCGCGAGCGCGGGGTCACCGACCACGAACACCGTCTCCACGCCCGTGAGGTGCCGGTTCATGAGCGCCATCGGTAGCTCGCCGTCGAAGTCCGCGCCCCCGCGCAGGCCCTTGACCACGGCCACCGCACCGACCTCGCGCACGAAGTCCGCGAGCAGTCCGGGCACGACCTCGACGCGCACCGCGGGGTCGGCGGCGAAGGCGTCACGAGCGAGCGCGACCCGCTGCTCGGCCGCCAGCAGGGGGGACTTGGCGGAGTTCGTCGCGATCGCCACGACGACCTCGTCGAACATCGACCGCGCACGCCGCACGACGTCGACGTGGCCGAGGGTCAACGGGTCGAACGACCCGGGGCAGACGGCGAGACTCACGTGCGTCAGCGTAGGCCAGCTCCACCTCGCGGGGTGCGGTCATCGCCCGCCCGGTCGGCGGTGCAGCACGCGCAGGCTCGCGGCGCCCTCGAGGTCCACCTCGCCGACGACGACGTACCCGAGGCGCCCGTAGAACGGCAGGTTCTGCTCGTCGGCCGTGGCCAACCAAGTCGTGGTCCCGCTCGCGTCGTGCTCCGCGAGCGCGTGCCGGACGAGCCGCGAGCCGTGGCCGCGCCCTTGGGCGCCCGGCCGCACGGCCAGCAGGTGCAGGTAGTGCACGGGCTCGTCGGGTGCGTACTGCCCGGTGCCGGACAGGATCTCGAGGACACGCTGGGAGCGCTCGACCCCCAGGATCGCGGCCAGCACGCCCGCGCTGCTCGGCGAGGAGTGCAGCACCGGGTCGTCCGGCAGGGGCGCCGGCGGGCGCCACGCGGCGACGGCGACGACCCCCTCGTCGTCCTCCGCCACGTCGACGCGCCCGACGACGAGGTACCGGTCGAGCAGGGGGCCGAGCCACGCGGCGACCGCGTCGCGTCGAGTCGCGTCGTCGGGCAGCGCCCAGCGCATGAGCGCGCTCGTCTCGAACGCGCCAGCGAGCACGGTGCGCACCGCGGGCAGCTGCGCCGCCTCGGCCCGCCGGATGGGCGCGGCCTTGTGGCTCGTGCTCATCCGACCTCCCCACCGGGATCGCTCGTCGCCGCAGCTGCGGGCTCCGGCTCGGCGAACCACACCGCGGTCTCACCGTAGGCACGCGCGTCGAAACGGGCCAGGCCCTGCGGCCACACCGGCTCGGGTGCGCGCCCCGACCGTTCGACGACGACGACCGCGCCGTCCGCGAGGTGGCCGACGAGGCCGCCGAGGACGGCCGCGAGCTCGGGCTCCGGCAGGTCGTACGGCGGGTCGACGAGCACGAGGTCCCACGGCGCCGGCACGGGCCGCTCGACGAACCGCTCGGCCTTCTCCGCGGCGACGACGACCCGGTCCGCCAGGCCGAGGGACACCACGTTGCGCCGGCAGACGTCAGCCGCCTGGCGAGCGGCCTCGACGAGCGTGACCGCCGCGGCGCCGCGGCTGGCGGCCTCCAGACCCAGCGCACCCGAGCCCGCGTACAGGTCGAGCACGCGCGCCCGCGCGACCACGTCGAGGTGCTCGAGCCGTGAGAAGAGCGCCTCCCGCACACGCTCGCTCGTCGGGCGGGTGCCGGCGCGCGGCACCTGCACCACCCGTCCGCCGACGCTGCCCGCGACGATCCTGGTCACGCCGTCCTCCCGTCCCCGCACGCGACCGCGTCCGGCCGGGCACGCACTGTGCGCTCAGCCTGGACCAGCACCGTGGCTGCCGTCACGTCACGCACGGTCCAGGAACTCCTCGCGCTCGCCCGCGAGCAGCGCGTCGATCGCGGCCCGCAGCGCGGGGTACGCCTCGAGCTCGGGGTCCTGCTCGACGACGGCGCGCGCGTCGGCGCGCGCCTGCTCGATCAGCTCGGCGTCGCGCGTCACGCGCAGCAGGCGCAAGGACGACGTCGCACCCGACTGGGACGCGCCGAGCACGTCGCCCTCGCGCCGCTGCTCGAGGTCGAACGCGGCGAGCGCGAAGCCGTCCAGCGTCCCCGCGACGGTGCGCAGCCGCTCGTGACCCGGGCTGCCCTCGCGCGCACCCGACACGAGCAGGCACACCCCCGGCGCCGTCCCGCGCCCGACCCGGCCACGCAGCTGGTGCAGCTGCGAGACACCGAACAGGTCGGCGTCGAGGATCACCATGGCCGTCGCCTCGGGGACGTCCACCCCGACCTCCACCACCGTCGTCGAGACGAGCACCGGGGCGGCACCGGACGCGAAGCGCGCGAGCGCACTGTCCTTCTCGTCGGCCGGCAGCCGTCCGTGCAGGACGCCGACCTCGACACCGGCCAGCTCGGGCAGCGCACGCAGCTCCTCGACCACGTCGAGGACGGCGCGCGGGGGGCGTCGAGGCGCCGCGCCGGCCTCGCCGAGAGTCGCCGGCTCGTCGGCCACGAGGTCGGCCCCGTCGGCGTCGTCCGCGGTGATCCTCGGGCACACCACGTACGCCCTGCCGCCGGAGTCGATCTCCTCGCGCACGCGGCTCCACGTCCGCGCGAGCCACGCGGGACGGTCCGCCGGGACGACGAACGACGTGATCGGCGACCGTCCCGCGGGCAGCTCGCGCAGCACGGACGTCTCCAGGTCGCCGAAGACCGTCATCGCCACGGTGCGCGGGATGGGAGTCGCGGTCATCGCCAGCAGGTGGGGCTGCGCGACGGCCTTCGCCCTCAGCGCGTCGCGCTGCTCGACACCGAACCGGTGCTGCTCGTCGACGACGACGAGTCCCAGCTCGGCGAACTGCACGGTCTTCTCCAGCAGGGCGTGCGTGCCCACGACGATGCCCGCGGCGCCCGAGGCGGCGTCCAGCAGCGCCTGACGCCGGGCGGCCCCGGTGACCGAGCCCGTCAGCAACGCGACCTGCGTGCCCTGGTCGGCGCCACCCAGCATGCCGCCCTCCGCGAGGTCGCCGAGCAGCGCGCGCAGCGAGCGCGCGTGCTGGGCGGCGAGCACCTCGGTCGGCGCGAGCAGCGCCGCCTGACCACCGGCGTCGATGACCTGGAGCATCGCGCGCAGCGCCACGACGGTCTTGCCCGAGCCGACCTCGCCCTGCAGGAGCCGCTGCATCGGGACCGGACGTTCGATCTCCTGCGCGATCTGCTCGCCGACCTCGCGCTGACCCGCGGTGAGGGTGAACGGTAGACGCGCGTCGAACGCGTCGAGCAGACCACCGGGCCGCCGGGGGCGGGCGACCGCAGGCTGCGCGGCGGCACGGGCGCGGCGCCGCGCGAGCTCGGCCTGCAGGACGAACGCCTCCTCGTAGCGCTGCCGCCGCTGGGCCTGCACCCAGTCCTGCTCGGTCTCGGGCCGGTGCAGACGCCGCAGGGCGGGCAGCAGCTCACCCAGGTCGCGGGCCGCCCGCACCTGCGGCGGAACAGGGTCCGGGACGTCGTCCTCACGCAGCGGGCCGAGGACGACCTGCACGGTGGCGGCGATCCTCTCGCTGTCGAGCTGTGCACTCGCCGGGTAGACCGGCAGGGGGCGCTCGGCGTGCTCGATCACGCCGTCCTCGTCGTCCCGGTCGAACCACACGACCGCCGGGTTGGCCAGCTGCGCCCGGCCGTTGAACCACCCCACCTTGCCCGTGAACAGGCCGCGCCGCCCCGGACGCAGCTCGCGCTCGAACGCGCGCGCCATGCCCTCTCGCTGTGCGAAGAACGCGAGGTGCAGCACCGAACGCCCGTCCGTGACCTGCGCCTCGACGCGGAGCTTGCCGGACGCGCGTGAGCGCAGCACGCCGGAGGCGGACTTGACCTCGGCCACGACCGAGGCCTTCTCGTCGATCTCGAGCCCTGCGATGTCGGTCAGTCGGCTCGGGTCCGCGTACCGCCGCGGGTAGTAGCGCAGCAGGTCGCCGGCCGTGCGCACGCCGAGTGCCTCGAACTTCGGCCCCATGCGAGGAGCGACCTTGCCGATGGGCCGGTCCAGGACGTCCGAGCGCACGACTCCGTCCGCGTACACGGGCGTCTCCTCTCAGTCCACCGCGACCAGCACGGCCGCGGCCGTGGCGTCACTCAGGATCGTGGGCTCCAGGCCGTGGGCCGCGGCCACCGCGTCGACGCGAGCAGCCACGCCGTCCTCGAGCGGACCCGGCACCACGACCGTCAGGCTCTGGCCGCGGCCGGACGCGTGGTCGTCGGCCCGCAGGGTCGCGACGAGCCGCGCGACCGCCGCGTCCAGCACCGTGTCCACCGCCGCGGGCTCGAGCGAGGCTACGCGCACGCGCCCCGTCGCCAGGGCCGCGGCGTGCACCCGGGCGGGTCCGTCGCTCGTCAGGAACGCCAGCGTGGCGACCGCCGCGCGCGCCTCGTCGTCCGCCCCCAGCAGCTCGACGCCGTCGAGGTCCAGCAGCGTCTCCAGCTCGGCACCCGTGAGCACGCCTCCGGGCACGACCAGCACGCCGGGGCGGTCCGCGTCCTCGACCGCACGGCGCACGTGAGCGGCGGTGACCGGAGCCTCCGGGCACCCCACGACGACCACGGCCCCCGCGGTCGCGTACCAGGACGCCAGGCCGGGCGAGGCCGTCACCACCACCAGCCCCCACTCGCTCCCCGGCGCGGCCTGCGCGGGGTCGACCACGTCGAGCCGCCGCACGACGACCTGCTCGCGACGACCCGCCGCGCACGCCTCGATCGCCGCGGCCGGGTCGTCGGTGTGCACGTGCGCGTGCCACCACCCGTCGGCGCCCACGACCGCGACCGAGTCACCGACCGCGCCCAGCCCGCGGCGCAGCTCGTCCGCCAGGTCCTGCGGCCCGTCGGCGCGGACGACGAGCATGACCTCGAACGCGCCGCCCGCGGCTGCCTGCGCCGTGCCGCACTCGTCGGCCGGCACCTCGTGACCGCCGCTGCGCTCGGGCAGCCACGTCGTCGGGTCGGGCGCGGTGCCGCCGACGACGGCCGCCACGAGCGCGTCCACGACGACGAGCAGCGCGCACGCGCCCGCGTCCGGCACGTGCGCGCGGCGCAGGACCGGGTGCGTCGCACTGATCCGGGCGAGCGCCTGGTGCCCCGCTGCCGCTGCCTGCGCGAGCACCGAGGACGGGTCCGCCCCGGCGTCGGCGCCGAGCGCGGCCGCTTGTGCGACCTCGTC
>JAEYUL010000026.1 GCA_023432565.1 Actinomycetes bacterium | reverse complement strand
GCAGGAGGCCGCGGCTCTCGCGCGTGACGCGTCCGCCCACGCCGGGGTGGCCGCGTCCCGGGCCGAGGCCGCCCGCGCGGCGGCGGGAGCCCTGGTCCGCGCGGTCGACACGCACCTGCGCCGGCTCGGCGACGCGGCGCCCGTGCTGCGGATGGCCGGGCTTGCGAGCGGCACCGGGGGCGACAACGGCCACGGGCTGTCGCTGTCCACGTACGTGCTGGTGCGGCGGTTCGAGGACGTGGTCGCCGCCGCGAACGCCCGGCTGGTGGGCATGTCGGACGGCCGCTACGAGCTGGTGCGCAGCGACCGCAAGGAGGACGTGTCCTCGCGCCGGACGGGCCTGGCGATGCGCGTGCTCGACCACCACACCGAGCAGCAGCGGGACCCGCGCACCCTGTCCGGTGGCGAGACGTTCTACGTCTCGCTGTGCCTCGCGCTCGGGCTCGCCGACGTCGTGACCGCCGAGGCGGGCGGGATCGACCTGGGCACGCTGTTCGTCGACGAGGGCTTCGGGTCGCTCGACCCGCACACGCTCGACCAGGTGCTGGCCGAGCTCGACCGGTTGCGCGCCGGGGGGCGGGTCGTCGGGGTCGTCTCGCACGTCGAGGCGCTCAAGCAGACGATCGCGGACCGGATCGAGGTGCGACGCACCCCGGACGGTCCGAGCACCCTGACCGTGCGGGCAGGCTGAGCGGAGTGCCGGGCGCCCGGCACGACGACCGGCACGACGACCGGCCCCGTGTCGTCAGGCGCGGGCGCTCGTCACCACGACCAGCCGCGTGAGGCGAGCTCGACCTCCTCGCGGAACCTCTCGGCCGGGTCGCCCAGCGGGCTCGGCACCACCTGGACGCCCGCGAGCTCGCACGCCTCGGCGAGCAGCTGGTCGTAGGCGAGCTGGGAGGCGATGATCCGCTCGGCCCGGGCGAAGCACTGCGTGTCGTCCTCGAGCCGGCGCACGTGGTTCGCGACCTTGGTGAGGCGGTCCTGGACGCGCAGGGCGTCGAACGGGTCCGTCGTGGGACGGGGCGGGGGCTCGGGGCGGCGCAGCGCCTGCGCCCAGCGCTCGAAGCGGCGGGCGAGGGCAGCGCGCCATCGCGGCGTCTCCTCCTCGCTGGGGTACAGCGACCACATCACCCCGAAGAGGACCGTCGGTAGCATCGCGCTGACCAGCAGCATCAGAACCCACGTCATCGGGCGTCCCTCGTCGTGACCTCGATTCCAGGCTAGGCGCGAGGCGTGACGTGCGCCACACATTTCCCGCGTCGATGCGTGCTCGTGATCTGCGCCGACGGGCGGCTCGTGCGCCGCTCTCCTACCGTGTGTGCGCATGGCGACGCATCGACGACGGACCGGCCTCGTGGTCGGGCTGACGCTGCTCGTCCTGCTGGCGATCGGGCTCGTCGTCGCCGACCTGGTCGCGGCGCAGCGCACGCGCGAGACGGTCGCGGACGACATCAGCGAGAACCTGGACGACGTGGTGGGCACGCCCACGGTCGACGTGGGCGGTTTCCCGTTCTTGCTGCAGCTCGCGCGCGGCGAGCTGCGCCGGCTCGACGCGACCGTCGAGGGCGCGACGCTGGGCGGGATCGCGATGACGGACCTGTCGGTCGTGGCGGACGGTGTCTCGACGAGCACGCCGCACACCGCGGACGAGGTCGTCGTGCAGGCGACGATCCCCACCTCGTCCCTGCAGGAGGCCGTGGTCGAACGGACCTCGCTCGAGCTCACGGTGGAGGTGGCGGGCGACGCTCTGCGGCTGCGCGGCACGGTCCTCGGGCTCGACCTGACGGGCGACCTCACGCCTCGCGTCGAGGACGGCCGGCTGTTCGTCGACGTGCAGACCCTCAGCGTCGGCGGGGTCCGGGTCGAGATCGACGCGCTCCCGGCTGAGCTGTCCTCGCGGCTGACGGACCTCGAGGTCCCGGTCCAGGAGCTGCCGGACGGCCTGGTCCTGACGGACGCGGTCGTGCAGAGCGACGGCGTCCGCGTCACCGCGTCCGGCACGGACGTCGAGGTCCCCGGCGGCGCGGGCACGAGCCCGACGTCCTGACGCCAAGCCCGGGGCCAGGCGTCTGGTCGTGCGCCTCGGGGCGTCACACGGTCACGCACGTGCGCAGGGCGTCGTCGAGGGCCGAGCGCTCGTCGGCGGTGACCGTCAGCGCGTACGCGGCCTTCACCCGGATCTGCCGCAACGCGTAGACGCACGTGAAGCCCGCATCGGGCGGCAGCCAGCGTGCAGCGCCGGCGGCGCCCTTGTCCTCGTTGGCCCGCCCGTCGACCGCGAGCAGGTTGGCCGGGTCGTTCGCGAACTGCTCGCGCCGGCGTGCGTCCCAGGCCACGGCTCCGCTCGACCACGCGTCCGCGAGCGCGACCACGTGGTCGATCTGCACGCGCGCCGAGGCCTGCCCGCGCGCGAACGCGATGCGACGCCCGGTGTAGGGGTCGGCGAGCACACCGCTGAGGACCGTGCAGCCGTCGGCGGCGAGCCTGACCTCCACGAGGTCACGGCGCAGCACGTCGTTGCGGGTGTCGCACCCGTTGCGGTCGACGTCCGCCCACGGGGTGCCGAACCTCGTGCGCACGTACCGCTGCGACGCGCTCGGTGCGGCGACGACGAGCGCCGCGAGCGCCGAGCGACCGGCGGCGAGGTCGGCGCGGGTCACGGGGTGACGCGCGCTCGCGCGCGCGCTCGCCAGCACCGGGCCGCCGAGCCCCACCAGGAGCCCGACGACGACCACGGCCGCCCAGCAGGCCCACCACGCCCGGTTCCGCCGTCCCCGCACCCCCGCTCGAGCCTCCTCTCACACCGACCGGACACACCTGCGAGCGTCGCCGGAGCGGCGTGGTGCCAGCTCACCGGCCGTGCGGGTGGGGCAGGACACCCGTCTGGCGCGGGCTGGGGACGGGTGGCAGCCCCGAACGCGCGGTGGCGCGTGACAGCCCGGCCCGCCGCGTGTCGGGCTGTGGGCAGTCGAGCGCGACTCGTCGTCGGCTGCCACAGTGGGAGCCATGGACCCGTCGATCGACCTCGGCACTCGCCTGGCCTGCGAGTTCATCGGAACCGCGATCCTCATCATCCTGGGCAACGGGACGGTGGCGAACGTGCACCTCAAGGGCTCGAAGGGCTACCGCGGCGGCTGGTCGCTCATCGCCATGGGCTACGGGTTCGGGGTGATGATCCCGGCGCTGATGTTCGGCGGGATCAGCGGGAACCACATCAACCCGGCCTTCACCATCGGGTTGGCGACCTGGGGGATGTTCCCGTGGTCGCAGGTCGCGCCGTACATCGCGGCGCAGCTGCTGGGCGCGATGGCCGGCCAGGTGGCGATCGTCGTGACCCACAAGCCGTACTACGACCGCACCGACGACCCCGACGACATCCTGGCCACGTTCTCGACGGTGAACGCCGCCAGGTCGCGGCGCAACGGCTTCGCCAACGAGCTGCTCGGATCGGTCGTGCTGTTCTCGTGCGCACTGGCCATCATCAACTCGCCGCTCACTGCGGACGAGCCCGGGCTGGCCCACCTGGCGCTCGGGTTCCTGGTGTGGGGTCTGGTCGCCGGGCTCGGCGGGCCGACCGGCCCGGCGCTCAACCCCGCGCGTGACCTCGGCCCGCGGATCGTGCACGCCCTGCTGCCGCTACGGCACAAGGGCAGCTCCGACTGGCGCTACGGCTGGGTCCCGGTCGCGGCGCCCACGCTGGCGGGCGTCATCGGCGTGGGGGCCTGGAAGCTGCTGCTGGGCTGAGCACGGACGGCTGCCCGGCGGTCAGGTGCTCTGCGGGTCCGCGACGGGCGTGAGGACGACGACGGGGATCTCGCGCGTCGTGCGACGGGCGTACTCGTCGTAGTCCGGCCACACCTCGACCGCGCGGGCCCACCACTCGTCCCGCTCGGTCCCGGTCGCCACGTGGGCGAGGTAGCTGCGCGTCGTCGGACCGTCCTGCAGGTCGACGAGCGGGTGAGCACGCAGGTTGCCGTACCAGGACGGGTGCTCGGGGGCGCCGCCCATCGACGCGATCACGGCGTAGGAGCCCTCGTGCTCGACTCGCATGAGCGCGGACTTGCGCAGCTTGCCCGACGACGCGCCGACGGTCGTGAGGATGACGACGGGGCGTCCGCGCAGCGTCGTGCCACGGGTTCCGCCGCTCGACTCGTAGAGCTCGACCTGCTCACGCGTCTGGGCGAAGGGGCTCGGGACGTACTCGCCAGACAGGGCCATGACAGGCGCAACGGCTCGTCCGCCGCGACGATTCCCGGTGCGGGTGAGCGGCCCCGTCCGGGCGCGGACACGGTCGGCCCGACGCAGGTCCGTGCCCGGCCTGGTGCACAATGGTCGACGGCCGCAGCAGCGCGGCCGGGCGTCCGCAGGGCGCCACGCCGGGGATCCCGGCGTCCAACGGCGTCAGCCCCGCGGGGCAGGGCGTCACGGCAGGGCCGTCCGGGACGGACGGCCGATCGGGTGCGAGGGGAAGCGCGGATGCAGGGCATCGCCGGTTGTGGGGTGGCCGCTGCGGCCTGCTCAGGCCGCGCGACGCTCCGCGTCTGACCCCACCACCGGGAACCGCACGAGCAGCACGTCGCTGCCGTGCTGCTCGAGCCGCGCGCGTCGTGTGCGCGGCCTCGCCTCGCAGTCGCCGCCACCGGCGTCGCGGTCGGCCCACGTGGTCCGCAGACGTGACCCCGACCCGACCACCCCCGCGCGCCGAGCGACCCGTGCGCGTGCGCGACGACGTGCACGCGCACCCGTCCGACGGCACCGCCGGGGTGGACCCTGCGACCGACCCGGAGAACCCCGATGGAACCCCTGACCGACAAGCAGATCCGCGCGTCCTTCGTGAACGCCAGCCGACGTGAGGCCGCCCAGGCGGTGCTGCCCGCGCTCGACGGCCTCAACTGGGACCGCCTCGACTACCTCGGGTGGCGTGACCGCAAGGCGCCCCTCGTGGCGTACGTGATCGTCCCCGTCGACGGTGTGCCGACCGGTGTGCTGCTGCGCTCGACCGACGCCAAGGAGCGCATCCGCCGACGAGCGGTGTGCGCGTGGTGCGAGGACGTCGTCGTCACCGACGACGTGAGCCTCTACGTGGCGCGACGCGCGGGTGCCTCGGGGCGCCGGGGCAACACGGTCGGCACGCTCATCTGCACGCACTTCACGTGCTCGCGCAACGTGCGACGCCCACTGACCCGGATCGAGGCAGGTGACGACGCCGAGGGGCGCCGTGCGCAGATCCTGTCCGACCGCGTCGCGGGACTGCGCGAGCGGTCCGTGCGGTTCGTCGCGGAGGTGCTGCGGGACGCGTGAGCCGCGCCGGTCTGCTCGTCGTGCGCGGCACCACGCGTCGCCCTGCACGACGAGCAGACCCGCGAGCCGAAGGTCCGCGAGCAGCAGCCGCGCAGCCCGGCGAGCGGGGCAGCGGGGCAGCGGCGGGCCCGCCCGTCGTCAGCTGGTCTGTCCCGGCCAGAGCACGGCCTCGGCGTCGTCGTCGTCCCTCGGGTGCATCCACGGGGTGTGCGAGATCCCGACGAGCAGGCCCTCGGGGCTCTGCAGCCGCGCCGTCGTCTGACCCCACGGCTCGAGGTGCGCCTCTCGCAGCACCTCGTGGCCCAGGGCGACGAGCTCGGCCGCGGCCTGTGCGACGGCCTCGTGCGACGCGACGTCGAACTCGACCCACGCCTGCGGCACGGGGTGGGACTGCGGCCACTGCGGGGTGCCGAAGGTCGACTGCGCGGCCTGGTCGAGCGGCCAGAGCGCGAAGGCCTTGACCCCCTCGAGACCGTCGTTCGTGAGGTACCCGGGTGCGGGCTCGTCCAGCGGGATGCCCAGCCCGCCCGCAGACCAGAACGTGCGCGCGCCTGCGTCGCGGGTGATGGGACCGAAGCCGGCGACGAACGAGATCTCCATGTCGCCAGCGTGCACCGCGCCACCGACAGCCGCACCGCGGCGGGCCGGCGACGGCTCAGCCGCGGGCGAGCAGGACGGCTCGACGCAGCACGTCGTCGAGCATCGCCGGCGTCAGGCGGCCGGTGAAGGTGTTCTGCTGGCTCACGTGGAAGCACCCGAGCAGGGTGAGCGCGCGTTCGTCGCGGCGGACGACGACCTCTGCCCCGTGCGCGAACCGCGGCGCGGGCCGAGGCACGTCCCAGCCGAGGTCGCGCAGCGTGTCGAGCAGCGCGGCCCAGCCGAACGCGCCGAGCACCACGGCGACCGACGGGTCGACGATCTCGAGCTCGCGGGCGAGGAACGGGGCGCAGGCGCGGCGCTCGTCGGGCGTCGGCGCGTTCGCGGGTGGCGCGCAGCGCACGGGAGCGGTCGCGCGGACGCCGGTCAGGCGCAGCCCGTCGTCGGCGGACACGGAGGTCGGCTGGTTGGCCAGCCCCACGCGGTGCATGGCTGCGAACAGGAAGTCCCCTGAGCGGTCGCCGGTGAACATGCGTCCGGTGCGGTTCGCGCCGTGCGCGGCGGGCGCCAGGCCGACGACGAGGATGGGCGCCCGGGCGTCGCCGAAGCCGGGCACGGGCCGGGCCCAGTAGGTCTCGTCGCGGAACGCCGCGCGCCGCTCGCGCCCCACCTGCTCGCGCCAGGCGACCAGGCGCGGGCAACGCCGGCACACGACGACGTCGGCGTCGAGTGCCGCGAGCGCGGGGGAGCGTGCGGCGTCGGGGTCCCCGGGCGGGATCGTCGGCACGCTGCCTCGGGGCGGCTCGGTCTCGCTCACCGCGAGCTCACCGGGAGCTCACCGCACGCTCACCGGAACCTGTCGGGGTCTCCGGCACCCTCACGGACGATCTCGGGGGCACCCGACGTCCAGTCGACCACGGTGGTCGGGGTCGTCCCGCAGTCGCCGGCGTCGACCACCGCGTCGAGCTCGTGGTCGAGCTCCTCGCGGATCTGCCACCCCTCGGTCATGGGCCAGTCGTGACCGGGCATGAGCAGCGAGGACGACAGGATCGGCTCGCCGAGCTCACGCACGATCGCCGCGGTGACGGGGTGGTCGGGGATGCGCACGCCGACGGACCGCTTCTTGGCGTGCGCGAGCCGTCGGGGGACCTCAGGGGTGGCCTGCAGGATGAACGTGTACGGCCCGGGGGTCGCGGCCTTGATCGCACGGAACGCGGCGTTGTCGAGGTGGACCAGCTGGCCGAGCTGAGCGAAGTCCGCGCACACGAGCGTGAAGTGGTGCTTGTCGTCGAGGTGCCGCAGGCGGCGGATGCGCTCGGCGCCGTCGTGGGAGCCCATCGTGGTGCCGAGCGCGTAGCAGGAGTCCGTCGGGTAGGCGATGACGCCGCCGTCACGCAGCACCGCCACCGCCTGCGCGACCAGGCGCGGCTGAGGGTCGTGCGGGTGCACGTCGAGATAACGGGCCATGCCGCCACCGTAGTGCGGTGCGCCCGCAGGCGCCGGGCGGCGGTGGCGCCCGACCCGCGAGGTTCCGGGCCCTGACCAGGACCTTCGTCGGCCCGGGGACACCCTGAGGGCGACCCCGCCAGGTTCAGGGTGAGATCCGGGGGAAAACCCCATCGCTTCTGTCGGACGAGCGAGCGAGGATCAAGGACGTGAACACGCCGATCCCCGCCCCCGACCCTTCCGCCGTGATCGCCTCCGCGCGCGGCCTCGTCAAGACCTACGGCCGCGGCGACACCGCGGTGCACGCGCTCGCGGGCATCGACGTCGACTTCGAGCGCGGCCAGCTGACCGCGACCATGGGCCCGTCGGGCTCGGGCAAGTCGACGCTCATGCACTGCATGGCCGGCCTCGACCGCCCGACCGCCGGCACCGTGACCGTCGACGGCGAGGCCGTCTCCGCGATGTCCGAGCGCGCGCTGACCAAGCTGCGCCGCGACCGGCTCGGGTTCGTCTTCCAGGCGTTCAACCTGGTTCCCACGCTCACCGCGCTCGAGAACATCCTGCTGCCGCTGGACATCGCGCGCCGCTCCGTCGACAAGGACCACCTGGACGCCGTCGTGCGCGCGGTGGGCCTGCAGGACCGCCTGACGCACAAGCCCGGGGAGCTCTCCGGCGGGCAGCAGCAGCGCGTGGCGTGCGCCCGTGCGCTGGTCACGCGGCCCGCGGTCGTGTTCGCCGACGAGCCGACGGGGAACCTGGACTCGACGTCCGCGCGCGACGTCCTGGGCTTCCTGCGGCGCAGCGTCGACGAGCTCGGCCAGTCGGTCGTCATGGTCACGCACGACCCGACCGCGGCGTCCTACGCCGACCGCGTGCTGTTCCTCGCGGACGGCCGGATCGTCGACGAGCTGCGCGCGCCCACGCCCGAGTCCGTGCTCGAGCGGCTCGGTGCCCTGACGCGTCGTGCCGAGGCTCCCGCCGAGCCAGCGACCGCTGCGCAGGTGCGGTGATGCTGCGCGTCACGCTCCGTGGCGTCCGTGCGCACGCCGTCCGTTTCCTGCTGTCGATCCTCGCCGTGGCCCTCGGGGTCGCGTTCGTCGCGGGCACGTTCAGCCTGCGCACCATGATGTCGAGCACGTTCGACGGGATCGTGGAGGCCTCGGCACCCGCTGACGCCTACGTGCGCGGTGCCACCCAGGTCGCCGGTGGCATGGCGGGCATGAGCGTCGGCGAGTCCCGCAACCCGGTGCCTGCGGCGCTGGCCGACGAGCTCGACGAGGTCGACGGCGTCCGGCTCGCGCTGCCGGACCTGTCGGGCTCGATCGTCCTGGTCGGCGCGGACGGCACGGCCGTGCAGTCCACGCAGGCGCCGTCGTTCGGGCTGGCGTACGACGAGCGCGACCCGAGCCTGTCGCTCACCGAGGGCCGCATGCCCTCGGGTGAGGGCGAGGTCGCGCTCGAGACCGCCACGCTCGAGTCCTCGGGCCTGGCGCTGGGCGACACGACGCGCGTCGTGCTCGGTGGCGAGGTCCGCCAGGTCACGGTCGTCGGTGCGGTCGACGCGGGTGGCCCCATGGCCGGTGCGACGATCGTCATGCTCGACCCCGCGGTCGCTCAGGCCGTGTATGCGCCCGACGGCACCGTCGCGACGATCTCGATCTACGGCGACGAGGGCGTCAGCGAGTCCGCACTCGTGGCCGCGATCGACGACGCCCTGCCGCAGCTCGACGGCGGCACCGAGGCGTCGGCCGTCGCAGGTACCGAGATGCGCGAGTCCCTGCAGTCGGACATCTCCGAGATGCTCGGCTTCATCACGACGTTCCTGCTGATCTTCGCGCTGATCGCGGTGTTCGTCGGAGCGTTCATCATCGCCAACACGTTCGCGATGTCGGTCCGGCAGCGGGTGCGCGAGTTCGCGCTGCTGCGCGCCGTCGGTGCCTCACCCACGCAGGTCTTCGCGGTCGTGGTCGGGCAGGCCGCGCTCGTCGGGCTCGTCGGTGCCGGCCTGGGCGTGCTCGGCGGGCTGGGTCTGGTGGAGCTGCTGCGCGTCGTGCTCGCGAGCATGGGCATGGACCTCGCCCCGGACATCCCGCTCAGCACGACGAACGTCGTCGGCTGCCTTGTGCTCGGGACCGTGGTCTCGGCCGTCGCGTCGGCGTTCCCGGCGCGGACCGCCGCGCTGGTCGCGCCCGTCGAGGCGATGCGCGGCGACATCACCGTGCACGAGCGGTCGCTGCGCCTGCGTGGCGTGCTCGGCACGGCCGTGCTCCTCGCCGGTGCGGCGAGCGTCGTCGCCGCCGCGCTGCGGCACGAGTCGCCCGCGGCGGACGCCCTGCTCGGTGCGGGTGCCACGCTCGTGCTCGTCGGGGTGCTCGTCGCCTCGCCGACGCTCGCACGTGCCGCGATGCGAGTCCTGGCCGCGCCGTTCGTCGCCGCGCTCAAGCCGATGGGCCGCCTGGCCCGGGGCAACGTCATCCGGAACCCGCGTCGCACCGCGAACACCGCGGGCGCCCTGACGATCGGCATGGCGCTGGTCGGTGCGGTGTCCGTGATCGCGGCGTCGGCCTCGGCCTCGGTCGCGAGCGTCGTGGAGAGCACCACGAACGCCGACCTCATCCTGCGGTCCGCGACGTTCGTCATCCCGACGGGCGTGACGCAGGACATGGAGGACCTGCCCGAGGTGGGCGAGGTCGTGCCCGTCGCGTTCACCTCGGCGGGGGTCTCGCCGTCGCCCGGGGTCGCGCCCACCCCGCAGGACGGCGGCGGCGTGATCGGCCTCGAGCCGCGTGTGCTCGGCTCGACGTTCCTCGTCGACGTCACCGCGGGATCGACCGACGACCTCGCCGACGACACCGTGCTGGTCAACACCGACTTCGCCGGTGACGACTGGGCGGTCGGCGACACGATGATCCTGACGACCGGTGCCGGCACGCGTGAGCTGCGGGTCGCGGCGCTCATCGAGAGCCAGGTGCTCGGGTCGGCGACGATCGTGACACCGACCGTCCTCGACGAGCTCGCACCGGGTGAGGCGCAGATGATCGACACGATCGCGCTCGACGCGGCGCCGGGGGTCTCGCAGGAGGACCTGCGTGCCGCGGTCACCTCGGCGGTCGCGCCCTACGTGGTCGTCTCCGTGCAGGACCGTGACGAGTTCGTGGACCAGATGGCCGCGCAGGTCGACCAGCTGCTGGTGATCCTGTACGCGCTGCTCGGCCTGTCGCTGATCATCGCGGTGCTGGGCATCGTCAACACGCTCGCGTTGTCCGTGATCGAGCGGACCCGGGAGATCGGCCTGCTGCGCGCGGTCGGACTCGGCCGGATGCAGCTCGCCGGGACGGTGACCGTCGAGTCGGTGCTGACCGCGCTGTTCGGGACGGTCGTGGGGCTCGTCGTCGGCGTGGGGCTCGCGTCGGTGCTGCCGACCGTCTACGCCGACGAAGGCCTCGACCAGCTCGTGGTCCCGTGGGGCGGGCTCGCGACGATGGTCGTGCTCGCGGTCGTCGTGGGGGTCGTCGCGGCGCTGTGGCCCGCGATCAGGGCGGCGCGGATGCGCGCGCTCGAGGCGATCGCGAGCGAGTGAGACGTCGGGCGGGGTGCGACGGTCGGAGGGGACCGCCGCACCCCGCCCGCGGACGTCAGGGGCAGGTGCGGGTCAGCTGTGGACCAGGTGGTCGGGGCAGACCTCGTACGTGCCGGGGGACACCTCGAGCTCGGCCCGGCCACCGGTCAGCGAGCGCAGGTCGAGCACGTACCGCGTGAGCTCGGACTGCGGCACGTCCGCCTCGATCGTGACGGTGCCGTCGTCGAGCGACGTCGTGGCGGTGATGCGCCCGCGCCGGCCGGACAGGTCGCCCATCACGTCACCCTGCGCGGCGACCGGCACGGTCACCCGCACGTGGTCGATCGGCTCGAGCACCACCGTGCCGGCAGCGTGCAGCGCCTCGCGCACACCGTTGGCGGCGGCGGTGCGGAACGCCATGTCGGAGGAGTCCACCGAGTGCGCCTTGCCGTCGTACACCTCGACGCGCAGGTCCACCACGGGGTGGCCGTGCGGCCCGCCGTGCGCCATCGCCTCGACGACACCCTTCTCGACCGCGGACATGTAGTTGCGAGGGATCGCCCCGCCGACCACGGAGTCCACGAACTCCAGGCCCGCGCCGTGCGCGGCAGGCCCGACCCGCAGCTGGGCCACGGCGAACTGCCCGTGCCCGCCGGACTGCTTCTTGACCTTGCCCTCCGCCTCGACCTGCCGCTTGATCGTCTCCCGGTACGCGATCGGCACGGGTGAGGTGCTGACGTCGACGCCGAAGACGCGGGCCAGGCGCTCGAGTGCGACCGCGAGGTGCGTGTCGCCGAGCCCGCGCAGGACGGTCCGGTCCGACGAGCGGTCCACGACGAGCGTCGGGTCCTCGGCGACGAGGCGCGTGAGCGCGGCGGAGAGCCGGTCGTCGTCGGACTGCGTCACGGGGGACAGCACGAGCCCGTACACGGGCGGGCGGGGACGCAGCACGGGCGCCGACATCGCGGCGCCCGGTCCGGACCTCTCCGCCAGCAGCGAGCCGCTGGGCGTGGCCGCCAGCTTCGCGACCGCCACCACCTGCCCCGCGGGTGCCACCTCGACGGGCAGGTGCTCCTTGCCGCGCAGGCGGAACAGGCCGGGCACACGCTCCTCGGTGCGGGTCGTCGTGTTGACCAGGCGGTCGCCGGGGCGCAGCGTCCCGGACAGCACGCGCAGCAGGGTGACCTGCCCGACGAACGGGTCGGCGACGGTCCGGAAGGCGTGCACGAGCGTGGGCCCGGCCGGGTCGACGGACACCTCGACAGGCGTGTCGCCGGCCAGGACGCGCGCGGGGCGGTCCGCCGGGTCCGGGCCGAGCTCGCAGATCAGGTCGGCGAGGCGGTCCACGCCGACGCCCGTCGCTCCCGAGGCGACCAGCACGGGGAATGCCTCCAGGTCGCGCACCTCGTGCGCGAGGGAGCGCTCGAGCTCGGAAGCGCTCGGCTCGTCGCCGCCGAGGTAGCGCTCGAGCGCGTCGTCGTCGTGCGAGACGATCTCCTCGGTGACCTCGTCGTGCAGGCGGTGCTCCTCGTCGGCGACGTCGTCGGGCAGCGCCGCGGAGTGGTGCGTGCCGTCGGGGTCGTACTCGAGCCCTTCCTGCGACAGCAGGTCGGCGACCCCGTGGAAGGCGTGCTCCTCGCCGAGCGGCAGCTCCAGCGGCACGAACCCGTCCCCGAGCTGTGCCCGCAGGTCCTCCAGGACGCGGTGGAAGTCCGCGCGCGCCTTGTCCTCCTTGGTCACGACGACGAGCCGCGGTACGCCGGCGTCGGCGGCGAGCCGCCACGCGACGTGCGTCCCGGCCTGGACGCCGTCGACGGCGCTGACGACGATCACCGCGAGGTCGGCCACGGCGAGCGCCGCGTCCACGGCGCCGGCGAAGTCCGCCGAGCCGGGTGTGTCGAGCAGCGTCACGTCGTAGTCGAGCCCGTCCGGGGCTTTCCACGTGAACGGCACCGACGAGAGCGTCAGCGAGATCCGGCGCGCGATCTCCTCGGGTTCGTGGTCGCTCACGGTCGAGCCGTCGTCGACCTTGCCCGGCCGCGCGATCACGCCGGCTCGGTGCAGGAGGGCCTCGGTGAGCGTCGTCTTGCCCGCTCCGGCCGCGCCCAGCAGGGCCACGGTGCGGATCCTGGGCGTCGTTGCCTGGTCCATGCTCGTCTCCCCGGCCGCCGGGCGGTGCGAGGGTGGGTCCCACGGGGGTCGTCGGCGACCTGCGGCCCACCCTAACGACGCACCCCCGGTCCCGTCAGGACGTGAGTCCCGGGGCCGAGGGTGCGGTGGAGCGCTAGGTGACCGTCAGGACGCCCAGAGGATGTCGACGACGAAGACCAGCGTGGAGTTGGCGGGGATGGAGCCGTTCTCCTGGTCGCCGTAGCCCTTGTCCGGCGGCACGACGAGGAGCACCTGGCTGCCGACCTTCTGGCCGACGAGGCCCTCGTTCCAGCCGTCGATGACCTGCGCCTGGCCGACCGAGCTCACCTGGAACGGCGTGCCGCGCTCCCAGCTCGAGTCGAACGGGGTGCCGTCCCACAGCACACCCGTGTACTGCACCAGGACGTTGTCCCCGGCCTCGACCTCCTTGCCGGTGCCCTCGATGAGCGGCTGGACCGTCAGCTCCTTGGGGGCCTCGCCGGTGGCGGCGGTGATGGTGGGGGTGCCGTCGTCGGCGAGCGTCACGGTCGGCAGTCCCTCCTTGGGTGCGACCGCGGTGCCCTCGGCGCGCGTGGGGACGGTGGCGACCGGCTCCAGGACGTAGACCTGCGTGACACCGTCGGAGGCGAGGGCGAACAGCACCTGCGCGCCGACGTTGGTGGTCAGCAGCACGTCGTCGAGGGCGGGGATCCCGCTGCCGTCGTCCTTGACGGTCCAGGTGCCCGTGGCTTCGTCGGTGTAGGTGCTCCCGAGCACCTTGCCGTCCTCGCCGTTGACGGCGGTCAGCTGGATCTCGACCGTGTCACCGGCCTTCAGTGGCTCGCCGTCGCCGGGGGTCACGACGCGCGCGACCGCGGCCGAGACGGTGAACGGGGAGGAGGGGAGCGTGATGGTGGGCTGGCTGCCCGGGTCGCCGTCGACCTTGACCTTCTCGAGCGCCGCGACGTCCTCCGCCGTGGCGGTGGGCTCGGCGCTCGGCTCCGCGGCGGGAGCGCTCGAGGACGCGCTCGGCGCGACGCTGGGCGTCGCGCTCGCGTCGGCGTCCGAGCCGTCGCCGCAGGCGGCGAGCGTGAACGCGAGCGACGCGGTGACGGCTGCGGCTGCGAGGCGGGTGGTCGTGCGGCGCAGGGTCGACTGCACGGTGTACTCCGGGGGTCGGGGAGAGTGCCGCGGCGGCGGCGCCCCCGGCACGGTACGCGACGAACCTGGAAGTCTGCTGGGGCGTCTCGCCTCGACCCCCCGCGCTGGTGCGTGCCGAATCGGTCAGGCAGGGCGTGTGACGGGGGTCCCGAGGAGCGCTCTGCGCGGCATGCGGCGGTCGATGAGCACGATCAGCAGGCCCAGGAGGGTGAAGCCGGTTCCGTAGACGACCACGTTCAGCAGCAGCCCGCCCCAGCCGTGCGCGTCGAGGTCGATGAACCCGTACGGGTAGTCGAGGTCCCACACGGTCCCGCGGATCGTGGTGAACGTGACGTAGGCGAGCAGGTAGGTCAGCCACCACCAGGCGTAGCGCCAGCGCATGCGCCGGTGCGGGTCCAGCAGGAGGAAGTCGACGAACGCGAGCACCGGGTTGAGCTGGTGCTCGATCTGCCCGGCCGTGAGCCCCAGCGTGAGGGCGGGCGTTCCCGCCGCCTCGGGGTCCAGCACGAACGTGGCGACGAGCCCGGTGATCGCGAGGAACAGCGTCACCCCGCCCTTGAGCCAGGCGGGCGGCTGCGGCTTGCGCAGCAGCGAGGCGACGCCCGCCCACGTCATCACACCGCGAGCAGGATCCCCGACTGGTTGGTGAAGTAGAGCAGGCCGTCGATCTCGCCGTGCAGCCAGATGTCCCGGGTTCCCATGAGCGCCAGGTACACCAGCGCGAACCGGAACAGCGCGACGACGACGTTCACGAGGGACTCCTAGCCGGGGACCGGACCGACGCGTGCACGGTGCCATGCCCGGGCGCGCCGGGCCAGGACTCCGGCGGTGTGTCCCGTGCGCGGGGGGAGCTCTGTGCACGGCGCGTGGCGCGACTAGGGTCGGGCGACGAGGAGGTCGCGATGACGCAGCTGCGGTTCGGGATCGTCGGGAGCGGGTGGCGCGCGGAGTTCTTCGCCCGGGCGGCGCGGGCCCTGCCGGAGCGGTTCGCGTGCACGGGGGTCGTGACGCGAACTGCGGAGCGCGGTGCGCACGTCGAGGCCGAGTGGGGCGTGCCGACGGTGCGCTCGATCTCCGAGCTCGTCGCGGGACCGCACCGGCCGGAGCTCGTGGTGGTGTCCGTGCCGTGGTCGGTGACGCCGGAGGCGACGCGCGAGCTCGTCGCCTCGGGGGTGCCGGTCCTGGCGGAGACGCCGCCCGCGCCGGACGTCGACGGGCTCGAGCGGCTGTGGGCGGACGTCGGCGCCTCGGGGCTGGTCCAGGTGGCCGAGCACAGCCCGTTCATGCCGTCTCACCAGGCTCGACGCGCCGTGATCGACGCGGGCCTCATCGGCGAGGCGACATCTGTACAAGTTTCGTCCACCCATCTGTACCACGCTGTGGGTCTCATCCGTCACCTGCTCGGCGTGGGCCGCGACGAGGTCCTCATCCGCGCCCAGCGCTTCACCGCGCCGCTGCTCGGCCCGGTCGCACGCGACGGCTGGACCGACGAGACGCAACCGAGCGCCACGAGCACGCTCATCGCGACGCTCGACTTCGGTGGCGGCCGCTCTGCGCTGTACGACTTCACCGACAACCAGTGGTACAACCCGCTGCGCACCAACCGGATCGTCGTACGGGGCTCGCACGGCGAGATCGTCGGTGACGACGTGACCTGGTGGGCGGGCGAGCGCACCGTGCTGTCCGGGGCGATCGCACGCCGCGTGAGCGGGCTCGAGCAGAACCTCGACGGGTTCGACCTCGAGCACCTCAGCCTGGGCGACCGCGTGCTGTACCGGAACCCGTTCGTCGGGTCCCGGTTCGCCGACGACGAGCTCGCGGTCGCCCATCTGCTCGCGGCGTGCGCGTCGTGGTTGCACGACGGCGGCCCGGAGCCCTACCCGCTCGCGGACGGCTGCCACGACCACCTCCTCGGCCTGGCGATGCAGGAGGCGGCAGACACCGCGACGGCCGTCACGGTGCCGGCGCAGCCCTGGCGCTGAGAGGCTGCCGCCCGCCGACCCAGGGGCGGCTGCGCGTGACTCGGTCAGTGACCCTCGTGCGCGAACAGCTCGCTGACGGACTCCCCGGAGTGGATCCGGCGCACGGCCTCCGCGAACGCGGGCGCGACCCCCAGAACGGTCACGCGGTCGTCGTCCGCGAGCTCGTCGTGGGGGACCGTGTCCGTGCAGACCACGCCGTCGACCCGGCCCGAGGCGGTGATCCGGTCGAGCGCACCGTGGGAGAACAGCCCGTGCGTGCACGCGACCTGGATGCGGCGCGCACCGGCCTCGTCGAGCAGCCGCACGATCGCCATGATCGTGCTGCCGTTCGCGATCTCGTCGTCCAGCACGATCACGTCCCGCCCCGCGACGTCCCCGATGATGGTCGAGATCGTCACCGCGTCGCCGTCGAGGCGCTCCTTGGACCCTGCGGCGACGGGCGTGCCGAGCATCCGGGCGAAGGTGGTCGCGGTCTTGGCGTTGCCGAGGTCCGGCGAGACGACCGTGGTGCGGGACAGGTCCTGCAGGGAGAAGTGCGTCGCGAGCTCGTGCAACGCGTGCAGCTGGTCGGTCGGGACGCGGAAGAACGCGTGCACCTGCGGTGCGTGCAACGACATCGTCAGGACGCGGTCCACGCCGGCGGTGGTCAGCAGGTCGGCGACGAGCCGACCCCCGATCGAGATGCGCGACGCGTCCTTCTTGTCCGAGCGTGCGTACGCGAAGTGCGGCATGACCGCGGTGATCCGCCGGGCTGAGGCGCCGCGCGCCGCGTCGATCATCAGCAGGAGCTCCATGAGGTTCTCCTGCACGGGCGCGACGATGGGCTGCACCAGGAAGACGTCACGCTCGCGGCAGTTCTCCAGGAGCTGGACCTGCAGGCAGTCGTTGGCGAACCGCTGCAGGCGCGACGGGCTCAGGGGTACCTGCAGGTGCTCGCACATCCCGGCTGCGAAGCTCCGACCCGCCTGCCCCGCGAAGACCCGGATCTTGCCCACACGGCGGATGCTAGCCGGGTACGGTGTGCGCCGCGCGAGGCTTGCCGCATCGTTCGATTCGGCTCGGCGAACTCGACCCGTCGTCCGGTTTGCCCGTCTGGCGCCTGGCAGCATGGCCGGGTGACGACCCGGACCACCCCGACGAGCGCCCAGGTGCGCAAGTGGCGGCGCTACCTCGCCGACGAGCGCGCGGAGGCCGCGGCGTACCGCGACCTGGCCTCGCGGCGCACAGGTGAGGAGCGCGAGATCCTGCTGGCGCTCGCCGAGGCCGAGCGCCGGCACGAGCAGCACTGGCTGGACCTGCTGGGCGACGACGTCGGCAAGCCGCTGCGCGGGGACTTCCGCACGCGCGCGCTCGGCTGGCTGGCCCGCCGGTTCGGGTCCGTGTTCGTCCTGGCGCTCGCGCAGCGCGCTGAGGGACGCGCGGCGTACGACGACGAGACGGACGCGACCCCGCGGATGGCCGCCGACGAGCGCATCCACGAGGAGGTGGTGCGCGGCCTGGCGATCCGCGGACGCAACCGGATCTCGGGGAGCTTTCGCGCGGCGGTGTTCGGCGCGAACGACGGACTGGTCTCCAACCTCGCGCTCGTGCTCGGCATCGGCGCGTCCGGGGTCTCGTCGCAGACCGTGCTGGTGACGGGCCTGGCGGGCCTGCTGGCCGGTGCGCTGTCGATGGGCGCCGGTGAGTACGTCTCGGTCCGCTCGCAGCGCGAGCTGCTGGAGGCCTCGCGGCCGGGTCCGCAGGCCCGCGCGGCGCTACCGCACCTCGACGTGGACGCGAACGAGCTCGCGCTCGTCTACCGGGCGCGCGGGATGGCGCCCGCCGAGGCCGACGAGCGGGCTCGCACCGTGCTGAGCTCCCTGGAGCAGCTCGCCGGGATGGCGCTGGTCCTGCCCGACACCGCCGCGCCGGAGGAGGTGGCGGACCCGTCCGCCTCGTCGGGTGCGCCGGCCGAGCCGCCGGTCGAGGAACGCGACGAGCACGAGGCGATCGGCACCGCGGTGGGGGCCGCCGTCGCGAGCTTCTGCTTCTTCGCGACGGGCGCCCTGGTCCCGGTGCTGCCGTACCTGCTGGGGGCGACGGGCTGGACGGCGGTCGCGTGGTCCAGCGGGCTGGTGGGTGTCGCGCTGCTCGGCACGGGCACGGTCGTCGGGTTGCTGTCGGGGACGTCCCCGGCCCGGCGCGCCCTGCGCCAGCTCGCGATCGGCTGGGGCGCGGCCGCGGCGACCTACCTGCTGGGTCTCGTATTCGGGACGACCCTGGCATGACGGGTGTGACGTAGGCCCGCTCCGCACGGGCTTGATGAGGTAAGGCTTGCCTGCCTAGAGTGCAGGCGTGACCGTGACCCAGACCACCGAGGCGCCCGTCGCGAGCCCGTTCCGCACGTTCGCGGTCACGGTCCGCGAGCTCCGCCGCCTGTGCCCGAGCCTGCTGCGCGTCACGTTCACCGGCGACGACCTGCACAAGTTCGCCGACAACGGCTTCGACCAGCGCATCAAGTTCTTCCTTCCGCTGGCGTGCGGCTACGCCGAGCTGCTCGACCTCACCGCGAGCGGCGACTGGTACGGCCGGTGGCGTGAGCTGCCCGACGAGCAGCGCCACCCCATGCGCACCTACACCGCCCGCCAGGTGCGCCCGCACCAGCGCGAGCTCGACGTCGACATCGTCCTGCACGGCGACCACGGCCCCGCCTCACGCTGGGCGATGAACGCGAAGGTCGGCGACGAGCTCGTCGTCCTCGGCCCGAACGCGGACGCCACCGGCCCGCACGGCGGCGTCGACTTCGTCCCGCCGCTGAGCACCGAGCAGTTCCTGCTCGCGGGCGACGAGACCGCGCTGCCCGCGATCGCGAACATCCTCGAGCGCCTGCCCGCTGACGCGCGCGGTGAGGCGCTCATCGAGATGCCGTTCTCCGACGACCGCATCGACCTGATCGCCCCCGCCGGCGTGACCATCCACTGGCTGGGCCGCGACGGCGCCCCGCACGGCTCGCTGCTCGACCCGGCGGTCCGTTCCGCCGCCGCCCGCGTGCTCCCGGGCCGCGCGGCGGGCACCGAGCTCGTCGACGTCCCGTGGTCCTACAACCCCACCGACGACGACGTGTGGGAGGTGCCGGTGGACCACGCGACCGGCGCCCCGCTGTGCGAGACCGCACCCCTGTACGCGTGGCTCGCCGGTGAGTCCGCCGTCATCCGCGGCCTGCGCCGCCACCTCGTCACCGAGCGCGGCATCGACCGCAAGGCCGTCGCGTTCATGGGCTACTGGCGCCACGGCAAGTCCGAGGCCAACTGACCGCTCATCAGCGACGCTGCTGACGCCGTGTGCGGATCTCCAGATCGCACGCTCTGAGGCCGAGCACCAGTTCGCTGCTCCCCGGTTCGGGAACTGCATGGCGACGGCCGTGAACGGGCTCTACGGTGCGATCGTGCCCGAATCGACCACCCGCGCATGGTTCGCCTACGCACCCCTCGGGGAACCTCAACCCGAGCCGGAGCCCACCGTCATCCCTGACTCTCCATGCTGGTGGTGCGGCGAGCTGGACGCGCCGTGGGTCTACCCCGCGACCGAGCGACCCAGGTGGGTGGACAGGGCTGGTGTGGCGATCCTGTCGCACTGCTCGGCGTGCGAGACGTGCCACGCCAAGCTCGGCGATGAGCCGCGCGTTCGGCTGGTCGAGTCGATGATCACGGACATGCGGGACATGCGCGAGCCGTGGTTCGAGGCCTGCATGTTCGTCGCCTCGCTGAGCGGGCCGCCGTTCAGGCGCTAGCTGGTGCACCAGACGTGACCAGGGCAGGCGGCGGTACGACATGGCATGTCCACTCCCTCGGCCGGAGCGAGGCACCGGCGGCATGAAGTCGGCGCACGTGGGCGCCGCACCCCATCCGGACATGTCCGCAGCGCGCGCTCGTCAGCGGGCGGGGTCAAGCCCGCCGAACGACGGCGGGGCGTCGCCTCGCCGGTCAGGGCGCCACGGGGCCGGTGATCGCGCCGAGCGTCCACTGGCGGACGGGTAGGGCGCGGGTCGCCGCACAGGTGGAGAGCAGGGGTTCGGACTGGGTCTCGACCAGGCGGACGGTGACCGGACCGCCCGGGGTGCCCAGCCTGACCGACCAGCCGTCTGGCGTGCGTTCCTCGTGCAGGGGCGGGTACGCGTCGAGCGCGTCGTCGCCCTGCTCGGCGCGGGCGAAGTGCTGCGCGGCCTGGACGGGGTGGGAGTAGGCGCTGCGGCCGCGCAGGAGCCGTGGGTCGACGCGTCCGGCCCGGTAGGCATCGACGATCGCGACAGCGTCTCCGTCGTCGGCCCAGCCGTAGTACAGGCCGTGGGGGAGCAGCACCATCGTGCCGGCGAACCGGTCGCCGCCCAGGTGCGAGCACTCCCAGGTCTCCTCGGGGTAGGCCGCGGCGAGCCGCGCGGCGACGACGCGTCCGCGCACCGCGCAGCACCGGTCGTGGCGGCCGTGCGCGCAGACGGCGATCACCGGGCGGTCGGACGTCGTACCGGCGGACCCGTCGAGCGCCACGTCCAGCAGCTCGCGCGGGTGGTCGACCGCGCCCCACCGCACGGACTCGCGGCCGGGGCGCGAGTCGACCAGCGCCCACCGCGCGCCGTGCTGGGTGACCCGTCTGCCCGGGCGTCGGATGGCGAGCGGTCGGATGCCCGCGCCCTCGATCCGGCGCACGAGCGCGCGTCCGAGCGCCGGGTCGAACGGCGGCTCCAGCAGGGCGTGCCTGCCCCACCCGGCCTGGTTCTCGACCAGGAACCACCGCTCGCCGTGCGAGCCCGTCGCCACGAGCGAGTCCTGGCGTGCGCGGGCGCCGTCGCTGCACGGCACCCACTCGTCGTTCACCGCGATGGGACCACCACGCCCTCACGCAGCAGGCGCCGCACGACGACGAGCGCGCTCGTCAGGTCGAGCCCGGGCAGCGACCCGACGGCGACCGGGTCACCGGTGCGCAGCACCTGCAGGGCACCGGTGGCTTCGGCGGGCAGGGACAGCGCGGTGGTTCCCGTCGCCAGACGCACCTTGTCACCGGCCCTCTCGAGGCGGCTGCCGAGCCCGTCGCGCCAGCGGACGCGACTGTGCTCGGTCAGGGAGTCGATCGCAGCGCGCGTCGCCAGGGGCGCGACCGGCTCGGGACGGGCGTCCCGCTCGAACCGCGTGCCGAGGCGGCGGGCGGCCACGCCACCGGGGTCCGGGGCTGACGTCAGGGCTGTCACGAAAGCGTCGACGGTCTCCTGCACGATCGGCCGCAGCTGGTCCGGGTCCGACACGTCGATCCCCAAGGGCAGCGAGGCGCGCAGGGCGGGGGTGTCGCCGACGACACCCAGGAGCGTGTCGACGACGTCGGCTCGCGTGTAGGCGGCCATGCCCACGGTCAGGTGGATCGATGTGTCGCCCAGCGCCGTCGCCGCGTGGATCCACCCGCGCGGCAGGTAGAGGGCGTCGCCGGGGCGCAGCACGCGGTCGATCACGGGCTCGCCCGCAGCCGCCTGTGCGACCGCGTCACGGTGGTCCGTCCACACCTGGCTCTTGAGCGGGTCGGGGTGCACGGGGGCGTGGACCCGCCAGTGCTTCTGCCCGGAGACCTGCAGGACGAACACGTCGTGCGTGTCGTAGTGCGGCGAGAACCCTTGTGACGAGGGCGGTGTCACGTACGCGTTGACCTGGGCGGGGTGGCCGAGCTCGCCGACGAGCGCGCGCGTGAAGTCCACGAGCGGGGGCCACATCCGGTGCAGGCCCTGCAGGACGATCGTCGCCCCGGCGGCGAACTCGGTCAGCACCTTGTCGCTGGAGACCTGGTCGGAGACCTCGGCGCCGAACCCGCCCGACGCGGTGAACCGCTCCGGCGCCAGCACGCTGCCCTCGTGGGCGAGCCGGATGAACGGGGTGCGCAGGGCTCGTCGTCCGACGAGCTCGTCGACGGCCTCCGGTGAGAACAGGTCGCCGAAGTCGTCGTTCGTCGGGGACAGCAGGGGAGCGCGGCCCCAGTGCTCGCGCGCGAACTGCTCCACCGGGACGTCGATGCAGCGCGAGAGCGCGGACCGGGTGACCGGCCCGCGCTCCGTCAGTGCGTCCTGCGCCACTACGCCGAGCCGTCCGCCCCGCCGTCGTGCCCGCCGGGGTTCGCGCCGCCGTCGGCCACGCCTTCGCCGGCCGAGCCGTCGGCACCGCCGTCGTGCCCGCCCGGGTTCGCGCCGCCGTCAGCCACGCCTTCCCCCGCGGGGGCCGGCTCCTTGGTGATGTCGTCGTCGTTGATGCTCACTGGAGACTCCCCTCGTCCGCAGCCGTGCAGCGGCGTCGCCGCCTCGGCGAGCGTATCCACGCCACGCTCGCCCCGCCGGTCGAGCGGCGGAGGTCCCGGGGGAGGTCCCATCGGAGCGCTCAGGTGGCCGGCGGACAATGAGGCGCGCGTGATCCGCGTGCACCATCGAGTCGAGGAGGCCTCTGTGGAGACTGCCGCCATCACTGCCTGGACGCTCGTCCAGGAGATCCCGATCCCCGCCGACGTCACCGACCTGCTGGTCGAGGGTGAGCAGGCCGTCGCGGCGTTCAAGACGTTCCGGGACAGTGCGGTGTTCACCACCCGGCGTCTGATCGTCCGCGACGCCCAGGGCCTGACCGGCAAGAAGGTGGAGATCTACTCGCTGCCCTACAGCTCCATCACCATGTGGTCCTCGGAGAACGCCGGGAAGGTGTTCGACGTCAACGCCGAGCTCGAGCTGTGGACCAGGGCCGGCCACATCAAGGTCAAGCTCGGTAAGGACGTCGACATCCGCCGCCTCGACAAGCTCATCGCGTGGGCCGTCCTGAAGGGCTAGACGACCCGCAACGTCAGTGTCTTCGAGGTCGAGCCGAGGGTGCCCGCGGCGGTCGTCCCGGTCGGGGTGGACGTCGCCCTCACGGTCGAGGTGCCGGCCCGGACGCCGGTCCGTCAGGTCAGACGCAGCGGGCTCCGGCTCGTGCCGGTCAGGGCGCGGCGCAGGACGAGGAAGTTGACCACGCCCATGAGCGCGTTGACGGCGTACACCAGGGCGACCCCGCTGACGCGGTCGGCGCCGGGGGCGATGTGGTGCCAGACGTCGAGGGTCAGGGTGCTCATCCCGAGGCCGACGAGGGCGGTGACCCACCCGACGGCCTGGCCCTGCTGCCAGGACGACGTCCGGGTGGCGCGGAACGTGAACCGACGGTGCAGCGAGCTCGCCAGGACGGTGGAGGCGACGGTCGCCGCGAGGTGGGAGGCCTGCGCGGGCCACCGGTAGGCGCTGCCGAGCGCGAGCGCGACCACGCCGTACAGCAGCGCAGCGGACGCGCCGGTGGCGCCGAACCGCACGACGGCGCCCGCGCGACCTGACGAGCGCGCGACAGCGGCGGCCGGAGCGGCCGTGGGCATGCGATCTCCTCCGTCGGCGATGCGACGCCGCCCATTGACTCACGGCTCCCAGCACCGCGGGGAGGGTCGATGGTCCTGCGACCATGCGCGACGGCGGGGCGGGCGAGCTAGCGGTCGAGGCGGAACGTCTGCGTGACGTAGAGGCCGACGTCGGACGCCGAGCCGAAGTCGGCCGGGGCGGGCACGGCCTCGTTCCCCCGTGCGGCGTCGTACTTGCCGCCCGAGACCTGCGCGCCGTGGTTGGTCTCCAGTCGCGGCAGGGACGTCGCGCGCTTGAGACCGGGCTTGCTCGTCTGACCCAGGTGGCGCCCGCCGGTGGGGTCGACCGAGCTGAGGTAGGCCTGGGAGTGCCGCTGGACGTAGGCCTGCTCGTCGTCGGACAGCGTCGCGAACAGCCCCTCGACGCGGGCCTTGGCCTGGTTGCGGCGGGCCTCCCACGTGGCGATCGCGCCCGGGCCCGCCTTGAGGTTCTGCGTCGGGACCAGCCGGGCGATCTCACCGGGGGCGATCGATCCCACGACGTACGCCCCGATGGCGACGGTGACGGCCTGCCGCGAGACCGTCGCGCTCGCCGGGTCCTGCAGGATGCGCGAGCACGCCTGGCGCACGAGGTCGTGTGCCGGACCTTGGCCGGACTGCGTGACGCCGGAGCCGGAGTGCCCGGCCGCCTGGCCGCCCGGTGCGGACATGATCGTCATCGCGGTGTCGGTGCGGAAGCCGTCGGCCGCCGCGAGAAGGAAGTCGAGGACGGTCTTGTCGACGACGAGCCCCTGCAACGCCTGCAGAGGAGCGGTGTTGGCGGACGACGGCAGCTGGGCCGTCCCGTCGCCCTGGTCGACCGCGTCCCGGAAGAAGACGAAGTTGTCCGTGGTGACGGCTGCCTCGTGGTACCCCGAGCTGATGCCGGCCTTCGTCGGGTTGGACCGGAACCGGAAGTCCTCACCTGTCTCGTGCGCGTGCGGCTTGAAGCCGCCCTCGGCTTGCTGTGCGGGCGTGAGGGTCGGGTCGGTCGAGGCGAAGGTCGGGGACCCGCCGGTCATCGCGAAGGGCTGTCGCGCGGTGACGGGCGCGGCGGCCGTCGCCTCGGCCTGCGGTGCGAGCGTGACCATGGGGTCCGTCGCGCCAGACCTCACCGGTGCTCGGAGGCGCTGGCGCTTGGCGACCTTCATGCGGTCGTCGTCCTCGTCGTCGTCCGGCTGCCGCTTGCGCTTGGTGCCGCGCCTGATGATCTGGTGCTCGTCGACCGCCTCAGCAGGCGGTCCCGGCCGGGGGGTGTAGCGGCGCAGCACCTCCAGCCCGCCGGGCAGGTCCTGGACCGGGGGGGTCGGCACGCTCGTCGTCAGAGGGACAGGGGCCGGCAGCAGCACCGTGGGCGTCCGCGTGGGCACGCGGGCTGGGGTCGGCGCGGGCCGAGGCGCGGCTGCCGGTGTGCGCTCGCCGGCGTGCTCCCGCTCCATGCCCCGCCTCCCCGACGTCCTGCCGCCCTGATGTCCGTGCTGTCCGTGGTCGCCGCGACTTGTCCAGCCTGGCGGTCGGGCCTGGCGGTGAGCATCCGTAGCCGGTACGGAAGTCAGCAGGACCGGCTGCTCGTGGGCGCCCCCAGCACGCCCACGAGCAGCCGCGTCACTCGCCCTGCAGGCCTGCGGGTCGGGTGACCCGGCCCAGCAGCGGCAGGAGCGTCGCCGTGGCGAGCAGGACCACGGCTGCGGCCCCGCCCGCGGTGACGCCGATCCCTGCGAGGTCCAGGCTGACCGGCATGTTGGCGCCGGTCTGCAGGAGGACGGCCAGGCCACTGCCCACGGCGACCGCGAGCGTGAGCCCGATCGCCACGGGCACCGCGACCTGGAACAGCACCGAGAGCCCGAGCACGCGGCGGCGGACCCCGAACGCGGCCAGGACCGCGAACGGCCGGCGGCGTTCGCGCAGCTGCTCGGCCGTGGTGACCAGCAGGTTGGCCCCGACGACCGCGAGCAGGGCGACCGTCCCCAGCATCAGGCCCTGGCGGATGGCCGTGATCATCGAGCTCGTCGCCTCGGGGTCGTTGATGATGATCGCGGCCGTCGGGTCGACCTGTGCGACCGCGGTCTGCAGTCGCGCGGTCACGTCGGGCACGGCGCGGTCCAGCGCGATCGTCACGATGGCGTTGTCGTAGTGGTCGCCGGACGGTACGACGACCGCGTCGCCGAGCGCCTGCGGCGTGACGAGCAAGGAGATCTCACTGTCGGCGTACCGGGGTGCGACGGTGGCGGCGCCCGCGGGCAGGGACCAGGTCGATGCGCCGGAGCCGGGCGCGCCGAGCACGTACGTGGTGCCCGGTGCGGGTGCCTCGGCGCCGTCGGGCAGGACCACCATGACGTCGCCGTCGGTGCAGCCGGTCGAGTCGGCCGTGTCGGTGAAGGACGCGCAGCTGCCGACGACGACGGTGATCGGCTCGCCGCCGGAAACGGGCTCGGCCGACGTCATCACCCGGGTCTCGATGTCCCGCACGCCCTCGATCCCGGCGAGCGCGGACGCCCAGTGCGACCCGTCCGAGCCGGGCAGGTCGTCGTACACGACAGCCTCGTACCTGCCCTCCTGCGAACCCGGGGTCCCGGTCTCGCTGCCGAGCAGCCCGTGGACTGCGACGAGCGAGGCGACCGAGACGACCACCGCGGACACCGCCCGCACGGCGGTGCCGCTCTCGTGCTGCAGGCGACGCAGCGCGAGGTCCCAGGACAGGGTGCCGGGCCGCAGCCGCCGCACCGTGACGTCGAGCAGCCAGGGAAGCAGCAGCGCGACGCCGACGAGGAGCAGCACCATCCCGAGCAGCACGAAGCCCTGCGAGTCGCCCTCGTAGGGGCGGCCGGACCCGCCGCCGAGCAGCGGCGTCAGCATGAGCGCGAGCCCGACGACCGGGACCGCGACGCGCCACCACAGGCGCCGGCGGACGACCGCGCTGCGGCGCACGACCCCGAGGGGCTCGACGATGACGTGCTTCAGCGCCGAGCGTGTGACCAGGACGGACGCGACCGGGACGAGCACGACCACGAGCACGGCGAGCGCCGGCACGGGCCGCACGTCGGCCCCGTGGAACGTCAGCGCCGCCGGAACGAGCGGGGGGATCACCGTGCGCAGCGCGAGGAACAGCAGCGCGCCGACGAGCAGGCCGCCGACCGCGCCGACGAGCGTCTCGCCCGCGGCGATCCGCCTCGTGGTCGCCGCGTCGCCGCCCACGAGGCGGATCGCGGCGAGGCGACGGTCACGGGCCTCGCCGCCGAACCGCACGGCGGTGGCGATGAACCCGGCGACGGGGACGAGCAGGCCGGTCAGCCCGACGAGTGCCATGAGCATCGTCGTCGGGTCCGTCGCGTCGTCACGCACGCCGCGCCCGAAGGCACTGATGCGATCGGCGTTCTGCTCGGTGAGCCGGTCCGTGCCCACGTAGACCCGTAGCTCCTGGGGGCCGACGAGGCCGTCCGCTGCGATCGTCCCGACGACCCGCTCGCCCCAGCGCCCGTCGAGGACCTCGCCCTCGGGGGACTCCACCAGCCGCAGGAGCGCGGGGGACATCAAGGCCTCACCGGGCGCGAGGACGCGGTCCACGCCGGGCGGCAACGCAGGGTCGGCACCCTCCGGCTGCAGCAGGTACCCGACGACGAGGTCCTCGGCCGTCTCCGAGGCGATCCGCTTGACGAGGATCGTGCCGTCGCCGGGCTCGACTGCCTCCGTGCCGGGTTGGCGTGCGGCGTCACGCTCGGCGCGCGTGTCGAGGATCGTCGGCAACGACGCGACGAGCAGGAGCATGGACACGCCGATGCCGAGGCCCGTGGCGATGAGTGCGAGCCTGGCCCAGCCGGAACGGCCGCCGCTGACGCTCATGCGGACGCCGAGCGCCAGGTCGGCCAGGCCGCTGCTGCGTCCGTGGCTCATGCGTGCACCTGCTCGCGCACGCGTCCGTCGCGGACGACGGCCTCGCGGTCGGAGTAGGCGGCGACGCGCGCCTCGTGCGTCACGAGCACGACCGCCGCACCGGTGTCCCGGGCCGCGGCGACGAACAGCTGCATGACGCGTTCGCCGTTGAGGGAGTCGAGCGCGCCCGTGGGCTCGTCGGCGAACACGACCCGCGGCCGGGTGATGAGCGCGCGGGCGACCGCGGCACGCTGCCCCTGGCCGCCCGAGACCTGCCCGGGCCGCTTGCCGGCGATGTCCGGCACCTCGAGCCGGTCGAGCCACTCACGCGCGGTGCGGTTCGCGTCGCGGCGCGCGACGCCCGCCAGGCGCAGCGGCAGCGCGACGTTCTCCTCGCACGTGAGCTCGGGCACCAGCTGGCCGAACTGGAAGACGAAGCCGAACTCGGAGCGTCGAAGTGCGCTGCGCTCGGCGTCGGACATCGCGGTGACGTCGCGGCCGTCGAACGTCACGGCGCCGGAGTCGGGCCGCAGGATGCCGGCGAGGCAGTGCAGGAGCGTGGACTTGCCGGAGCCGGAGGGGCCCATGAGCGCGAGGACCTCGCCGCTGTTGACGTCGAGCGAGGCGTCAGCCAGCGCTGTGGTCGGGCCGAAGGCGACGTGCAGACCGCGGGCGACGAGCAGCGGCCCGGCGGGTCGGATGGTGGTACCGGTGGCGGGCGGCACGGAGGTCATGAGGTCCCCTCGGGGTGGCTGATGGGTCGGCGCGGTAGCGCCGTGGTCAGGCGCGTACGGATGCGGCGAGCTGGTCGAGCCGTGCGGCGGTCAGCTCGAGCCAGCGCAGGTCTGCCTCGAGGTGGAACAGGGCGTGGTCGCACACGAGCTGGTCGGCGAGGTCGCCCTCGGCCTTGCGGCGGGTGAGCTCGCGCATGAGGCGCAGGTGCTCGGCGCGCTGGGTGTCGAGCACGTCGGCCGGGTCGTGCCCGGTGAGCAGCGCGAGCACGACCTTGGTGTAGAGCGTGCTGTGCAGGTACGGCTCGGGCTTCTCGGGGCGCGACAGCCACTGCTCGACGTCGCTGACCCCGGCGTCGGTGATGGCGTAGCGCTTGCGGTCCGGTCCGTCACCGGGCTCGGACTCCACCTCGACGAGCCCGTTCTTCAGCAGGCGGGCCATCGTGGCGTAGACCTGGCCGTAGGCGAGGGGCCGGTCCTGGCCGAACCGCTCGTCGTACGTGCGCTTGAGGTCGTAGCCGTGCCGGGGGCCGGTCTGCAGGATGCCCAGGAGGGCGGGTGCGATGCTCACGGAAGCGACTATACACACACGGTATACGCGATGTGTATAGCCCGCTCATGCCGACCTCCGGCCCGGATGGGCGGTGATGCCCTCAGACGCGGTGCGTGACGACCGCGAACACGGGCGACGTGGGCTCGAACGGCGCGCCCGTGACGTCGCCGTGGACGTCCGGAGCGGCGAACCCGGCCGCGACGAGCTCGTCGGAGACCTCCGCGACCGTCAGGCAGTGCAGCCAGTTCCAGAACTGTCGGGTGCGGCCGTCCTTCGTGATCGTGTAGCGGTCGAGCACCAGCCGCAGCTCGGGGTAGGTCCATGTCTCGTGCGTGCCCTCGTACGGGGGCTGCGCCCAGAAGCCGTCGTCGAGGTCCGGCTCGTGCCGTTCGCCCGGCTGCTCGAGCACGAACCGGGGCGCTGCGGTGACGTCCATGACGAATGCGCCCCCCGGGCGCAGCGCGTCACGGGTGCGCCGCAGCAGCCCACCGCGCTGCTCGGGGCTCAGGGCGCAGAAGTCCTCGTACACGAAGAGCGCGGCGTCGTAGCCGCTGCCGAGGTCGTCGACGAGGTAGTTCGCGACACGGAACGCCGCCGGCAGACCCTCGCAGCGGGCGACCGCCCGCGCGTGCTCGACCGACCGGTGCGAGGCGTCGAGCCCGAGCACGCTCACCCCGCGCCGCGCGAGCCGGTGGGCGTAGACGCCCGGCCCGCACCCGAGGTCGAGCACGCGGTGACCGGCCTGCAGCCCGAGCACGTCGACCAACCAGGACACCGAGCGGTCGACGAACGCGTGCGGGCGGGACGCCGCCTCAGCGTCGGGGTCGAGGTGCAGCGTGAGCATCTGCGCCGAGACGTGCGGGTCGTCCCAGAACTCGGGCGTGGTGTACGTGCTGAACGGTGCGGGACGAGGCGACGACGGCTCGCGCACGG
>JAEYUL010000153.1 GCA_023432565.1 Actinomycetes bacterium | reverse complement strand
TTGCGCAGCAGCTTGCGGTGCTTCTTCTTGGCCATCCGCTTGCGGCGCTTCTTGATGACGGAGCCCATGGGTCCACTCTCGCTTCCGGGTGTGGCCCGCGGAGGCGGACCGGTGCTGGTCGATCGGCGCGTGGCCACCCGTGAGGGCTCGACCGCGTGCTCGCACGCGTCGACTGTCCACGCAGAGGAAAGTCCGGGGACCCACCTTACGCGATCGACAGGCGTGACCGCGACGTCGGAGAGTCCCGGGGCTCAGGACGGGCTCAGGACGAGCGGCGTTCGGTGTCCTGGTCGGCCGGGCTCGCCGACATCGACGAGCGCAGATAGGCGTCGAGCGCGTCCTGCGGGACACGGAACGACCGACCGACACGGACGCCGGGCAGCTCGCCCGAGTGCAGCAAGCGGTACACCGTCATCTTGGAGACACGCATGACGTCGGCCACCTCCATCACGGTGAGGTAGCGCACGCGGCCCTGCTGGTCGCTCATCTCTGCGGTCATCCTCCTGGGCGTCCCGAGACGCTCGTCCACGGCCCGACCGGCGGTCCGGCTCGTGCCCACCCCCAGCCCGTCGTCCGGCTGGTCAGGCCAACCCTAGTGGCGCGTGGGACACGAGTGAAAGGGGTGACGCGAGTGACAACCGAAAGAGCGATCGACGGACCCCCGCGAACCGCCCGCGGGCGGACACGACAGGCGCCCGCGCAGGCTCAGTCGTGCTCGACGTCCAGACCCAGGAGAGGGAAGACGGCCGCCCGCGTGGCGCGGATCGCGCGGTCCACGTCGTCGGACGGGTCGTAGCCCGCGCGCCACGGGCGGAAGGTCGGCGGCGGCACGTCGGACATCGACCGCGGCGCCTCGCGGCCGTAGTCCCGCGCCACGCGCTCGCGCCACGCCGCCGGCACCTCGGTGTCCGGCCCGATCGTCCGGTGGGCCGCGACGGCGACGACCTGCGCCCACACGCGGGGCACCACGTCGATGATCGCGTACCCCCCGCCCCCGACCCCGACCCAGCGCCCGTCGGACAGCTCGTGCGCCAGTTCGTGCAGCCGGCGCACCACCTCGACCTGCGCGTCCACCGAGACCCGCAGGTTGCTCAGCGGATCCATCCCGTGGGCGTCGCACCCGTGCTGCGTGACGAGCACCTGCGGCTCGAACGCCCGCAGCACCGCGGGCACCACCGCGTCGAACGCGCGCAGCCAGCCGGCGTCGTTCGTGCGTGCCGGCAGCGCGACGTTGACCGCCGAGCCGGGTGCGGCGTCGCCACCGGTCTCGTGCGGGTCGCCGGTGCCCGGGAACAGCGTCCGCCCGGACTCGTGCACCGAGACCGTCAGCACACGCGGGTCCTGCCAGAACACCGCCTGGACCCCGTCCCCGTGGTGCGCGTCGACGTCGACGTACGCGACCCGCTGCGCGCCCTCGGCGAGCATCGCGCGGATCGCCACCGCCACGTCGTTGTACACGCAGAAGCCCGACGCGGCACCCGGCATGGCGTGGTGCATCCCGCCCGTGATGTTGACCGCGTGCTCGCACTCGCCACGCCACACCGCCCGCGCCGCGTCCGCGGTGCCCTGCACCACCCGCGCGGACGCCTCGTGCATGTTCGGGAACAACGGGTCGTCCGCAGTCCCGAGCCCACGCGACTCGTCACGCACCCCGTCGTCGGCCGCCCGCCGGACCGCCGCCACGTAGTCCGGCTCGTGCACCGTGGTCAGCAGCGCCTCGTCGGCGACGTCCGCCTGCACCAGGTCGACGAGCTCGAGCAGCCCGAGCTCGCGCACGAGCTGCATCGTCAGGTCGAGCCGGTCGGGTGCCATCGGGTGCCCCCGGCCGAAGTCGTAGCGCAGCATCTCGGGGGCCCACTGCACGCGCGGCCGCTGCGTCATGCCCACACCCAAACATCCGCACGCCGGCCTGTCGAACGGCGGAGCCGCGCGACCGGCGACCCGTAGGCGTCCGAGCCCCGGCGGGTGCGCGGCCGGGCGGCCCCGGTCGTGCCAGAGTGTGCGATGCACGTCCGGGGCGCCCCACCCCGCCCAGGCGCGCGACGCAGGCATCAGCACCAGGTCCCGGCGCAGGCCGGGCGACGTCACGAGGGGAGCGTGGGCGGCATGGCACGCTCGGGTCCCGGCGTCCTGTGGCGCGCGCGCGAGATCGTCGACCGGTCGGCCCGGCAGTCGCCCGCGCGCCTCGCGCTGGGCGTGTTCGCGGCCGTGATCGCCCTCGTCACGGTGCTGCTGTCCGCACCGTGGGCCACCGCGCACGGCGGCCGGGCGCCGTTCGTCGACGCGCTCTTCACGGCGACGTCGGCCAGCACCGTCACGGGGCTCGTCGTCGTCCCGACGGGCGAGTACTGGTCGACCTGGGGTCTCGTCGTCATCCTCGTCGCCATCAAGGTCGGCGGGCTCGGCGTCATGACGCTCGCGTCGCTGCTGGGCATGGCCGTCTCCCGGCGCATCGGCCTGACGCAGCGCCTGCTGGTCTCGTCCGAGACCAAGGTCACGCGGCTCGGCGAGGTCGGCTCGCTGGTGCGGACGGTCGTCATCACCTCGACGACCCTCGAGGTCGCGATCGCGCTCGTCCTGCTGCCGCGCTTCCACCTCCACGAGGGCTCCTGGGGCACCGCTGCCTGGCACTCGCTGTTCTACGGCATCTCGTCGTTCAACAACGCGGGGTTCGTGCCGACACCCGAGGGTCTGGCGCCGTTCGTCTCGGACTGGTGGGCCCTGCTGCCGATCATCGTCGGGGTGTTCATCGGGTCGCTGGGCTTCCCGGTGATCCTCAACGTCGCCCGGCACCTGCGCGAGCCGCGCCGGTGGAGCCTGCACGCGAAGCTGACGATCACGACGAGCCTGGCGTTGGTCGTCGTCGGCGCCCTGCTCGTCGCCGCGTTCGAGTGGACCAACCCGGACACGTTCCGGGACCTCGACGCCTCGGGCACCGCGCTCGCGTCGCTGTTCGCGGGTGTCATGCCGCGTTCCGGCGGTTTCTCCACGGTCGACGTGGGCCAGATGCACGAGTCGACCTGGCTGCTCACCGACGCGCTCATGTTCGTCGGCGGCGGCTCCGCCTCCACCGCGGGCGGCATCAAGGTCACGACGCTCGCCGTCATGCTGCTCGCGATCGTCGCGGAGGCCCGCGGCGACCGCGACGTCGAGGCCTACGGGCGGCGCATCCCGCGGGACGCGCTGCAGGTCGCCATCGCCGTCTCGCTCATCTCCGCGACGTTCGTGCTGATCGCCTCGCTCCTGCTCCTGGCGATGACGGGCTACCGGCTCGACACCATCCTGTTCGAGGTCATCTCGGCGTTCGCCACGTGCGGGCTGAGCACCGGCATCACGCCGACGCTGCCCGACGGGGCCAAGTACGTGCTCACCGTCCTGATGTTCATCGGCCGGACCGGCACGATGACGCTTGCGGCCGCGCTCGCGC
>JAEYUL010000074.1 GCA_023432565.1 Actinomycetes bacterium | reverse complement strand
GGCAGGGGGTGCGCGCCGTCCGTGCCGCGCTCGCGGACGAGGGCGCGGACCGCGCCACGCGCAAGCGGCGCGACAAGGCGGTCAAGGTGCTCGGCGAGGAGTCGCTCGCGACGGTCGCACTGGCGGTGGCGGCGGGGCTGGACGACGCGCGCGAGGTGCTGGGCACGCTGCTCGGACCAGCCGCACCGGGTGTGGTCGGGGACCTGCGCGAGGACCTGGAGCGGCGGGCGCGTGCGCGCGTGACGCTCGTGCGCGAGGACGCGGCGGCGCCGCTCGCCGACCCGGACCTGGCCGCCGACGCCGCGTCGCGCCTGCGGCTGCGGCTGGCCGTCATCAAGGGACTCACATGAGCGAGCCGACGAGCGTGACGGTGGGGGTCGAGACCCGCGCGCTGCTGGCGCGGGTCGGTGCGCTCGAGGACGCCCTCGAGCTGGGTGGAGAGCGGCTCGACCCGGGGGCTGTCGCCGATGCCCGCGCGGCCCTGACCCGGCTCCGCGAGCGGCTCGAGCTCGGGGTGGACCACACCGTCGTGGCGCTCGCGGGCGGCACCGGCTCGGGCAAGTCGAGCCTGTTCAACCGGATCTCGGGGCTGCAGTTCGCCGAGGTCGGGGTGCGCCGGCCGACGAGCTCGCAGGTCACGGCCTGCGTCTGGGGCCCGGGCGCCGACGCCGTGCTCGACTGGCTCGGCGTCCCGCCCGACCTGCGCATCCAGCGCGAGAGCCTGCTCGACGGCGAGGCCGAGGCACCGCTGCGCGGGCTCGTGCTGCTCGACCTGCCCGACCACGACTCCGTCGAGCCGGCGCACCGCGAGGTGGTCGACCGCCTGCTGCCGCAGGCCGACCTGCTCGTGTGGGTCGTCGACCCGCAGAAGTACGCCGACGAGGCCCTGCACGCCGGGTACCTGCGCACCCTGGCGGGTCAGGACACGTCGATGCTCGTCGTCCTGAACCAGGTGGACACGGTCCGCCCGCAGGAGCGTGGGGCGCTGCTGGAGGACGTGTCGCGACTGCTGGCCGAGGACGGGTTGCCGCAGGTCCCGGTCGTCGCCGCGTCCGCGTCCACCGACGAGGGCGTGCCCGACCTGCGCGCGGGACTCGCCCAGGTCGTCGCGGGCAGGTCGCTGGCGGCGCGCCGAGCCGAGCAGGAGGTCGCCGCCGCGGCACGTCGCCTCACCGACGGGGTGGCCTCGCGCGAGCCCGCACCCGCCGCACTGGCGACCGCGCCGATCGTCACGTCGCTCGCCGAGGCCTCCGGGTTGCCGGCGGTGACGGACGCCGTCGCGGCGGCGGTGCGCGGGCGCGGCGTCCGGGTGCCGACGATCGTGCCGGTGCACCCCGACGCCGTCCGCCTGGCCCGCGACTCCTGGCTCGCGGGTGCGACCGCGGACCTGCCCCCGCGCTGGGCGCAGGCGGTGCGTGAGCGCGTGGCCTCGGCCCAGGACCTCGGAACCCACCTGGGGGAGGCGCTCGGCGGGGTCGCCGTGACGGTGCGGCGCTCGCGCGCGGCGGCGGTGCTGACGGTCCTCGCCGGGGTGCTCGCGGTGGCCGCGCTGGTCGCCGGTGGGATCGGCGTGGGCGAGCTCATGGGCGGCCGCGGGGTCGGGGTGCCGCTCGAGGTCGGCATCGCCGCCGCGGTCCTGGCGGTCGTGTGCACCGTGGTCGCGCGCGTCGTGCGCGCCAGGGCCGCGCAGCGCTGCAGCGCGCGCGTGCGTGACGCGGGGCGCGCGGCGATCGAGGCGGTCGCGCGGCGCGACCTCGTCCAGCCCGCCGGCGAGGTCGTGGGCGAGCACCGGCGCGTGCGGGGGCTGCTCGAGTCCGCGAGCGGCTGACCGCCACCCGACCTCAGGTCGCCTTCCTGCCGTGTCCGTCCCCAGGGCCGCACGGCCCGTCCGCCGCGCACCGGACACCGCCTGCAGGCTGCGGGCACGCGCTCCGATCCCACGGAGCCACCGCGCAGGGAGGCAGCATGAGCAACGGGACCCTCGACCTCACGGTCACGGGGTGGGTGGGCAGCGAGGTCACGACGCTGCCCGCACAGGACGGCAGGGCGGCGTACACCACGTTCCGCCTGGGCAGCACGCGCCGCTGGTGGAACAGGCAGACCGGGCAGTGGCAGGACTCGCAGACGGAGTGGTTCCAGGTCAAGGCGTGGCGCGCGCTCGCGGTCAACGCCGGGCTCTCGCTGCGCAAGGGCGTCCCCGTGGTCGTCCAGGGCCGGCTGTCCACGCGTGAGTGGCAGGACACCTCCGGCGTGCTGCGCACGTCGCTCGTCCTGGAGGCCACCGCGATCGGCATCGACCTCAGCCTCGGCACGGTCGGTCCGTTCCAGCGCACGCTCTCGGGTGCGGCCGCGCAGTCGCCGGACGAGGTGCGCGCCGAGCGACCGGTGGATCTGAGCGGGCTCGCGGAGGTGGCCGGGCACCTGGCCGGCGCCGCGGCCGACGACGACGCACCCGACGACGCCGCGCCCGACGACTCCGTGCGCGACGAGCTGCTCGTCGACGAGAGCGACGTCCTCGAGCACGAGCTCGCCGGCGAGGCCTCGGAGCCAGGCCTCGAGGCCGCGTACGCCGAGGCCGAGGGTGCCGAGGGCGCGGGCGGGAGGCCTCGTTCGCCGCTGACCGTCTAGGCTGGTGCACCGCGATCCCGACGACGACCGGCCCTCACGTGCGCGCACGTGCGTGGCCGGCGTCGGTGGGAGATCGCCCGTCGCGCCCGCAGGCGCGACCCTGGATCCCGAGCACGAGGCGGAGCACCGAGCCAGTGGCTGAGTTCATCTACAGCATGTACAAGGCGCGCAAGGCGCACGGAGACAAGGTCATCCTCGACGACGTCTCGCTGAACTTCCTGCCGGGCGCCAAGATCGGCGTCGTCGGACCGAACGGGGCGGGCAAGTCGACGATCCTCAAGATCATGGCGGGGCTCGACCAGCCCTCCAATGGTGAGGCGCGGCTGAGCCCCGGCTACACGGTCGGCATCCTGCAGCAGGAGCCGCCGCTCAACGACGACAAGACGGTGCTGGGCAACGTCGAGGAGGGCGTCGCCGAGATCAAGGGCAAGCTCGACCGGTACAACGAGATCTCGGCCCTCATGGCCGAGCCGGACGCGGACTTCGACGCGCTGCTGGCCGAGATGGGGCAGCTGCAGGAGGCGATCGACGCGGCGGACGCGTGGGATCTCGACGCGCAGCTCGAGCAGGCGATGGACGCGCTGCGCTGCCCGCCGCCGGACGCCGACGTCAAGGTGCTCTCGGGTGGTGAGCGGCGCCGCGTCGCCCTGTGCAAGCTCCTGCTCGAGAAGCCCGACCTGCTCCTGCTCGACGAGCCCACCAACCACCTGGACGCCGAGTCCGTGCAGTGGCTCGAGCAGCACCTGAAGTCGTACGCGGGCGCCATCCTGGCCGTCACGCACGACCGGTACTTCCTGGACAACATCGCCGAGTGGATCTGCGAGGTCGACCGCGGTCGCCTCTACCCGTACGAGGGCAACTACTCGACGTATCTGGAGAAGAAGCAGGAGCGCCTGCAGGTCCAGGGCAAGAAGGACGCCAAGCTCGCCAAGCGCCTCAAGGAGGAGCTCGAGTGGGTGCGGTCCAACGCCAAGGGACGCCAGACCAAGTCGAAGTCGCGCCTCGCCCGGTACGAGGAGATGGCGGCCGAGGCGGAGCGGACCCGCAAGCTGGACTTCGAGGAGATCCAGATCCCGCCGGGCCCCCGCCTGGGCAACGTCGTGCTCGAGGCGACGAACCTCCAGAAGGGCTTCGACGGCCGCACCCTCATCGACGGCCTGAGCTTCACGCTGCCGCGCAACGGCATCGTCGGTGTGATCGGCCCGAACGGTGTCGGCAAGACGACGCTGTTCAAGACGATCGTCGGGCTCGAGCCGCTGGACGGTGGCGAGCTCAAGATCGGTGAGACGGTCTCGATCTCCTACGTCGACCAGTCGCGCGGCGGCATCGACCCGAAGAAGACGCTGTGGGAGGTCGTCTCGGACGGGCTCGACTTCCTCAAGGTCGGCAACGTCGAGATCCCGTCGCGCGCCTACGTCGCGTCCTTCGGCTTCAAGGGCCCCGACCAGCAGAAGCCGGCGGGTGTCCTGTCCGGCGGTGAGCGGAACCGGTTGAACCTGGCGCTCACCCTCAAGCAGGGCGGCAACCTGCTGCTGCTCGACGAGCCGACCAACGACCTCGACGTCGAGACGCTCGGCTCGCTCGAGAACGCTCTGCTCGAGTTCCCCGGCTGCGCGGTCGTCGTCTCGCACGACCGGTGGTTCCTCGACCGCGTCGCGACGCACATCCTGGCGTACGAGGGCACCGAGGAGGACCCCGCGAACTGGTACTGGTTCGAGGGGAACTTCGCCTCCTACGAGGAGAACAAGGTCTCGCGCCTGGGTGCCGACGCGGCGCGACCCCACCGGGTGACCTACCGCAAGCTGCGCCGCGACTGACGCCTCGACGGCGCTGACCCGCGCGTCGGACGCCCCGGCCCTCCTCGGGCCGGGGCGTCCGTGCTCTGCCGCGCCTGCGCGCGCACGCCGTGCCGCTGCTCGTCGTCGTGGGGGTTCGACCGGGGTGGGGAACGCCGCTAGTCGCTAGTCCGACCCCTGAGCGGCCGAGCCGCTTGGACTGTGCGGCGCGCTAGTCCGTCAGCGTGTCATCCGAGTCCTCGTCGCCTGAGGGGACCTCGATCTCTGCGGAGCTTGCCTCCATCCAGCCACAGAGCGATCGGGCATGTTCGTGAAGTGTCTTGGCCCGGGCATCCAGGAACGCGTCGTAGTCATCTCGCAGCGCGGCGTCCAGGGC
>JAEYUL010000219.1 GCA_023432565.1 Actinomycetes bacterium | reverse complement strand
GGTTGGCCCCGAGGGCCTCGGTGAACGGCTCGGTGACCGGCTCCGTGAACGGGTTGGCCCCGAGCGCCTAGGTGAACGGTTCGGTGAACGGTTCGGTGAACGGCTCCGTGAACGGCTCCGTGAAGGGCTCCGTGAACGGGTTGGCCCCGAGCGCCTCGGTGAACGGTTCGGTGAACGGTTCGGTGAACGGTTCGGTGAACGGCTCGGCGACCGGGCCGGTCGCACTGGCCCGGTTCAGCGGCTCGGTGTACGGCTGCGCCGAGGCTCCGGCCGGTCGGGGCACCCCCTGCGTGTCCCGACCGACCGCCCCAGCACCGTTCGCCTGACCGTTCGTGGCGCGCGCGGCGGGACCGGCCCCCGCGCGGCGCAGGTCCTCGCGCCACGTGGGCCGTGCCGGCACGACGCTGACGCCCAGCGTGTCGAGCACGACCTCGATGGGGTTGGCGACGGAGAAGCTGCCGTCGTCCTCACCCGCCCACAGCAGCCCGACGACGGCGCCGTCCTCGTCGACCAGCACCGAGCCCGAGTCTCCGCCGTCGGAGAACCGCTCGAAGCCCTCGGCCGGCTCGACGCGGATCTGGTCGCGCAGCGTGCGCAGCCCGACTCCGGGGCCGAAGTCGACGGCGGTCGTGTAGTCGGTCGACGCCACGACCCCGACCGTCACGCCGGTGGTCCGGCCGGACTTGCGGACGGCCGAGCCGACGAGCGCGCGCCCCGTTCCGGTGACCGCTCCGATCCCGAGGAGGCCGGGAAGCCACCGGGCGCCGGGCGCGAGGGCCACGACGGCGGCGTCGATCCGGTCGGTCAGCGCACCGCGCACCAGCGCACCCAGGCGGTCGGTGGGGCGTCCCCCGTCGGCGAGCGACGGCTGGATCCAGCGGCTGCCGACGTCCTCGCGCCCGTCACCCGCGGCGACGTGCCAGTTGGTGAGCGCGAACGCGCGCCCGGTGTGACGCTCGCGGACGAGGACGCCGAGCGTCCCGTTGACGGAGCGCAGCTGCGCCTGGCCGTCGACCGGGATGGTCACCGCGTCGAACGGGCCGATGCTGAGCCCTCCGACGAACGGCCGCACCCGGTCGCCGTGCGCAGCGGGAGCCCCCGCGGCGCCGGCGAGCGGCGAGACGCGCCCCGTCACGACGTCGGTGGGCACGCCGCCGATCACCTCGGGGATGCGGTCGTCGTCGGACAGCTCGGACAGGGGGCGCTTGCGCTCCACGTGGACGACGATGGCCTGGCGACCGGTCGGGCGACCGTCCGACCACTTCTCCGCGATGTCGACCCCGACGACGCCGGCTCGGGCGAGGAGCATGTCCTCGACGCCACGCTTGGTGGGGCGGATCTGTGCGCGCTCGTCGCCCCGGTCGGCGCCGGCCGCCGCTGCCGGTTCGGACTCGGAGCCGCGGTCGGACTCGGAGCGGGGGTCCTGCTCGGTCATGGGAGTGACTCTCCTCGTGGGTGGACGGACGGATCCCTCGGCTACGCCGAGCCGCAGGTCAGGAGCACTGGGCGGCGCTCCAGATACATCGCGAGGCGAGCGGCGCGCACGGCCGCGCGGACGCGAGCGCGAGCAGCGCCGCCGTCCTGCGCCCGTGCGCCGCCCGATCGGGTGAAATGTCGCGCTGCCGAGGCGCATGTATCAGGGACGGGGCCGCGTGCTCCTCGTCGTCGACCCGTCAGGTACGCCCAGGTGATGGCTTGTCGGGTTTGTCCACGCCGTCCTAGTGTCATGGGGGCGGGTCGCCCGTCGACCGGTCGAGTGAGGGGTCAGATGATGAGTGACGACCTGGTGGAGCCGGTGGACACCGCGCTCCGCGACCAGGGGGAGGGGCTCGCCGACCAGGCGGCCCGCGCCGTCGTGGCGTACCGGGACGGGGACCGCGCGCCGATGGCTGCGCTCGTGCAGGTGATGACGCCGTTGCTGTGGCACACGGTCCGGGGGCAGGGTGCGGACCCCGAGCAGGCCCAGGACATCGTGCAGAACGTGTGGCTCGCCCTCGTGCGTGAGATCGACACCATCCGGGATCCGCGCGCGACGCTGCAGTGGACCCTGGTGACCGCGAAGCGGGCGGCCTGGCGTGCCGTGCGGCGCTCACGGGAGGAGGCGGCGCGGACCGACTCCGACGAGGCCGCGACGTCCTGGTTGACCGCACCGGCTGATGAGCTGCCCGACGCGCGCGCGGTGCGTGACGAGCGGGACCGGGTCCTGTGGGACCACGTCCGCGCGTTGCCCGAGCGGTGCCGTCGTCTGCTCGGCCTGGTCGCCATGGTGGACCGGCCGGACTACGCGGTCGTCTCCCAGGCCCTGGGCATGCCCGTCGGCAGCATCGGCCCCACGCGCGGTCGCTGCCTCGCCAAGTTGCGCGTCTCTCTCGCTTCCGACCCTTCTTGGAGCATGTCATGACAGAGGACGCGACCCTCGCCGTGGTCGCCGCCGCGGGCATCGACGACCTCGACCTGGAGATCCTGGGGCGGCTCGCCGCGCTGGTCGATGCGGCCGACCCCGTTCCCGAGGGGCTCGTGGACAGGATCGGTCTCGCCCTGACCATGGAGGTGCTGCACGCCGAGCTGGCCGAGCTGCACCTCGTGGGCGAGCCTGCGCTGGCGGTGCGTGCGGACGAGACCAGCATCGAGGCGGGGACGATCACGTTCACGACGGACGTCCTGACGGTGATGATCTCGGTGCACCACGAGAACGACCGCGTCCGCGTCGACGGCTGGGCCGCGCCGGCGGGGGAGCTCGCCGTCGAGCTGCACCACTCCGGTCACGTCGAGACCACGATGTCCGACGAGGACGGCCGATTCGCGTTCGTCGAGCTCGAGCGTGGGCCCGCGCGTCTCGTCCTGCGGCGGGCGTCCGACCCGACGATGCCCGTCGTCACTCCGCAGATCGAGCTCTAGCCGCGCCATGACCGAGGGCACCGACCCGGTCGAGACCGGGCCGCTGCTGGACGACGGCCCGGACCGCACCGACCTGGAGCGCACCTACCTGGACCGGGGCACGGACGACGATCGTGCGCTCGAGCGGATCGCCGTCGACGTCGCCCTCGCCGAGGCGGACAACGCCGAAGGCCATCCGAAGATGGCGCGCCGTCGCCTGGTGGCCGCGCTCGCGCGGCTGGACACCCTCGGCGGTCCGCCGGGCGGTGAGCTGACCGACGCTCAGCTGGTGCGCGTGCGCGCGCGGGCGCTCATGGAGCTCGCGAAGTGCGAGTTCGAGGTCCGCGGCGGGCCGCAGGCAGCGTTGGCCCAGCTCGACGGCCTGGTCGCCGCGGGGGCCGCGCGCCTGTGGCCGGGGATCGTCCCTGCCGCCGCGGGAGTGCGGGGGCTGCTCGCGCTGCGCGCGGGGCGGCAGGACGAGGCGCTCGCCGCGCTCGACGCGGCCATCGAGCAGATCGACGTCGCCGACGCCGTCGACGGGTGCCGGGCGCTGCTGAACCGCGGCACGTTGCACAGCGAGCGACGTCACGTGGCGGAGGCGCGGGCGGACTACGAGGAGTGCGCCCGGCGCGCCCGGGCCGCCGGGTTCGACCTGCTCGTGTTCAAGGCGGAGCACAACCTCGGCTACGTGCACTTCCACGAGGGGCGTCTGCCGGAGGCACTGGCGACGATGGAGGCCGCCGCCGGCAGCCTGCCGGGACCGGTGCGTCCGACCGCGCTGCGCGACCGCAGCGAGGTGCTGCTCGAGGCGGGCCTGGTGGGCGTCGCGGACGCGACGCTGGCGCAGGCGGCGCAGATGTTCGCCGACGAGAAGCTGCCGCGAGAGGTGGCCGAGTGCGAGCTCGGTCGTGCGGAGTGCGCGTTGCTGCGGGGCGACCCGGTGGCCGCACGACGGTGGGCGACCAGCGCGCGGCAACGCTTCCAGCGCCGGGGGGACGAGGCATGGGTCGTGCGCTCCGCTCTGCTCGCGCTGCAGGCGGACGTCGCGGTCTTCGCCCGCCTGCCCGAGGGGCGTGCGTCGCGCGCGGCATGGGCGGGCGTGGCGCGGCGTGCCGCCGAGGTCGAGGAGCTGTGCCGTGCGACGGGACGGCCGACGTGGCAGCGCGCGGCGACGTATCTGCGGATCGAGGCGGACCTGGCCCGTGGCGCGGGCCTGTACCCGCCGCTGGTCCTCGACGGCCTGGGGCCGGTGCGCAGCGACGAGCCGCTCACGCTGCGGCTGCACGGGCATCGGCTGCGGGCGCTCCTCGCGGCGGCGGCCGACCAGCCGGAACGCGCCGCGCACCACGTCCGTGAGGGGCAGCGCGACCTCGCCCTGCACCGCAGCCGCTTCGGCTCGCTCGACCTGCGCACGGCGGGCGCGGTGCACGGGACCGCGTTGTCGGTGCTGGACATGCGGCTCGCGCTCGCGACGGGACGCCCCGAGCCCGTGCTCGAGTGCGTCGAGCGAGTCCGCGCCGTGATGGGTGGCGCGCCGCGCGTCAACCCGCCGTCGGACCCGCAGACCGCGGAGCTGCTCGCACAGCTGCGCCGGCTCGTCGAGGGCAGCCGACAGGTGACGGGCCGCCCTGCCGCGGACCCCGAGCGGATCAGCTTGTTCGCCGAGGCCAAGCGCCTCAAGGAGGAGATCCTGGCGCGCTCGTGGCACGAGCCGGGCAGTGCGGGGGACGAGCGCGAGGGGCGCGCGGACGAGGTGCGGGCGATGCTCGACGACCACCCGCGCACGACGCTGCTGGACGTGATCGACCATCAGGGTCGTCTGCTGGCCGTGGGCATGGATCCGGGCGGGGCGCGCCTGACAGAGCTCGGCGAGGCCGCGGACGCGGCGGAGCTGGTCCGCCGCGTGCACGCGGACCTCGAGGTGGTCGCGAACCCGCTGGTGCCGGCGGAGCTGCGTGCGGTGGCGAACCGTTCGCTGCACGGGGGTCTCCAGCGGCTCGACGAGACGCTCCAGCCTGTGCTGGCGGGTGCCGACGAGCTCGTCGTCGTCGCCGGTGGTTGGCTCGGTGTCCTGCCGTGGGCGATGCTGCCGTCGCGTCGCGGGCGCCCGACCGTGGTCGCGCCGTCGGTGCACCACTGGATGCGTTACGCGGGTGCCGGCGTGCCGGGCTCGCCGGTGACCGCGGCCGCCGGCCCGGGGCTGGTGCACGCGGCCGACGAGGCCCGGCGGGTCGGTGCCCTGTGGCCGGGCTCCCGGGTGCTGGTCGACGACGATGCGTCGGTCTCGTCGGTCGCGCGCGCGCTCGCGGCACCGGGGATCGTGCACCTGGCGGCGCACGGTCGGCACGAGCCGGACAACCCGTTGTTCTCCTCGGTGCGGCTCGCCGACGGGCCGCTGTTCGCGCACGAGCTGGACGCCGGCGGCGAGGTGCCCGACCTTGTCCTGCTCTCGGCCTGCGAGGTGGGGCGGGCGACCATCCGTCACGGAGGGGAGGCGCTCGGGCTGGCCAGCGTCCTGCTGCGCACGGGGGTGGCCTGCGTCGTCGCTGCGATCGCGCCGCTGCCCGACGAGACGGCGATGCGGGTGATGACGAGCGTGCACGAGCGGCTCGCCGCGGGGGTCCCGGTCGCCACGGCGGTCGCGGCGGCGTGCGACGAGCACGAGCAGGCGCGGGGCGACCTGGTGCCGCTGGTCTGCCTGGGCGCTCCGGTCTGACCGGGCTGTGCGCGGGGCCGACACGGGTGCAGGGGCGATTTGGTCGCTCGTCGGGACGTGCCGTAGTCTCGTCGTGCCCAAGACCGCCGGTCGTCGGTCCGCTCGTCGGACCAACCGAAGTCCCGCAGCTCGCGGAGGCCAGCGCAGGTGAGAGTTCTACACGATGGTGCGGTTCGTCCGCGCCGGCCTGTCGAGCCCCGCGCCTGCGCGGGGCTCTTCGTCGTTCTGGGGACGGGGACCGGCACCACCATCGGAAGGATTGCCATGGCGAGGCCGGACAAGGCAGCCGCCGTCGCGGAGATCGCGGACAAGTTCCGTGCGTCCAACGCGGCCGTGCTGACCGAGTACCGCGGGCTCACCGTG
>JAEYUL010000217.1 GCA_023432565.1 Actinomycetes bacterium | reverse complement strand
CTGGTACGCGGCGTCGGCGGCAGCGGCGAGGACCTCGGCGCCGGGAGCACCCTGGGCTGCTGCGGACTGCGCGGCCGCCGCGGCCGGGCTCCAGGCGTCGACCATCGTCTTCTCGCCCGTGGTCGCCTTGCCGCGCGCGACGATCCCCTCGAGCGCGGCCTCGATCAGCGCCACGACGCCCGCGGAGTCGAGCACGGGACCACCGCACGCCTTCGCGGCACGCAGGTACGCGGTGCCGTAGAGCGGACCCGCCGCCCCGCCGACCGTGGACATGAGCGTGGTCGCGACGAGCTTGAGCACCTCGCCGATCGTCGCGGGTGGCGCGTCGAGCGAGTCGAGCTTGGCCACGACGGCCGTGAACCCCCTCTTGAGGTTCTCGCCGTGGTCACCGTCACCGATCTGCCGGTCGAGCTCGACCAGCTCGTCCCGGTGCTCGACCACCGTGGCGGCGCTCGCGCGCACCCAGTCCATGGCCCACGCCACGTCCAGCGTCATCGCACCCTCTTTCCTCGACACCCGGCCCGGGCACCATCCTCGCGCACCTGGCCGGTGCCACGAGCCCGGACCGTCACCAACGCAGTGCGGCGGTGTGGACCGGTGCGTCCCACAACGTGGTGAGCTCGTCGTCGAGACGCAGCACGGTCACCGAGGCGCCCTGCATCTCGAGCGAGGTCACGTAGTTCCCGACGAGCGAGCGGGTCACGTTCACGCCGCGGGCCTCGAGGAGCGCGCGCGCCCTGCGGTACACGATGTACAGCTCGGACGCCGGGGTGCCGCCCATGCCGTTGACCAGCAGCAGCACGTCCTCACCCGAGACCAGCGCGAGGTCCTCGACGACGGGGGTCAGCAGGAGCTCGGTGATCTCGTCCGCGCTCGCGAGCGGGATGCGCCGACGGCCCGGCTCGCCGTGGATGCCGATGCCGATCTCGATCTCGTCCTCGGGCAGGTCGAACGACGGCGTGCCCGCGTGGGGCACGGTGCACGCGGTGAGGGCCACGCCCATCGAGCGCACGTTCGCGACGACCTTGCGCGCGACCGCCTCGACGGCGTCCAGGTCGTCACCGCGCTCGGCCGCGGCGCCGGCGATCTTCTCGACCGCGACCGTGCCGGCCACGCCACGACGCCCGGCGGTGTACAGCGAGTCCTCGACCGCGACGTCGTCGTTCACCACGACGCTGCGCACGGTGATGTCCTCAGCCTCGGCGAGCTCGCCCGCGGTCTCGAAGTTCAGCACGTCGCCCGTGTAGTTCTTGACGATCGCGACCACGCCGGCGCCGCCGTCGGCGGCCTGGTAGGCGGGCAGGATCTGGTCGGGCGTCGGGCTCGTGAACACGGCACCCGGCACGGCCGCGTCGAGCATCCCGACGCCGACGAACCCGGCATGCAAGGGCTCGTGGCCGCTGCCTCCCCCGCTGACCAGCCCGACCTTGCCGCTGACCGCGCCGCCCGCACGGGTCACGTAGTCGGGGTCGTGGTGCACCGCGACGACGTCCGCGTGCGCGGCGCCGAAACCGTCGAGCGTCTCGGTGACCACGTCAGCCGGATCGTTGATGAGCTTCTTCACATCCGCCGTCCCCTCTCCGGACACCCCGTCGGGCCCGGTGCAGCCACGCCCCCGCCGTCGTCCTCACCTTCGCCGCGGGACCGGCACGCGGCAAGTGGCGGGCGTGCGGGGGCCCTGCACGTTTGTGCACGCGACCCCCGGAACCCGTCCCCTCAGGGGCGCCCGAGCAGGATGCGCGCCTGCGCGACCAGCAGGACCGAGCCGGTGACGAGCACGCCGGAACCGCGTTCGACCTGCGACTCGGCGCGCTCGACCGCCACCGTGAGCGCCTCGTCGAGACGCTCGACGACGTGCACGCGATCCTGCCCGAACACCTCGACGGCGATCTCGCCGAGCTCCTCGGCGGGCAGCGCGCGGGCCGTGCTCGCCTGGGTGACCACGATCTCGGCGAGCTCCGGCTCGAGCACGGACAGGATCCCCTCGGGGTCCTTGTCCGCCATCACGCCGACGACACCGACCAGACGCTCGAACGCGAACGCCTCGTCGAGCGACTCGACCAACGCCGTCGCACCCGCGGGGTTGTGCGCGGCGTCGACCAGCACGGTCGGGCTCGAGCGCACGGGCTCGAGCCGGCCGGGCGAGCTCACGTCGGCGAAGGCCGCGCCGACGACGTCGCCGTCCAGCGCCGCGCCGCCCGTGAGCAGGGCCTCGACCGCGACGAGCGCGAGCAGCGCGTTGTGCGCCTGGAACGCGCCGTGCAGCGGCAGGAAGACGTCGGTGTACACGCCTCCGAGCCCGCGCAGCGTCAGCATCTGTCCCCCGACGGCGACCTGGCGGTCCACCACCGAGACGTCCACGCCCTCGCGCACGACGCGAGCCCCCTGCTCGGCGGCGACCTGGAGGATCACCGCCTCCACGTCCTCGCTCTGCTCCGCGAGCACGAGCGTGGCGCCCGGCTTGACGATCCCGGCCTTCACCGCGGCGATGTCCAGGACGGACTCCCCGAGCCACTGCTGGTGGTCGGTGCCGACGGGCGTGATGACGGCGATCTCGCCGTCGGCGACGTTGGTCGCGTCCCACGAACCACCCATGCCGACCTCGATCACGGCGACGTCGACGGGCGCGTCCGCGAACGCGGCGAAGGCCATGACGACGAAGACCTCGAAGAACGACAGGCGAGGCTCACCGCGCTCGACGGACCGGGCGTCGACCAGCTCGACGTAGGGCAGCACGTCCCGGTACGTCGCGACGAACGTCTCGTCGTCGATGGGCTCGCCGTCCACGGCGATCCGCTCGTTGACGCGCGTCAGGTGCGGGCTGGTGAACCGACCCGTGCGCAGCCCGTGCTCGCGCAGCAGACGCTCGACCATGCGGCTCGTCGACGTCTTGCCGTTCGTCCCCGTCAGGTGCACGACGCGGTAGGCCCGCTGCGGGTCGCCGAGCAGCTCGCACACCTCGCGCACCCGCCGGTTGGACGGGTTGATCTCGTGCTCGGGCGTGCGGGCCAGGATCTCGCGGTAGACCTCGTCGGCCTCGGCGCGGGCGGCGGCGGCGCGCTCGGCGGCACGCGCGTCGGCCGCGCGCCGGTCGCGGGGCGTCACGGGGCGACCTCGGCGACGAGGGCAGCGGGTGTGGTCATGGCGCCATTGTGCCGTGCCGGACCCCGTCCCCCTCGCTCGGCGCCCACCACCGGACCGCGACGGTCGGGGTCCGTGACGCAGAGCGGGACGTACCGCTACGTTCGGCGCATGTCGAACCGTCCCGCCGCCCGTGCACGCGCCGCGACCGTCGCGGTGCTCGCCCTCGTCGTGGCCGGGCTCGCCGCCACGCCCTCGTCCGCGCAGGCCCCGACGACCGGTGCCAGCACGCTCGTCACCGCGGGCGGCCCACCGGTCACCGCCGCGACCGTGAGGTACGTCGGCAACGGGACCGCGCGGTCCTGCACGCCCACCGCGCTCGCCAAGGCCGTGCGCTCCGGCGGCACCGTCAAGTTCCGCTGCGGGCCCAAGAAGCTCACGATCTCGCTGGACCGCACGCTCTACACGTGCAACACCACGACGTGCCGGCACCCGTGGCAGGACCCGAAGGCACGGGTGGTCGAGGCCGTGGTGATCGACGGCGGCGGCAAGGTCGTGCTGTCGGGGGCGGGCAAGCGCGGCATCTTCTACGCGAACACGTGCGAGGAGGAGCTGGGCTGGCTCGACGCGCACTGCAACACGCAGACGACGCCGCACGTGACGTTCAAGAACATCGTCCTGAAGAACGGGAACGCGACCAAGGGTCCGGCGAGGTTCGAGTCGGTCGGCGGCGGGGGTGGTGGTGGTGCGATCGCCATGCGCGGCGGCCGGCTCACCGTGCAGGACTCCGAGCTGCGCGACAACCGCTGCACGAAGCGGCATCCCGACGCCGGGGGCGGGGCGATCCGCGTCGTCGGCCAGCGCGCGACCGCACGGATCCTGCGCACGACGTTCGAGCGCAACCGCTGCGCCAACGGTGGCGCGATCTCGTCGCTGCAGGCGCCCCTGCTGGTGCGCGACTCGACCCTCCTGGAGAACACCGCCACGGGGTCCGGCGCGAGCTCCGGCCAGGGCGGCAACGGCGGGGCCGTGTACTTCGACGGCACGAGCCAGGCCGTGACGATCGAGCGCACGACGATCCGGCGCAACGTGGCGCCCGAGGGCGGGCCGGGCGTGTTCTACGTGAGCAACGACCGCACGGGGACGCTGACCATCACCGGCTCCACCGTCACGAACAACACCGGCGCGAGCTTCTGGACCGGGTCGACGCGCAGCATCTTCTTCCTCGGCAAGGCCTTCGTCCGCACGGGCTCGACGATCACCTGACGCGCCGCGGGCGGCCCCGACCATCCGGTCCGGGCCGCCCGCGAAGGGTCGTGTCGCCTCAGGCGTCCGCCTTGCGGACCGAGGCGTCGAGCTCGTCGCCCGCGACGACCGTCAGCTCGACGGCCAAGGTCTCCGCGGCGACGAACCCGCGGTGCTTCTCGACGTCGGCGACGTGCTCGGCGGGCACGGTGACCTCGAGCGCGATCCGGTCGCTGACGTGCAGACCCGCGGCCTTGCGCGCGTCCTGCACGACGCGGACCACGTCGCGTGCGTACCCCTCGGCGCGCAGCTCGTCGTCCAGGCCGATGTCCAGCACGACGAAGCCGCGCTCCGGCAGCACCGCCGCCGCGACCTCGTCGCCCTCCTCGTCACGGACCGCGGCGACGAGCTTGTACTCCTCACCCGTGAGCAGCACGTCGCCGTCGGCGGCGTGCACCAGCACGCCCTCGTCGGTCTGCTCCCACTGCCCGGCCTTCGCGGCCCGGATGACGCCCTGCACGGCCTTGCCGAGGCGCGGGCCTGCGGCGCGCGCGTTGACGTCGAGCCGCGTCCAGACGCCGAACTCGGAGGCGGCCGCGTCGTCCACCGACGTGACGACGACGTTCTTGACGTTCACCTCCGACGCGATGGTGGCGACGAACGGCTGCGCCAGACGCGGGAACGGGATCGCGACCCGCAGCTCGCGCAGCGGCTGGCGCACGCGCAGACCGTTGGCCTTGCGCAGCCCGAGCGTCGCCGAGACGATCTCGCGCACGCGGTCGATCGCAGCGACGAGCTCGGCGTCCGTCAGCTCGGCACCCGTCGCCACGACCCCCTCGCCGAGCGAGGCCGCCCCGAGACCCGGCGCGGTGACGAGCTCGGCGGGCGTCGGCCAGTCGGTCAGGTGCACGCTGCGGCCACCGGTCAGGCCGCGCCAGATCTCCTCGGTGACCAGGGGCGCGAGCGGGGCCATGAGGCGCGTGAGCGTCTCGAGCGCGGTGAACAGCGTGTCGAACGCCGACTGGTCCTCGTCCCAGAACCGCTGGCGCTGGGTGCGCACGTACCAGTTGGTCACGACGTCGAGGTGCTGGCGCGCGGACTCGCACGCCCCGGGGACGTCGTACGCGTCGAGCTGGTCGGTCAGGCGCACGACGAGCTCGCGCGTGCGCGCCAGCAGGTCCCGGTCGGCCGTGGTCAGCGCGGGCGCGGTCGTCTCGTCGACGCGGCGCGCCGTCAGGCCGGCCCCGCCGCCGGCCGCGCCCGCGTACAGCGTGAAGAAGTAGTACGTGCTCCACAGCGGCAGCAGCACCTGGCGCACCCCGTCGCGGATACCCTCCTCCGCGACGATGAGGTTGCCACCGCGCAGGATCGTGCTGGACATGAGCGACCAGCGCACCGCGTCGGAGCCGTAGACGTCCCACATCTGCACCGGGTCGGGGAAGTTGCGCAGCGACTTCGACGCCTTGCGACCGTCGTCGCCCAGCACGATGCCGTGGCACATGACGTTGCGGAACGCGGGCCGGTCGAAGATCGCGGTGGCCAGGACGTGCAGCGTGTAGAACCAGCCGCGCGTCTGGCCGATGTACTCGACGATGAAGTCGCCCGGGTAGTGGTGCTCGAACCAGTCGGCGTTCTCGAACGGGTAGTGCACCTGGGCGAACGGCATCGAGCCCGAGTCGAACCACACGTCGAGCACGTCGGGGATGCGGCGCATCGTCGAGCGGCCCGTCGGGTCGTCCGGGTTCGGGCGGGTCAGCTCGTCGATGTACGGGCGGTGCAGGTCCGGCTCGCCCGCCTCGTTCGTCGGGACCCTGCCGAAGTCGCGCTCGAGCTCGGCCAGGGAGCCGTACGCGTCCACGCGCGGGTACGTCGGGTCGTCGCTCACCCAGACCGGGATGGGCGTGCCCCAGTACCGGTTGCGGCTGATCGACCAGTCACGCGCACCCGCGAGCCACTTGCCGAACTGGCCGTCCTTGATGTGCTCGGGGATCCACGTGATGTCCTGGTTGAGCTCGACCATGCGGTCACGGAAGTCCGCGACCCGCACGAACCACGAGGAGACGGCCTTGTAGATCAGCGGGTTCCGGCAGCGCCAGCAGTGCGGGTAGGAGTGCTCGTACGTCTCGTGCCGCACGACGACGCTGCGCCGCCGCTCGTCGACGCGCGCGAGCGGCCCCGTGCCGGCCTTGAGGTCGGCGATGATCGGCTTGTTGCCGTCGAAGACCTGCAGGCCGGCGTAGTCGCTGACCACCGCCGTGAAGCGGCCCTTCTCGTCGACCGGCACGACCGCCGCGATGCCCGCCGCGTCGCACGCCGCCATGTCGTCCTCACCGAACGCGGGCGCCAGGTGCACGATGCCCGAGCCGTCGTCGGTCGTCACGAAGTCGGCGACGAGCACCTGGTGCGCGTTCTCGTGGCCCGCGAAATAGTCGAACGGCGGCGTGTAGCGCCGCCGTTCGAGCTGCGAGCCGCGCACCGTCTCCACGACGGTGGCCTCCCCCAGCTCACGGGAGTACGCAGCCAGCCGCGGCGCCGCGAGCAGCACGCGCTCGCCGGGGTGCGCCTGCGCGAACGGCGAGTCCGGTGCGGGCTCGACCGTGACGTACTCGATGTCGGGGCCGACGGCGACCGCGAGGTTGGACGGCAGCGTCCACGGCGTCGTCGTCCAGACCAGCGCGAGCTCACCCGTCTCGAGCCGCAGGCCGACGGTCAGCGCGGGGTCCTGGCGGCTCGCGTAGACGTCGTCGTCCATGCGCAGCTCGTGGTTCGACAGCGGCGTCTCGTCGACCCAGCAGTACGGCAGCACGCGGTACCCCTCGTACGCCAGGCCCTTGTCGTACAGCTGCTTGAAGCCCCAGATCACGGACTCCATGAATGAGACGTCGAGCGTCTTGTAGTCGTTGTCGAAGTCGACCCACCGGGCCTGCCGCGTGACGTACTCACGCCACTCGCGGGTGTACTTGAGCACCGACTCACGGCACGCCGCGTTGAACGCCGCGATGCCCATCTCCTCGATCTGCGCCTTGTCGGTGATGCCCAGCAGCCGCTGCGCCTCGAGCTCGGCCGGCAGGCCGTGCGTGTCCCACCCGAACCGCCGCTCGACGCGGTGGCCCTTCATGGTCTGGTAGCGCGGCACGACGTCCTTGGCGTAGCCCGTCAGCAGGTGGCCGTAGTGCGGCAGGCCGTTGGCGAACGGCGGACCGTCGTAGAAGACGAACTCGTTGCTGCCGTACTCGCCGGCCTCGCGCTGGTCGATCGACGCCTGGAAGGTCCCGTCGGACTCCCAGTACTCCAGGACCTGTGCCTCGAGCGCGGGCAGGTCCGGCGACGGGGGCACGGGCGTGCCGGGACGGTGCAGCGGGTAGTGACGATCGGTCACCGGGAGTCTCCTGTGGTCGGCACGTGCGGGTGCGTGCGTCGCGTCGGCTGCGAGGACGATCGCCCGGACCGGCCGGACCACCGCGGTACCACCTCGCTTGCCGGCTCGTCGTCCTCGCCGGGGACCGGCGGCGACGACGCGTCGACCACTCGTGAGGGCTGTGACGGGCCTACCCGTCCGGTTCTACTGAGGCCGCGCGTGACGGCGTCCGTTCCTGACGCCCGTGCGGCCGGTTCTTCCGGAGGCTCCCCGGTGATGGCCGGATCGATGCCTGTGCGACCAGCCTAGCCCAGGGCTGCGAGTCGGTACGGCATGGTCCTGCGCGCGCACGGCGTGCCCAACGGCCCCGCGTCACTCGAGCGCAGCCGCGACAACGCCGTCCGGGCCGAGGTGCGCCGTGAGGTCGCCGAGCGCCACCTCTCGCACGCCGGCCGCAGCGGCCCGGTCCAGGGCCGTGCCCGCTGCGGCGGCGAGGTCCCGCAGGGCCCGGACGCAGCGGGCGTAGGCGAGCCGGTCGTCGTCGATGTCGACCCGTCCGTACCCCGTGAAGAACGCCGCCGCCTGCTCGACGGACACCGGCGCGTCCGGCAGGACCCCACCCAGCACGAACAGCAGGTCGTGCTCGGGCGGCGCGACGCACGCGTGCTCCCAGTCGAGCAGTGCCACGTCCCGCGGGCCCGTCGCGACCACGTGGCCCACGTGGGCGTCGGCGTGCGCCACCACCAGCGGGACGTCGCGTCCCTGGTCCCGCAGCCGGTGCCCCGCCCGCGCCGCGCGGGCCCGCACCGCCGCGACCCACGGGACCGCCGCGGTCCACGCGTCGACGGTCGCTCGCGCGACCACGTCGAGCGAGCCGTCGACCTCGCCGTCGAGCCGACCGGCGGCCGCGCGGGTCACCGCGGCGTCGACCTCGAGCGTCCGCGCGACGTGCACGCCGGGGTCGAACGACTCGCGCGCCAGGCCCGGCACGCTCGCCGGGTCGAGCGCGTGCAGCCGCGCGACGAGCCGGCCGAACGCCGTCCACTGCGGGGGCGTCAGCTCGACGTCGCGGCCGGTGGGCCCCTCGAGCCACGGTGCGACGGACAGCCGGCCACCGTCATGGTCGGCCGCGGTCGCTCCGCCGCGGGTCAGCAGTGGTGGCGCGAGCACGGCGGGGGCCGGCAGCACGTCCTGCGGGCGCTGCGGGATCGTCCGCGCGAGCGCGAGGGCGACCTGCGCCGCGGGCGTCGCCACCGAGGTCCATCGCACCGCGTAGCGGCACGCCCCTGCGGTGGCCCGCCAGAGCCTGCCCCTCGCGTTGGCGGTCACCGGCTCGAGGGTCTGGACGTCGAGGCCGAAGTCGTCGCGGACGCGGTCGCGGACGGCGGTGGTCGTCACGCCTCGCACGCTAGGCAGCGGGTGTTGCGTCGAGGTTGCCGTCGCGTGCCCATCACGGCACAACCAGCTCACGCCTGCGCCCCGGCCTCGAGCGGTGACGGACCACGCCCGCGCGGATGGCAGGATCGGCGCGTGACTGCCGTGGTGCTGCTGGACCTGGACGGGACGCTCATCGACTCCGGCGAGGGTGTCGTCGCCTCGTTGCGCGAGGGTTTCCGCGGCGCGGGCCTGCAGCCACCCGACGACGAGGTGCTCCGCTCGTTCATCGGCCCCCCGATCCACGACTCAGCGCGGCGGGTCGGCGTCCCGCCCGAGCTGCACGACGCGGTGGTCGACGGCTACCAGCGCGCGTTCGCCCAGCGGGGCAACCTCATGGCGCGCGTGTTCGACGGGGTGCCCGAGGCGCTGGCGCAGCTGCGTGGCGCGGGAGCGCGTCTCGTCGTGGCGACCGCCAAGCCGCACACGTTCGCCGTGCCGGTGCTCGCACATCTCGGCCTGGCGCCGTCGCTCGACGGCGTGTTCGGTGCGCCCGACGACGAGAGCGACACCAAGGGCCAGATCATCGCGCGCGCTCTCGCCTCGGTCGGTCCGGACGTGCGCGCCGTCATGGTCGGCGACCGCGAGCACGACGTCGAGGGCGCGCGGGACAACGGCCTGGACTGCGTCGGCGTGCTGTGGGGGTTCGGCGACCGCGTCGAGCTCGAGCGTGCGGACGCTCGCGCCGTCGTGGCACAGCCCGACGAGCTCGTGGCTGCCGTCCTGCCCCTCGTCGGCCTCGGTCCGGTCGAGCTCGCGGGCTGACCGGCCCTCTCGGGCCCCACGCCGTGAGGGCAGCAGCGCGGTCCCGGGGGAACGCGCCGCCTGACTCCCCGGCGCGCCCTGCCCACCAGGTGCCCGGACGGGCGGGCTCGGTGCCCTGGTGCCCGGGACGGCTCCCGCTCGACGGTGACGGCAGTGGGCGCGCACCGGGCGCGTCCCCAGATCATCAGGAGCACCACGTGTCCACGTCCGTCCCCGCGGCTGCGCCCGCGACCACCCTGACCACCGCCCCCGGCACGGCGACCCGGCGCTCGAGTCGCGCATGGGCCTGGACCGGCGTCGCTGCCGGCGTCCTGGGCATCGCCGCCGTGCAGGCCTCGATGTCCGCGTCCGTCGACTGGGAGCTCACGCAGGGCGACGCGGTCGCCATGCTCCAGGACGCCTCGGCCAAGCAGGCCAACTACCTGGTCTTCCACGTCCTGGCGGCGGTGGCGATGCTGCTCGTGCCGATCTTCGGCGCCGGGCTCAAGCGTCGGCTCGACCAGCAGGGCCCCGCGGGCGCCCTGCACGGGCAGGTCGCCCTCGGCGGGCTGCTGCTCACGGCGACCGCGTTGCTGCTCGGGTCCGGCCTCGACACACAGTTCGCGCTCGGCCTGTCGCAGACCGAGGCCTTCGTGCCCGAGTCCGCCGCGTTCTACACCGACTGGGTCGCGACCATCCCGTGGCTGTGGGTCGGCGCGGGCCTGAGCGCGCTCGCGCTCGGGTTCGCGGCCGTGCGTCACGCGGCCGCGCCGCGCTGGCTCGGCGTCGTCTCGCTCGTCCTCGGCGGGATCACGGTCCTCGCCGGGATCTCTCCCCTGCAGTACCTCGCCGGCATGTCGGGTCCGGTCTGGCTGCTCGTCGCCGCGCTCGGCTTCGCCGTCGGCGACCGTCGGTGACCTGCGCACCCGCCCCAGCAGGTGAGCGGCGGAACGGCCTCGCGGGGATCACCCCGCGGAGTCGTTCCGCCGTGACGGCGGGGGCAATACGGTGCAGACCGTGACGCACACGACGGTCCCCACCGACGACGACGTGCGCGCCGACGTGCACCCGGACGCACCGCCACCCGCGTCCCGCCCGCAGCCACGGCGCGCGGCCGGGCGGGCGCCCGAGTCGGACGACGCACACCGCGGACGTCCCGTCGCCGCGACCGTCGTCGGCGTGCTGGCGTGGACGCTCGCGCTCGTCGCCGGTGCCCTGCTGCTCGCCGGCGAGCCCCCGCAGGGCCCGGACGCGCTGTTCGCGGTCGTCGACGTCATGGTGGCCGCCGTCTACGGCACCGCCGCCGCCGTCGTGCTCGCGCGCCGCGCCGTCCTCGTCGCCTGGCTGGTCGCCCTCGCGGCCGTCGGCGGTGGGCTGGCCGCAGTCGGTGCCGGGTGGCACGGCTACACCGTCGGCCGGCCCGGCCTGGTCACCCCGGACGCGCTCGGTGCGCTCTTCACCTGGGCGTGGGTGCCCGGCACGCTCGCCCTGTTCCTCGTCGTGCCGTGGCTCGTGCGCGAGTCCGCGCCGTCACGCTGGTCGCGCGCGGGCCTCGCGCTGGGGATCGCGACGACCGTCGCGCTGGCCGGGCAGCGCCTGCTGCTGCCCGAGACGGACAGCCGGTGGACGATCGTGGCGGCCGTCGTGGTCGGCCTCCTTGCCGCGGGCGCAGTCGCGTGGCGCCACCGGTACGGCACCCCCGCCGAGCGCCCCGGTCTCGGCCTGCTCGCGATCGGCACCGCCGTCATGGCGCTGTCGTTCGTGCCGCTCGTCGTGGTCCCGTACACGTCGGCGAGCATCGTGGTGGCGGTTCCCGCGCTCCACCTCGCGTGCCAGGCGGTCTACCCGGCGGCGATCCTCGTCACCGTCCTGCGCAACCGGCTCTGGGGCATCGACCTCGCGGTCAGCCGCGCGGTGGTCGCGGGCCTGCTCGCACTCGGGCTCGCCCTCGTCTACGCCGGGCTCGTCTGGGCCACCACGAGCATGCTCGGCAGCTCGACCGCGGCGCAGGTCGTCGGCGCCGTGGGCGTCGTGCTCGTCGTGCAGCCCGCCCGGCAGCGGCTGCACAGCCACGTCCGCCGTCTCGTCTACGGCGACGCGGACTCCCCGGGCCGGGCCGCCCTGCGGGTCGGGTCACGCCTGACGGACGCCGCGGACGACGAGCTGCTCGCGGCCCTGGCCGCCGGCGTCGGGGAGTCACTGAGGCTCGGCCGGGTGAGCGTGGCGCCCAGCGACGGTCCGCACACCGCCGGCGTGTGGTCGGCCTACGGCATGGGAGAGGACGACACCGGCGAGCGGATCACGGTGACCAGCGGCGAGCTCGTCGTCGGGACCATCGACGTGGCGCCACGACCCGGCGAGCGGCTCGACGTGCGCACGCGGACCGCGCTCTCGCAGCTCCTCCCCCTGGTCGCGGTGGGCCTCGGACTCGTCCAGGCGACGCGCGAGGTGAGCCGGGCACGCGACGCCGCGACCCGCGCTCGTCTGGCCGAGCGCCGCGTCATCCGTCGCGAGCTGCACGACGGCATCGGCCCGTGGCTGTCGGGGCTGCGGCTCGGTCTGCAGGGCGCTCGTAACGTCGTCGCCGACGACCCCGCTGCGGCGGACGAGGTGCTGGCCGCGCTGCAGTCCGAGGTCGCGCAGCGGATCGACGACGTGCGCGCGCTGTCCCGCAGCCTCCTGCCTCCGGTGCTCGACGAGCAGGGGCTGGCGGCGGCGCTCGACGACCTCGTCGCGCGGCAGGCGGCGGACGGGTTCACCGTCCGGACGACCGAGCTCCTGGCGACCGGGCCGACGGCGCTGCGCGGCCTGGACCCCCGCGTGGCGGCAGCCGCATACGCGGTCGCCTCCGAGGCCGTGACGAACGCCGCGCGGCACGCGGGCACAGCAGGCTGCACTCTCGGCGTGTCCATCGAGGGCGAGCAGGTCGTCGTCACCTGCACCGACGACGGGCGTGGCCGCGACCCGCACGCGCCCGACGGGGTCGGGACGAGGTCGATGCGCGAGCGCACGCACGAGCTGGGCGGCACGTTCAGCACCGCGAGCGCGGCGGACGGGCGAGGCACGACCGTGATCGCCCGACTCCCCATGACGCCACCTCGCGAGCCGGTCGACGCGCGCTCGACGCAGGCGACGACCTCCGGAGAGCGGGCATGAGCTCGGTCGTGCGGGTCACGATCGTCGACGACCACCCGGTCTTCCGCATCGGGCTGGCCGCGCTGCTCGACTCGCTGGACGGCATCGAGGTGGTCGGGCAGGCCGACGGCGCCGCCGTGGCGCGTGCCCTGTTCGCCGCCGGGCACGTCACCGACGTGGTGCTGATGGACCTGGACCTGGGCGACGGCTCGGGCGTCGACCTCACGCGCGAGCTCGTGGCCGCGGAGCCCGAGCTGCGCGTCCTCGTCGTGACGATGCACGAGGACGACGACGCCGTCGTCGCCTCCGTGCGGGCCGGCGCACGCGGGTACCTCGTGAAGTCGGCGCCGCCCGAGGCCGTCGAGCGCGCGGTCCGTGCGGTCGCGGCCGGCGAGATGATCCTGTCCCCCGCCGTCGCGCAACGGGCCATGGCCTACGTCCTCGGGGGACGCGCGGCCGTGCGCCAGCCGTTCCCGCAGCTCACGGACCGCGAGCGCGAGGTGCTCGACCACGTCGCACGCGGGCTCGACAACGCGGCGATCGCCCGGCGCCTGGGCGTCAGCCCCAAGACCGTGCGGAACACCCTCGCGACCGTGCTGGCCAAGCTGAGCCTGCGTGACCGGGCGGCTGCTGTGGTGCGGGCGCGCGCCGAAGGGCTGGGCGGCGACTGAGCCGTCCCGCGCGCTGCGTCACGTGCCCAGCGTCACGTGCGCAGCGTCGCCTGCCAGTCGTCGTACAGCTCGCCGAACCGGCCGCCTGCTCCGGCGAGGTCGCCCGGAGCCCCGTCCTCGACGATCCGCCCGGCGTCGACGACGAGCACGCGGTCCGAGCTCATCACCGTCGACAGCCGGTGGGCGATGACCACGGCCGTGCGCCCCGCGAGCAGGGTGCGCAGCCCGCGCTGCACGAGCGCCTCGCCGGGGACGTCGAGCGAGCTCGTCGCCTCGTCGAGGATGAGGACCGCAGGGTCGGCGAGGAACGCCCGGGCGAACGAGACCAGCTGGCGCTGACCGGCGGACAGCCGCCCGCCGCGCTTGTCGACCTCGGTGTCGTAGCCGTCCGGCATCGCCGCGACGAGCGCGTGCACCCCGACCGCGCGCGCCGCGGCCTCGATCTCGTCCCGGGTCGCCGAGGGCCGTCCCAGCGCGATGTTCGCCGCGACCGACCCGGAGAACAGGTACGCCTCCTGCGTGACCATGACGACCGCGCGACGCAGGTCGTCCGGAGCGACGTCCCGCACGTCCACGCCGTCGATCAGCACCGCGCCCGAGCGCACGTCGTAGAAGCGTGCGAGGAGCTTGGCGATCGTCGACTTGCCCGCGCCCGTCTCCCCGACGAGGGCGAGCGACTGCCCCGCGGGCACGTGCAGGTCCATCGCCGCCAGCACGCTCGGACCGTCGCCGTACCCGAACTCCACGCCCTCGAACCGCACGTCGCCGCGCACGTGCGGCAGCGCGACCGGGCTGACCGGGTCCGGGACCGTCGGCTCCTCGGCGAGCAGGGCGGACAGCTTCTCGAGCGCGGCGGTCGCCGACTGGAACGAGTTGTAGAACATCCCGATCTGGGCCAAGGGCTGGAAGAACCGACGCGCGTACAGGACCGCGGCCACGAGCACGCCGACGTCGAGCCCGTCGTCGAGCACCCGCAGCCCGCCGACGAGCAGCACCGCGCAGACCGTGACGTTGCCGATGAGCGTGAGCCCGGTGTCGAACACCCCGTTGACCCGGATGGCCTCGGCCGTCGTGCGGCGGTACGTCTCGGACTCCTGCCCGTAGACCTGCGCGGCGCGCGACTCACGGCGGAACGCCTGCACCGCACGGATGCCCGTCATGGTCTCGACGAACCGCACGATCACGCGCGCCGCCGCGGTGCGGTTCAGCCGGTACTGGCGTTGCGACCGGAGCTGGAACCAGCGGGTCAGCACCAGGCCCGGCACCACCGCGACCAGCAGGACGAGCCCGCTGCGCCAGTCCAGCAGCGCGAGCGACGTGGCGGTGAACACCATCGCGAGGCCGCTCGAGGCGAGCGTCGTGACCCCGCCGTCGAGGAGCTCGCGCAGGGCGTCGGTGTCGGAGGTCTGGCGCGAGATGATCCGTCCCGACGTGTACCGCTCGTGGAACTCCAGGCTCAGCCGCTGCGTGTGCCGGAACAACCGCCCGCGCAGGTCGAGCAGCACCGCCTGGCTCACACGTGCCGAGGCCCGCACGACCGCGGCAGACAGCAGCCCGCCGCCGACCGCGAGCACGAGGTAGCCCCCGGCCGCGAGGACCAGCGGGCGGGCGTCGCCGTCGTCCGCGAGCGCCGGCAGCGCCGAGTCGATCCCGAACGCGACGAGCGCGGGGCCCGCCACGGCGGCGAGCTGGGCGAGCACGACGATCGCGACGGTCCACCACGCGGGCCTCGCGACGGGCCGCAGGAGCGCGCCGAGCAGGTGCAGCGAGCGGCGGCGCACGAGCCTCGGGTCCTCCTGCGGGTCGTCGACCGCGGGCGGCGCGGGCGTCACCGGACCACCTCCACGCTCTCGTCGGCGACCTCGTCGACCGCGCGCTCCTCGTCCTCGAGCACTGCGCGCTCCTGCTCGCGCCGGTCGGCGTCCACCGCGGCGAGCTCGTCGTCCTGCGACTGCAGCGCGGTCAGCACGTAGCGGTAGTGCGCGTGTGTCGCCAGCAGCTCGGTGTGCGTGCCGACGCCCGTGATCCGGCCGTCCTCGAGCACCGCGACCCGGTCGGCGAGCGCCACGGTGGAGGGCCGGTGGGCGACCACGAGCGTCGTGGTCCCGGCGAGCACCTCGCGCAGCCGGGCGGTGACGGCGGCCTCGGTCGTCACGTCGAGAGCGGAGAGCGGGTCGTCGAGCAGGAGCACGCGCGGGCGCACCGCGATCGCCCGCGCCAGCGCGACGCGCTGACGCTGCCCGCCGGACAGGCTCATGCCCTCTTCGCCGATCACCGTGTCGAGGCCCTGGGGAAGTGCGCGTGCGAAGCCGGCGCGCGCCACGTCGAGCGAGCGCTGCAGCAGCTGTTCGGCCTCGCCGGCGGGCAGGTCGTCCGGCACGCCCAGGAGCACGTTCTCCCGGACCGACGCGGAGAACAGGATCGGGTCCTCGAACGCGACCGAGACCGCGGCGCGCAGGTGGGCGCGGGTCAGGTCCCGCACGTCGACCCCGTCGATGCGCACGGACCCCGCGGTGACGTCGTACAGCCGCGGGACCAGCTGCAGGAGGGTCGTCTTGCCGCTGCCCGTGAGACCGACGAGCGCGGTCGTGGTGCCGGGCTCGAGCACGAGGTCCACGCCCGTGAGCACCTCCGCCGCTCGGGCGTCATGCCGTCGTGCGGGGTGGGCGAAGCGCACGCCGCGCAGCTCGACGCGCGAGCCGTCGGGTGCCGGCGCGGGCAGCGAGCGTGGCCGTCGCGGGTCCTGGACGGTGGGGACGGTGTCCACGACCTGCACGAACCGCTCGGTCGCCGCACGGGCGTCGAGCGTCATCGCCAGCAGCTGGCCGAGCCGCTCGACCGGGGAGTTGACGATCGCCGCGGTCGCGAAGAACGCGACGAGGGCGCCCACCGAGAGCCGCCCTGCCGCGGCCAGGGGCACCCCCACCGCGAGCGAGACGGCGAGGATCGCCTCGGGGATCGCGCCGAGGGCGAAGGTCACCCGCGACTGCGTCCGGGCCTTGGCGACCTCGGTCGCCCGCAGCGCGTCCGCCTGCCGGACGAAGTCGTGCAGCGCGTCCTGGCCGCGCCCGAACGCCTTGAGCACCCGGATGCCGTGCACCGACTCCTCGACGGCGGTGGCCAGGTCGCCCGCCTGGTCACGAGCCCGGCGCGCGGCCACCTTGTAGTCCTTGCGGAACCGGAAGCCGAGCCAGATCACCGGGACGGCCCCGACGAGGTAGATCACACCCAGCAGCGGCGCGGTCGCGATCATCAGCCCGACGCCGACCAGGACGGTCGTCGCGCTCACGCACAGCATCACGACGCCGAAGACCATCCAGCGCCGGATGACGGACAGGTCCGACATCGAGCGGGACAGCAGCTGCCCACCCGACCAGCGGTCGTGGAACTCGACCGGCAGGTCGAGCAGCCGGCCGAACAGGTCCCGGCGCATCGCGAGCTCGACGCCCGTACCGGGCGTGAGGATCAGCGCACGGCGACACCACACCAGGAACGCCTCGAGGACCCCGAGGCCCAGCACCAGGCCGGCCGCCTCGACCACCGCGGTGCGCGACCCGCTCGTGAGCAGCGGACCGTTGACGACCCCTCGGAGCACCTGAGGGACGGCGAGCGCGAGCAGGCTCGCGCCGAGCGCGGTCAGCCCACCCAGGACGATGCGTGGCAGCGCGGGCCGACCCCACTGCAGCAGCCGGAGCAGCACGGCGGTCGTGGAGGGGGTCGGCGCGGGCGCGGTCGACCAGCCGGAGGTGGAGGGGACGGGGTGCGCCGGGGAGCTGGTGCGTGGATCTGAGGGCACCGGGTCACCCTACGACCGGGTCCCGACGCGCGCCCCTGGGCCGAGCGGGCGTCCCACGACCCGGCCGGGAGCACTGCGGGCAGCCGTGCCGGGGCGCGCTCCGCCCCGGGTCAGACCCCCGTGCGGGCGATCGTCGTGTTGTTCGCCTGCGCGCGCGGACGCACGACGAGCAGGTCGACGTTGACGTGCGCGGGCCGGCTCAACGCCCACGCGATCGTCTCGGCGACGTCGTCGGCGACCAGCGGCTGGTAGCCCTCGTACACCGTGGCCGCGCGCTCGGCGTCACCGCCGAACCGCACGAGCGAGAACTCCTCGGTGGCGACCGCGCCCGGCGCGATCTCGATCACCCGGATGGGCTCGCCGACGAGCTCCCAGCGCAGCGTCGTGGAGAGCATCCGCTCGGCGTGCTTCGCCCCCGTGTATCCCGCGCCGCCGGGGTACGCGCCGTGCGCGGCCGTGGAGGTCACGACGAGCACGTCGCCGCCACCCGCCTCGCGGAGCATCGGCAGCACGCCCTGGGTGACCCTCAGCGTGCCGAGGACGTTGAGCTCGTACATCGCGCGCCACTGCTCGAGGTCTCCCTCCTCGACCGTGTCCTGGCCGAGCGCCCCGCCCGCGTTGTTGACGACCGCGTGGAGCCCACCCGTCTCGCGCACGTACGCGACCAGCGCAGCGACCTCGGCGTCGGAGGTGACGTCGGCGGCGAACGCCGTCGCACCGGTCTGCGCGGCGAGGGCCTCGAGCCGGTCGGCGCGCCGCGCGGTCGCGACGACGTCCCAGCCGTCGGCGCGCAGGCGGCGGACGGTGGCCGCGCCGATCCCGGACGACGCACCGGTCACGAGGGCGCGACGGGGTGTGGTGCTCATGTGGTCTCTCCTTCAGACGGTGCTCGGACGCAGCTGGTGCTCGGACGGGCGGACGAGCGCGTGCGACAGCCGCACGGTACGACGATCCGGCGCGGGCTGCGTCCGTCGGCACCATGGCGGGCCAGCGGCCCACGTGCGCCCAGCGGCTGGTCCGGGCTCGCGCGCGCACGGCCGGAACGGTCGCCGGGTCGTCGGCGGTGCGAGCGGCGACCCAGCACCTGCTGCGGCTCCCCGAGCACGCGGCCGGAGGGGACGCTGCGTGTGGGCGGGGGTGGTGGGTGAGGCAGGGGTTTGCGCGGGGCGGCGCGCCGTCCTTAGGGTGACGGCGGAACCGGGTCGGACGTTCGACCAGGTCGCACCGCCCTCGACTGGGACGGTCCTCCACGACGCGACGTGCGTCGACACCCTGACCTCAGTCCGCGCCCGACGGCGTGCGCGGTGCGTCGACCGTCCGGAGAACCGATGCCCACGCCTGCCGTCCCGCACCCGTCACCCGCCCCCGCCGCGCCCCACCGTTCGCGTGCGCTGCGGGGCGCACTCCCGCTCGTCGTCGCGCCCCTGCTCGTGCTCGCGGGATGCGCCGACGACGCGACGACGCTCTCCTCCCCCACGACGAGCGCGCCCGGGGCCGCGACCACCACCGCCCCTGCGGCGGCCTTCCCGGTCACCGTCGACAACTGCGGCACGCAGGTCACGTTCGACGCACCCCCGGAGCGGATCGTGACGATCAAGTCCTCGACCGCGGAGCTCGTCGCCGCCCTCGGCGCCGCCGACCGGCTCGTCGGCACCGCGTTCAGCGACGGACCTCCGCCCGCCGACCTGGCGGACGCCCTGGCGGACGTGCCGGTGATCTCCGAGAAGGTCCCCGGCCAGGAGGCGCTGCTCGCTCTCGAGCCCGACCTGGTCTACGCCGGCTGGGAGTCGAACTTCTCCGCCGACGGCGTCGGTGAGCGGGACACGCTCGCGGGGTACGGCATCGCGACGTACGTCTCGCCGTCGGCGTGCAAGGAGCCCGGCTACCAGCCCGACCCGCTGACGTTCGACGCCGTGTTCGGTGAGATCCGCCAGGCGGGCGCCGTGCTCGGCGAGCCGGCCGCGGCCGAGCAGGTGGTCGCCGAGCAGCAGGCCACGCTCGACGGCGTCGAGCCGCTCGCAGGCCAGAGCGTCGTGTGGTGGTCGTCGGGCCGGGACACGCCGTTCGTCGGCGCGGGCATCGGCGCGCCACAGATGGTGCTCGAGGCCGCGGGGCTGACCAACGTGTTCGCCGACGTCCACGACACGTGGGCCTCGGTGAGCTGGGAAGAGGTCGTCGCGGCGGACCCCGACGTGCTCGTGCTGGTCGACTCGGTCTGGAACACCGCCGAGGACAAGAAGGCGGCCCTCGCTGCCAACCCCGCGACGGCCGCGCTCGACGCGGTGCGCGACGAGCGCTACGTCGTCGTCCCGTTCGCGGCCTCCGAGGCAGGCGTCCGCAACGCCGACACCGTCGCGGACATCGTCGCGCAGGTCACGGCGCTGGGAGGCTGACCCGCACGTGCTGACGCCGTTCGCCGACCGCCCCGCCGACCCGACCCTCACACGCACCGCCGACCGGTCCAGGCCCGTGCGCCGGCCCGCGCTCGGGGTGCTGCTCGGCGTCGGGGGTGCAGCGCTCGTCGTGAGCCTGCTCGTCGCGGTGACGATCGGACCCGCCGACCTGGGCGTGGGCGAGGTGGCGCGGGTCGTCGGGCACCACCTCGGGCTCGTCGACGAGGTACCCCGCCTGCACGACGCGATCGTGTGGGACCTGCGCCTGCCGCGCGTGCTCACGGCCGCGGCCGTGGGTGCGGGACTCGCCGCGGCCGGTGCGGTCATGCAGTCACTGACCCGCAACCCGCTCGCCGACCCCTACCTGCTCGGCCTGTCGTCGGGCGCGTCGCTCGGAGCCGTGGCCGTGCTCGTCGTCGGGGTCGCGGTGCTGCTGCCGGTGGCGGCGTTCGTCGGCGCGATCGCGGCGCTCGTCGCGACGCTCGCTCTCGCGCGCACGGGCGGCAGCGTCACGCCGACGCGCGCGGTGCTCGCCGGTCTGGCGGTCTCCCAGCTCGCGGCGGCGGCGACCTCGTTCGTCATCTTCTGGACCGCGACGGGCGACTCCTACCGCGAGATCCTGTCGTGGCTCATGGGTTCGCTCGCGGGCACGACGTGGACGTCGGTCGCGATCGCGGGCAGCGCGCTGCTCGTCGTCGGGACCGTGCTCGTGGCGACCGCGACGCGGCTCGACGCGTTCACGTTCGGCGACACCGCGGCGGCGGCGCTCGGCATCGACGTCGACCGCACGCGGTGGACGCTGATGACGCTCGTCGCGCTGCTGACCGGCGCGCTGGTGGCGGTGAGCGGCGCGATCGGGTTCGTCGGGCTCGTGCTGCCGCACGCGGTGTCGGTGCTCACCGGCCCCGCGCACCGGCGACTGCTGCCCTTCGCCGCCGTCACGGGCGCCGTGTTCCTCGTCTGGGCCGACACGCTCGCGCGCACCGTGTTCGCGCCTCGCGAGATCCCCGTCGGCATCGTCACCGCGCTCGTCGGCGTCCCCGTGTTCGCGCTGATCCTGCGTCGTGGCAGGGGTGCGGCATGGAGCTGACGATCTCCGGCGTCGGCGCGCGTCTCGGCGGGCGGTGGGTCGTCGACGGCGTCGACGCGACCCCGCCCGAGGGTGCCCTGACGGGTCTGCTCGGGCCCAACGGCGCGGGCAAGACGACGCTGCTGCGGCTGATCGCGGGTGTCCTGGCACCGGACGCGGGTGCGGTGCTCGTGCCGCACGACGACACCGCCGGTGCCGTGACGAGGGACGCGGTGCCGGTGCACACGCTCGATCGACGCCGCCGTGCCCGCCGGGTGGCCCTGCTCGAGCAGGAGTCGAGCGCGAGCGTGCCGCTGACGGTGCGCGAGGTCGTCGCGCTCGGCCGCATCCCGTACCGCACGCTGTGGGGCTCGGACCCCGACGAGCAGGCGGTCGACCGCGCGCTGGCGGCCGCGGCCGCCGCACACCTCGCCGACCGCGCCTGGTCGACGCTGTCCGGCGGGGAGCGTCAGCGCGTGCACGTCGCGCGCGCGCTCGCGCAGCAACCCGAGCTGCTCCTGCTCGACGAGCCGACGAACCACCTCGACGTGTCAGGCCAGCTCTCGCTGCTCGCGTTCGTGCGTGACCTCGGTGTCACGACCGTCGCGGCGCTGCACGACCTCAACCTCGCAGCCGCGTTCTGCGCGCACGTGCTCGTCCTGTCGGGCGGCCGGCTCGTGGCCGCCGGTCCCCCGGACGCGGTGCTGACCCCCGACCTGCTGCGCGCGGTCTACGACGTCGACGCCGTCGTCCTGACCCATCCGGTCACCGGACGCCCGGTGATCGCACTGGGCGACGGCGCCGCCCCGTTCGCGTGAGGCACGCGCCGATCGGCCCGGACGGACCACCCGGAGGGCGATCTCGCCTTTCTGCCGGCGGGCCTGCCCCGCGGAGCACTCGTCTGGCCATACTTGAGGCCATGAGCCTGTGGATGACCGGCGACGCCGCCGCGGACCAGTTGCTCGACTCCGACCCGTTCGCGCTGCTGATCGGGATGCTGCTGGAGCAGAAGGTTCGTTAGCCCCTAGGTATTTGCCCAGGTCAGGGAGTTTCACCATGGACCGGCGACTGACGCTCCCACTCGGGAAGCTTCATATGGGCGTCCTCGATCCGCCGCATCGCCAGGACCCTGACCAGATGATCAATCTGCTCAGGGGAGACGGGTGGCGCGCTGCCCAGATGACCGGCCACCCACTCACGCTCCGCCTGCTGACGCGCCACTTCTCGTTCCAGACGACGATGCGCTGACTTCGAGGACTGGCGCTCCTTCGGGTTCGTCACGCCGTCGAGCCTCATGAGGAGGCCCTTGCGCTGGACCGGTCCGGCACCGTCGTAAGCGCGAGTCAGCCGCGCCCCGGCATCGGAGGCTCTGATGTCCATGGCATCAACGAGCGCTTGCCTTACGGCGTCCTCCGCCTCCGACCGCGTCGCCGCCTCGACGAAGCGGTGACTCACCCCGCACACGTCGACTCTCCACAGCGCCATGGCCCGATGCTACTCATAGTCTGTCGACTCATACAGTGCATTGCTCGACGATCGCCGCGTGGTGGAGTACGACGAGCAACTCAGGGCACGACTTCGCCACCTTGGAGCGCGCGTCCGAGCGGAGCGGATCCGGCAGGGTCTCTCGCAGGAAGCACTTGCTCACCGGGCCGGGTTGCACCGCACCTACGTCGGGTCCGTGGAGCGCGGTGAACGGAACATCAGCGTAGGGAGCCTGTATACGCTCGCAGGCGTGTTGAAAGTCTCCGCCACGGCCCTCCTATCCGACTGAAACGGCCATCGCGCGGTCCTCGGCCATCACCAGCACCGTCGAGCGAGCTTCCACCATCAGCACCCAGCGCTTCAGCGACGGTGTGAATCTCGTTCCTGATCTCCCTGAGCCGGTCAGTCCCATATGTCGTGCCCGAGATCTTCGCCAACTCATCCTTGATCTGCTTGAGACGCCCGGGGACCGAGTCCGATGACGTGCTGTACGTGTGCTGGGCGTACACCTCTGCGAGCAACCGATAGGAGTCCTCGTAGCGCCGAAGCCTCGATCGTCGGTAGCTCACCTTTACTGTCACGTCGAACGGCAGGTCGCTCTGCGACTGGTCCTCATCGTTGAAGTGGACGGAGTTGCTCAGCTCTTGGCCGGGCCCAAGCGCCGGGATCCGCCGCGAGTACCGCTTCACGAGGAACGGGCGGATCTTCTGGCCTGACTCCACTGGCTCGAGGGGAGGGTCGAACTCAACGTCGATATCCCGTGCTACGGACACGCCGACGTTGCGAACGACGAACTCCAGTCGGCGAAAGGCGTGCTCCGGCACGCGGTACTCGGCTACGACGACCGGGCGAGACCGTTCTCGACTGTCGCGCGCCGCGTGAGCGAGGGCCCAGATCGCGACAAGACCGGTGATCGCCGCTGACAAGCCGCCGACCGCCGTCCAGTACGGCGCATCCCACTCGATCGATTCCCACCAGCCGGCCAACACGTTCATCGGTACGGGGACCAAGTCAGCGTCCGATAGACACAGCCACGGTGACGACCCCCTCAGGAAACCCATGCGTGGTTGCCGGGCTATCGACGACCACCGCTCCCGTGGCGGCCAACGTCTCGAACTCCTCGGCGGCAAGGGTGATGTCAAGCTTGACGCCCTCCGCCCCGCTCATCTTCTGCACCAACATCCGAACTCCTCTCGACGCGCAAGAGCATCCCAATGGAGCGCGGGTCCTGGGAAGGCCCGGCGGCCAGAACCTGCGCTCTGCCACGCGTCCGCAACGGCCCAGTGGCACGATTGGCGTCATGGCGCGCCCTCTCTGGCTTACAGGCGACCCGGAGGCTGACCGTCTCCTGGACGAGAACCCTTTCGCGCTCATGATCGGTACGGTCCTGGACCAGCAGTACCCGATGGAGGCTGCGTTCGCGGGTCCCGCCAAGATCCTGGACCGCCTCGGCACGCTCTCCCCCGAGGCGCTCGCGCACGCCGACCCCGAGGAGTTCTCCGCGCTGTGCGCCACGCCACCGGCGGTGCACCGCTACCCCGGCTCGATGGCGGGGCGCATCCAAGCGGTCGCCCGCGCGGTCGTCGAGGACTACGACGGCGACGTCACGCGGATCTGGACGCAGGACGACCCGGACGCGGCGACCGTGCTCAAGCGCCTCAAGGCGCTGCCGGGGTTCGGTGAGCAGAAGGCGAAGATCTTCCTCGCGCTGCTCGGCAAGCAGCGCGGAGTGCAGCCGGCCGGCTGGCGCGAGGTCGCGGGTGCCTACGGCGAGGAGGGCTCGCGCCGCTCGATCGCCGACGTCACCGACGCCGAGTCGCTGCAGCAGGTCCGCGAGACCAAGAAGGCGGCCAAGGCCGCGGCGAAGGTGCGCTGACGTGGCGGCACGCCGGGCAGCACTCGCGCTCGTCGGGCTGGCGGGCGCGGTCGGCCTGCTCGCGGCCTGCACCAGCGAGGAGGACACCGCCGGCTACGGGCACGTCGAGGTCGCCGACCTGCCCGACGGGGGCGCCGGGCACTTCACTGCGACGCCTCGATCCGTCACCGCCCGGCTGGTCCTGCACGACAACGGGTGCGTGAACGTCCTGCTCGACGGGGTCGAGCGGCACCCGGTGTGGCCCGTCGGCACGAGCGTGGCGGACCAGGGCGACGGCCGGTACCTCGTGACGCTGTCCACCGGGGTCGCGCTCGAGGCGGGCCCCGCCGAGGGTGACTCGTTCACGGCGATGGGGAGCATCGACGACGCCGCGGTCCCGCTCGTCGACGCCGACGCGCAGGGCAAGGTCGGTTCGTTCCTGGCCTACTGCCGGGCCCCGGGCGAGCCGGTCGCGTTCGCCGACGCCGACACGATCACACGCCTGGGGTCCTGAGCGCCTGCATCCTGAGCGCGAGTTCGACGCGCGTGCGGTCGGCGCAGGTCCGCCGGCGCGGGCGCGTCACGTCGCCGGGCGCGGGCGGCCGTCGAGCGCGTCCTTCCAGCCCTGCGCGTACGCCTCTGCGCTGCCCTGACGGAACATGTCCTGCTCACCCACGCGCACGAGCACGCGTGCACCGGGACCGTCGTCGTCGGTGACGTGCTGCGCCAGGCCACGCACCACGGCGAGCGGCCGGCCCCCCGCCTTGCCCTTGACGAGCTCGGCGGCGGCGGCGACCTCGTCGGCCACGGCCGTCACCGTCATGGTCAGCGGGCGACCGAAGCTGTCGGACGCACCTCGCAGGTCGTCGAGGACGCGCACCCCCGCCGCACCGATCGCGATGTCGGTCACGCCGTCGCGCCACGGCCGTCCCGCGGTGTCGGTGACGAGGACGCCGACACGCACGCCGAACGCGGCGGCGATCCCGGCCCGCAGCGCGCGGGCGCTGGCGTCCGGGTCGAGCGGCAGCAGCAGCACCGTGCCCCGAGGGGTGTTGCTCGCGTCGACTCCGGCCGCGGCCATGACGAGGCCGAGCCGGTTCTCGACGATCCGCGTGACGCCCCCGGCGTGCTCGCGGGTGGCGACGACGCGCACGGTCTCGTCGGTGATCGCCTGCTCGCGGTCGTCGGCCGCGACGAGGCGACCCTCGGCCTTGGAGACGACCTTCGAGGTCAGGACGAGCAGGTCCCCGTCGGCCAGGCGGCGCTCGGGGTGCTCGCGCGCGTCGTCGGCGAGCAGCGCGACGAGCAGACCGACGAGGTCGTCGCCGGGGACGATCTCGCCCAGCCCGTCGGGCGCCCAGATGCGGATCTCGTCACTCACGTCGTCGCCGCCTTCACCGCACGGCTCCGCGCGAGTCGCGTCCTGATGTGCACCGGCCTCACCGCACGAGCTTCGGCAGCACCTGCGCGCCGAAGGTCTCGATCCACTCGCGCTGGTTGCGCCCGACGTTGTGCAGGTAGATCCGGTCGAAGCCGAGGTCGACGTACTTCTGGATCTCGGCACGGTGCACGTCCGGGTCGGACGAGATCACCATGCGGCCCGCGAAGTCCTCCGGGCGCACGAGGCGCGCCATCTGCTCGAACTCGAACGGTGAGCGGATGTCGGCCTTGGGGAACTTCATCCCGCCGTTCGGCCACTCGTGCATCGCGTTGGCGAGCGCCTGCTCGTCGGTCTCGGCCCACGACAGGTGCAGCTGCAGCACCTTGGGCAGCGACTGCGGGTCACGGCCCGACTCGCGCACGCCGTCGTGGAAGCGCGCGAACAGCCCGTCGATCTTCTCCAGCGGTGCGCCGACCGTGATGAGGCCGTCGGCGTGCCGTCCCGCGCGCTTCGCCGTGATCGGGCCGGCGGTCGCGACGAGGATCGGCGGCGCCTCCTCGGGCATCGTCCACAGGCGGGTGGACTCCATCTTGTAGAAGTCGCCGGAGTGCTTGACGTCCTTGCCGGCGAGCGAGGCGCTGAACAGCTTCTTGATGATGTCGATGGCCTCGAACATGCGGTTGATCCGCTCGGGCGCCTCGGGCCAGTACTGCGCGGTGATGTGCTCGTTGAGCGCCTCGCCCGAGCCCAGGCCGAGCCAGTGCCGGCCGGGGTACATCGCTGCGAGCGTCGCGCTCGCCTGCGCGACCATGGCGGGGTGCCAGCGGAACGTCGGTGCGGTCACGCCCGGGCCCATGTCCCCGCGCGTGCGCTCGCCGATCGCGGTGAGCACGTTCCACACGAACGCTGCCTGCCCCTGCGCGGGCACCCACGGCTGGAAGTGGTCGGCCGCCATCACGCCCGAGAAGCCGTGCTGCTCGGCGTGCGCCGACAGGGCCACGGCCTCGGTGGGGTGGAACTGCTCGAGCATCGCCGCGTAGCCGACCGTCAGGTCGGACGCCGTCACACCAGTCACGTGGTCCTCGTTCTCGTCTCGCCGGTGGGGGTGCGCAGCACACGCGACCGCCCGCGTTCGACCATAGTGCGCCCCGGTGACGGCCGTCGGGTCGCGGTCCCACCGGCGGGATCGCCGTGGCGCGCGGTCAGCGACGAGCAGGCGCCGCGCCGGCCGGTGCGGCGGCGACCTGGGGGCCCGGCGTCGGGCCGACCGAGCGCAGCTCGCCGTCCGCGGCGGCGCCGGTGCGGACCAGCGCGACTCCCGTCACGACGAGCGCGGCGCCCAGGGCCTGGATCACGAGCGGCGTCTCGCCGAGCAGCGCCCAGGCGAGCAGCACGGCGAACAGCACCTCCATGAGCGCCAGGAACGAGGCGAGCCGCTCGCCGAGCAGGCGCACGGAGACCGCGCTGACTCCGTAGGCGAACGCCGTGGGCACGGCGCCGACGACGAGCAGCGGCACGAACCACTCGACCTCGGCTCCCAGCATCGTGACCTGCACGTGGGGCGCCCTGACCGGCAGGATCCCGACGAGCGCGACGAGGGACACGGTGAGCGCGCCGACGAGCATCGCGGAGCCCGCCAGGCTCACGGGAGCCAGGGTGATCGGGCGTGCGGTGCACGCGAAGTACGCGGCGTTGCCGATGGCGGCGCCGAACGCGTACGTCAGGCCCAGGGCGTCGAGCTCGAGCGAGCCGGTGACGTCGAGCACGAGGACCAGGCCTGCCATCGCGAGCGCGGCGCCCGCCAGGGTCGAGCGCGAGGGCGTGCGTCGGCTGCGCAACCAGGACCAGCCCAGCAGGAGGAGCGGTCCGGTGTACTCGACCAGCAGCGCGACCGCCACCGGCAGGCGGTCCACCGCGAGGAAGTACAGCGTCGAGGCCCCGGCGACGCCCAGCAGCCCGAGCGCGACCACCGTGCGCCACTCGACCCGCAGCGAGGCCCAGCGACCACGCAGGGCCCAGGCCGCAGGTCCGGCGAGCAGCAGGGCGCCGAGCCACAGCCGCACGAGGATCGCAGCCCCGGGGGTCCAGCCGGCGGCCAGCAGCGGCTTGACGACGGGCCCGCTGGTCGCGAAGGCGAGCGCGGCGACGAGCCCCGCGACGATGCCGGCGCTGCGCGCGCGTGTGCCCTGCATGACGTGTCTCCTCGGTACCGCGCGGCGGCGCTCGCCCACCTGCGCGTCACCAGCGCGCCATGTCAGGGGTCACGGGCTCCTATGCTCGTGACACTAGGACCCTTCGCGTCAGGAGTCAACATGGTCTTTGCTCGTGACACGGAGGCCAACCTCCACGCCGCGGTCGAGCTCGTCAACAGCGACCGCCGGCGCGACGGCGACGACGTCCTGGCCACCGTCGAGCAGCTCGGCGCCTTCTACCGGCGCTGGGGCTACTCGGTGCGCCACGACGGCGACGCCGCCGAGCTCGCCGAGGTGCACGAGACCCGGGCACGGCTCGGGCGGCTCTGGGACGTGGGGCGTGACGAGGCCGCCGAGCTCGTCAACACGATCATGCGCGACGCCGCCGCGGTCCCGTTCCTGGTCCGGCACGACGCGCTCGACTGGCACCTGCACGCGACGGTCGCCGACGCCCCCCTCGCGACCGTCATGCTCGTCGAGACCGCCATGGGGGTCAGCGACGTGATCCGGTCCGACGAGTACGACCGCCTGCGCCGGTGCGCGGGCGAGGACTGCTCAGCCGTGCTGGTCGACCTGTCGCGCAACCGCTCACGCCGGTTCTGCGACGTCAACAACTGCGGCAACCGCGCGCACGTCGCGGCCTACCGAGCGCGGCACAGCACCCCCTGACACCCGCGGCCGGCCGGTCACCTGGGCAACGGCCCGCCGAGCGCGGGCAGCGCGGCCGGGACACCCGTCCAGCGCAGGCGCGCACCCGCACCGGGCTCGTCCAGGCACGTGGCGACCTCGGTGGCGCGCGGCAGGTCGCCCCGCAGCGCCGCGGGCAGCAGCGCCGGGTCCTGCACGTCCTGGGGCGCGGCCGCGACGACCGTCACCGACACCACGGTGGTCCCACGCGCCGCGGGCAGCCCCAGGTCGTCGACGACCTGCGCGGCGACGGTCGCCGTGGCGGGCACGTCGTCCAGCACCTCGCGCACCAGGTCGACACGCACCGAGTCCTGCGGCCCCCCGCACTGCGCGTAGGCAGGCACCCAGCCGGCAGCAACCGCCGCATCCACCTCGACGGCGACGGCTCGCCAGGGCGGGTCGGACGACTCACGGCGCGCCGTGGCCCGTGGCCGCTCGTACCGGCCGCCGCCGGGGTCGTCGCCGAGCTCGGCGGTCGCGCCCTCCGGCCACGGCTGCGCGCGCAACGCGTCCAGCACGTCGCCGCGGCTCGCCTCGTGCGTGCAACCGCCGAGGCCGACGACGAGCGCGACGAGCGCGGCCAAGGCACAGGCCCGGCGGGGCGTCATCGCACGGCTCCTTCGCCGCCCTGCACGACCGCGAGCAGGTCCTGCGGCCCGAGGCTCGTCCCGCCGTCGCCGCCGAGGCACGACAGCGCGTCGTACGCGAGCGGATCGGAGGGCACGTCGATCCTCGCCTCGTTCGTGTGGTGCGGCACGTAGGCCGACAGCAGGACGCGACGCGGGACGGTACGAAGCGCGGCTGCGTCGCCGCCGCCCTCGTCGTCGACGCCCTGGTCCGCAGCGGCCCCCTCGTCCCCTGTGCCGGACCCGTCGCCCGTCCGGGCCGTCTGGTCCTGCTCGAGGCGCACCTGCGCGACCGCGACGGACCGGTCGGACAGCGTGCGCACGAACTGCACGGTCACCGAGCCCGCGTCGGCGTCGTCGCCGCACCGCGCAGCCGCGACGACCCAACCCAGGCGACCCGCCGCGTCGGTCTCGGAGGTCAGAACCTGCGCGGCGGTACCCGTCGCGGTCCTCGTGCTGCTGCCCGCACCCGCCGCGAACTCGCGGTTCGTCCCGGGCGCGTGCCTGCCGACGGTCAGCGACGTCGCCGCGAGCCAGGGGTCCGAGGCGAGGTCGTGGTACCGCGCCACGTCGACGCTCGTGGTCTGGTCCACCGGCACGCTCGGGGCGCACGCCACGAGCACGCCGAGCACCGCCCCCGCGGCGCCCGTACGGACCAGCGCCCCGCAGGCGAGCAGCGCGCGCCGGTGACGGCCGCTCACGGGGTGACGACCGCCCACGGCTTGCTCCAGCCGCCCACCGAGAACTCCCCCGTGACGAACTGCTCCTGGGTCACGACGACACGCTCGCCGTGACCCGGCTCGTAGATCTCGATCGAGCCGTCAGCGTGCGCGTACACGAGCACGACGTGCCGCGGCGAGGTCTCGTCGCCGACGTAGAGGACCGCGGGGTGCCCGTGGTCGGTGGCCTCGACGAGGGAGCGGTACGCGTCCAGCGTATCGTCGGGCGAGCCCTGGTCGACCAGGTCGACCGAGTACCGCACGCCGTCGGGAGCCATCGCGGTGAGCTCCTCGGCGGCAGACCACGGCGCGGTCCCGAGCGCCGGGATCCAGGGCGCCGAGACGTTGCCCGGGAGCCACCCACCCTCGGGGTCGATGCGCGGGTCGTCGGTGCGGCCCTTCATCCGCGCCTCGAGCTCGGTGAAGCGGTCGGCCGGCGTCCGTGAGGGGTCGTCCGCAAGGCCGGTGGCCGCGTCGTACCCCGTGAGCACGCGCAGCGCGAGGGCGGGATCGCGCAGCATGCTCGCGTACACCAGCGACGACGACCCGCACGTCGTCCCGGTCGTCTGCGTGAACGGCCCGTCTCGCCGCAGGGCGGACTGCGGGTCGAGCAGCGCGTCGGGGTCCGGTGCCCGGTTGATCCGGTCCGCGAACCGGCGCAACGTGGCGATCGGGTGTCCCGCGGCGAGCGCGGCCAGCAACCAGGCACGGTGCCGCTGCGAGACCGCGTCGTCCATGAGCGCGTCGAACGCGGCGCGGTCCTGCTCGGACAGCCCGTCGTACGCGGCGCGGGCGCGCTCGAGCACACCGTCCACGAGCGGCGGGCGGCCCGAGCCCGTGGCGTGCTGACCGAGCGAGTCGAGCGCACGCATGCCGGGTGCGGACCCGTCGGGGAACGGCATCGCGGCCTCGACCGCGGCGAGCTCGTCGGCGCACGTCCGCGCGGCCGCACCCGCGGCCCGCCACGACTCGAGGGCGGCCGTCACCGCGTCCCGCAGGTGGCGCACGACGTCGTCGAGCTGGTGCAGCTCACCCACGTGCCGCGGGATGTCGTCCCGTGCGCGGCGCAGGCAGCCGGCGACGTCGCCGTGGCGGCGCTGGGCACGCGTGAGCGCCTCCGCGTGGTCCTCGAGCGCGAGCGCCGCCCGCCGCGCGCCCGTCGCGGCGTCGGTCAGCCGCCGGTCCAGCTCGAGCACCGTCGAGTCGAACGCGCGAGCCGCCGTCCCGGTCCAGACCGAACGACGGTGCAGACGGTCTGCGTCCACCCGGTCGGCCGTCGCGGTCAGGCCGCGGGCCAGCGCCGACCACGCCTGCGCGGCCCGCTCGCTCGCCGCGGGGTCGCCCGGAGGGGCTTGGGTCGCGATCGTGCGGATCCGGTCGACGAGCCGGGCCGCCGCCGCGACGTTCTGCACGAGGTCCAGCGGGTTGAGCGAGAACCCCGCCTCGTCGAGCGCGTCCAGACCGCGCCAGAGCGACTGCACGACCTCGTCGAAGTCGACGTCGGGACCGCTCACGGCTGGATCCCCCGGAACGTCGCCGCCGTCGCCTCGTCGCCGTCCGTCGTGGCGCGCACGCACGCGTCCACCTCGGCGCCGACCTCGACGAGCGCGGCCGCCGCGACCCGCAGCCCTTCGGTCCAGCGGTGCACCGCGCGTTCGTGCGCACGGGCGAGGGGGACCACGGGCTGACCCGCAGCGCCCGCGTGCGCGTCCCGCACGCGGCCGAGCTCCATGCCCGACGCCCGCAGGCGCACCGCCATCGCTGCGACGGCCGCTGGTTGCAGCTCGACCTCGTCGCTCACGTCCCCCCACCCTTCGTCGGGCGCACCTCGCCGTGCACCTGGCTCGGGTCATCGTGGCAGACGGGCGACCTTCTGGGGTGAACAGTCACAGAACCGACCTCGGCGGGCCGCCGGACGTGCCACGATCAGCCGGCCGGTCAGTCGTGCAGAAGGAGCGTCGTGGACACCCTCGAGTACCAGGCCCTCGTCCAGGAGCGCCTCACCGCGTCGGGCTACACCCTGCAGAGCGTCCCGCCGTGGGGTCTGGTCGGGTACCGCCGGGACTTCCGCATGCGCTGGATGGCCACGACGCTGCACCTTCTCGTCCACGTCGCCACGACCGACCACGTGACCGCCGACGGCCTCGCGCAGTTCACGCGGGCTGCGCTCGACCACGCCGAGGCGACACGCGGGCAGATGCGAGGGCTGCAGTCGGGCGTCGCGGTCATCACCGCCGTGATCGGCGAGTCGGCCGACGACGACGCGCACGCCTACGCGCTGCGCACCATCCAGCGCGACTTCGCCGCGTTCGCGTGGCCGACCGTGGTCGACCTCGGCGCCGAGCTGCGCTCGAGCCACGCGGGCAGCCCCTTCGTCGGGGCCGTGTACTCGGGGTGGATGCGTCGGCAGATCGAGACGCTCCTGCCGCAGCCGGACTCCCTCGTGAGGTCCGGCCCGCACTGAGCGGCTCCGGGCGCGAAACGCGTGCGGGAACACCCCCGACGTCTGGGAAGATGGGCAGTCATGAGCGACCTGACCTCCCGGACCGACGCCCCGACGACCCCCACCGGCCGCCGCGTACCGGACAAGGTCGGTCTCGAGGGCCTCGAGGAGTCGTGGTCGCAGCGCTGGGCCGAGCTCGGGACGTACACGTTCGACCGGTCCAAGACGCGCGAGCAGATCTACTCGATCGACACCCCGCCGCCCACGGTCTCCGGGTCGCTGCACGTCGGCCACGTGTTCTCCTACACGCACACCGACGTCGTCGCGCGCTACCGCCGCATGCGCGGCGCCGAGGTCTTCTACCCGATGGGCTGGGACGACAACGGCCTGCCCACCGAGCGCCGCGTCCAGAACTACTACGGCG
>JAEYUL010000215.1 GCA_023432565.1 Actinomycetes bacterium | reverse complement strand
GGGGGGGCTTGGCCGGTGGGGGCCGCGGGGTGGGGGGGGGGGGCCGACGAGGCCGGGCCGCCCGAGCCGGCGCCGGGCGGCGCGGAGCACCGGGGGCTCACCCTCGCCGGACGTCGCGTGCTGCTCGTGCGCTCCGGGATCGGCCTGGTGAACGCCGCATCGGCCGCCACCGTCGCGCTGTGCGGCTCCGGCACGCGCCTGCTCGTCAGCGGGGGAAGCGCCGGCGGCCTGGGGCTCGGGGTGCGCGTGGGCGACGTCGTCGTCGGAGACGGCCACGTCCACACGGGCGCCGACGCGCGTGCCTTCGGGTACGCGCTCGGCCAGGTCCCGGGCATGCCGGCGACCTACCCCGCCGACCGGACGGCGCGCGGGCACGCGCTCGCGGCCGCCCGCACGCTCGCGCCGTGGGCGAGCGAGCCCACCGAGGTGCGGGTGCTCGACGGCGACGTCGTCTCCGGGGACGTGTTCGTGGACGCCGAGCGCGTCGGCGGCGTGCGCACCGCGTTCCCCGGGGCGCTCGCCACGGACATGGAGTCCGCGGCGCTCGCGCAGGTGGCGCACCGGTTCGGGGTGCCGTTCCTGTCCGTGCGCGGGATCAGCGACCTGTGCAGCCCCGTCGAGGCCGGCGAGTTCGCGACGCACGTCGACGACGCCGCCGACCGTTCGGCGGTCGTCGTGCGCGAGACCCTGCGCATGCTGCACGCCGAGCTCGCGACCGAGGCTCGCTGAGGCCTTCCTCGTGGCCTCGGCCCCGCCTGGCGGCGGGGCCGAGGCGCCCGTCGCCGTGAGCTGCGACGTCACGACGGGCAGAGATCGAGCGCCCGGCCGTCAGTCGCGACGCCGAGCGAGCGCTGCGTCGATCTCCGGGTCGCCGAGACGGCCGAGCCAGTCCAGCAGGTCCGGGTAGGTCGACGGGTTCGCCGCGAGGTGCACGCGCAGCTCGGGAGCCTGCGCCGCGATCGCCGCGAGCACCTCGAGGTCGGTCGACGGGTCGAGCGCCTGCTCCACCGTGAACGGGTGCGGCGGCGGCGCGACGTCCCCGCCGTGCGGAGCGGGCGAGGCCTCGCTCACCACGACCGCGTCGTCCTGCGCGGGTTCGGGCACGGCGATCGCGATCGTCTCGTCCGGCACGGCCTCGACCGGCACGTCCTGCTGTCCGGCCTCGACGGGCACCTGCGCGCTGCCGGTGCTCGAGTACTCGTCGAACCAGGTGGCGCCCTCGTCGTCGTCCTCGGCGCGCCCCTGCTGCTCGGTGCTCGCGCGGTCCTGCGCAGCGGCCTGGCGCGGGTGGGTGGTCTCGTCCACGCCCTCGTCGGCGTGCACGACCGCAGCCGGCTGCGACGGGGCGGCAGCCTCGGGCGCGGCGGCGCCGTGCCACTCGGGCGACGACGGCTGCGACGGGATCACGGCGGCGGACGACGCGGGCACAGTGACGTCCGGCGTCGGCGTCGCGGGGCCGTCGGCGCCGGCCGAGGCGGACGCCGCGGGAGGACCGGCGGGCTCCGGGTCGGTGTCGTCCCACGCGGGGCGGGGTCCGGCGCTGTGCGTCGCGAACCACGCGCGCACCGGCGCGGGGCCGAGCAGCGCGATCCCGACGAGCGCGGGCAGGCCGAAGGCGACGAGCAGGACGGGCACGTCGACGGTCGTCCAGCTGAACGGGCGCTGCTGACCGGCGAGGATCACAGCGACGAATCCCAGCACCACGACGGCGAGCGTGAGCGCCAGCGCACCGGCACGCGTCCCCGGGTTGTCGACGTCGAAGAGCGCTCGGGCCACGAGGGCCGCGGCCGCGCACGCGGCCAGCAGGAGGACCAGCTGGACCCGCCACCCGTCGACGCCGTCGCGCTGACCCGCGAGCGTGACCAGGACGACCAGGTGCACGAGCACGAGCCCGCCGGCGACGACCGCGATGCTCGTCCACGCCAGCGACGCGGCGTCGAACCACCCGCGCACCACCGAGACCGGCGGCCGCACGAGGCGCTGCCAGATCGGGCTGAGCACGAGCACGCCCGCCGCGGGCAGCACCACGTAGGCGGCGTCCCAGAGTGCGACCGACGTCGCTGCGTGCAGGCCCGACTCGGCCTGCTCGTGGTGCAAGGGTGCGTAGAACACGAACGCGGCGGTCGCGGTCGCGGCGATCGCGATCAGCACGCGCCGCCACGGACCGGAGCCGAGCACGACGCCGAGCAGCGGGCCGACGACGACGGCGGCAGCCACCAGCGCAGCGATCACGACCGAGGCGACGCCCATCGCGGCGGTGGCGCTGCGCACCCAGATCGACGCGTCCGCGATGAGCGAGACCAGCCCGACGAGCTGCAGCACGACGGCCGTCGCGAGCAGGCCCACGAGCGCGCGACGCGTCCAGGCGGCCGCGAGCTCGGCGGTCCGTGGACTGCGCAGCTCGGCCGCACGCGGTGTCGCGGCGAGGACGGCACCGGCGAGCCCGACCGCCACCGCCGGGCCGACACCGCCCGGCACCGTCCCCTGCGCCGGCCCGTCCGTGAACGCCCTGCTGACGTCGAGGACGAGGTACACGAGGACGAGCAGCGCGTACGGGAGGTTCGCCAGGGCGCGGACGCCCAGCACGGTCCGGTTCGTCCAGCCGCGCGGCAGCGCGCCGGAGCGTGCGAGGTAGAACAGCGAGAGCGACAGGATCGAGACGACCGTCAGCAGGACGACCTCGACGCGCTCGTTCGCGGCGTAGCGGAAGTCCCACCCGAGCCCGAGGCTCACGAGCAGCAGGACGAGCGCCACGGCGTCCGTCACGTAGTCGCGCACCGGGACGCTCTGGAAGGCGCTGGCCCGAGCCGAGGTGCCGGGCGCACGGCCCGGCACGTGCGCCGCAGGGGCCGGGCCCGCTCCGGGGGCGCCGTACCCGGCGTCGCGGGCGTACGGCGCGCCGGCCGGCGGGTAGCCCGGCTGCGGGTGACCGGCGCCGGGGTGGCCGGGCGTGGCGTACGGCGGCTGGCCGTGTGGCTGAGCCGGGTAGGGCGCCGTCTGCGGACCACCGTAGGGCGGGTACGGCGGCGGGTAGCCGCCCGGCGGCGGCGGGTATCCGCCCGCGGGCGGCGGCGGGTAGCCCGCGGCGGCGGACCCCGCGTCGGGCACGTCCCCGCCCGGGTACGGGTAGCCGGGGTACGGGTAGCCGGGGTACGGGTAGGCGGGCGGGTAGCCCTGCGCGTAGGCACCCGGGGCAGGCGGGTAGCCGCCCTGGACGAACGGGTAGCCGGGCGCGTACACCCCGGGGGCAGCGGGCGGCTGGTGCGGCGAGGCGGCCGGGTCCGACGAGGTCCCGGCTCCGGCGGGAGCCGGGTCGTCGGGCACACCACCGGGGACCGCGGAGTCGCCGCGCTCGGGGCCCGCGGCGGGCGTCGACGCGGCTGCCTGCTCGTCGGACGCGCCGTGCTGCTCGTCAGGGTTGGTCATCCTCGCGCTCCTTCGTCGCCGCCCACCGGTGGACCGCGCCTTCGCACGGCGCGCCAGCGTGACTGTATCGGTCCCGACCGAGAGCAGGTGTCCGGTTCGTCCCCCTCGGGGTCGTCCGTCGTGGCGCGCACGCGGGCGGTCGGCTCACCCGTCGCGACGCTCGAGCAGGACCGCGACCTCGTAGTGCGTGGTCTGGGGAAACATGTCGAACAGCCGCGCCTCGCGCACCGCGAGCGACGGCATCGCCGCCAGGTCGCGAGCGAGTGAGGCCGCGTTGCACGACGAGTACACGACGCGCCGCACGCCCGAGGTCTCGAGCCACTGCGCGAGGTCGTCGCCGATGCCGCGGCGCGGCGGGTTCACGACGACGAGGTCGGGCGGGGCAGGCTGCGCGAGCGCCCAGGAGGTGGCGTCCGCGGCGACGAACGTGGCGTCCCTGCCGAGCTCGTGCGCCGTGGCTCGTGCGCTCGCGACGGCCTCGGCGCTGGTCTCCACCCCCACGACCTGCGGGGCACGCACGTGCAGGGCGAACCCGCCGACACCGCAGTACAGGTCCCACACGCTCGTCGGGCGGCTGCGCTCGACCCACTGCGCGGCCTGCCGGTAGAGCGCCGCGGTGACCGCGGTGTTGGTCTGGAAGAAGCTGCGGGGCCGCAGGTGCAGCGCCACCCCGTCGACGTCCATCGTGAGCGTCTGCTGCGCGGTCAGCGCGATCTCGACGTCCCCCTCCAGCACCGCCTTGTGCTCGGGGAGGATGTTCGCCGACACCACCTGGAGAGTCGGCAGCTCGGCCAGCAGGGCCGGCAGGTGCTTGCGGATCCGCGTCACCGCCTCCTGCGAACGCAGCACGAAGCGCAGCATGAGGGCCCCGTCCGGGGCCTGGGTGACCAGCACGTGCTTGAGCTCACCGCGCCGGGCGGGCACGTCGTACGGCTCGATCGCCGCACGCCGGACGAACCGGGCCACCGCCGGGAACGCGGCCCGCAGGCTCGGCGGGTACAGCCCGCAGCCCCGCAGGTCGACCCCTCGACCGGCCGCGTCGAGGATCCCGAGCGTGGGCTGCGCGAGGGTCCCGGCGACCACCATCTTGGCCTTGTTGCGGAAGCCCTCCTCGCGGCTGGCGACCGGCGGGAGCCAGAGCGTCGTGCGCTCGTCGCACGCCGCGGCGAGCAGGCCGCGCGCATGCTCGGCCTTGTCCGCGAGCTGCTCGTCGTAGCTGCGACCCATCCACGTGCAGGACCGGCACGCACCGGCGTCGAAGTAGGAGCACTGCACGTCCACAGGGTACGGGCGTGGTCCGCGCGGCTGTCCGGCCGGGTGGCTAGGGTGCGGGACGTGGACGACGAGGACGAGGGGCGGGCGCAGGGGGTCGGCCGAGGCGCTCTCCGGCCGCCCGCCGGGTCCACCGGTGGGCTCCAGGTGCACGTCGCCGAGCGCGCGGACGCGCTCGTGGAGGCCCTCGCCGACGAGCTCGCCGTGCCGGTCGCGGACCCGTTCGCCCCCGACCTCGTCGCCGTCCCGACCAGGGGCGTCGAACGCTGGGTGAGCCAACGCCTCGCGCACCACCTGGGGGCCGGGCCAGGCACGCAGGACGGCGTGTGCGCGAACGTCCGCTTCGACTCCCCCGCGCGGGTCGTGGCCGACGTGCTCGCGAGCCTCGAGGGCGGCACGCGCGAGAGCGACCCGTGGCGCGTCGAGAACCTCACGTGGCACGTGCTCGAGGTGGTCGACGAGCACGCGGACCAGCCCTGGCTCGCGGTCGTCGCGCGTCACGTGGGCGCCGGACCCGATCACGACGAGCGACGCGCGGGACGGCGCATGCACCTCGCGCAACGGCTCGCGCGGCTGCTCGCCGCCTATGACTCGGGGCGCCCTGCGCTGGCGCGGGCGTGGACCGCGGGCCACGACGACGACGGCGCGGGCCATCCCCTCGCCCCGGACCTCGCGTGGCAGCCGGCCCTGTGGCGCGCCCTGGTCGAGCGGCTCGGCCCGCCCCCCGCGCTGCGGCTCGAGGACTCGGCGGCGCGGCTCGTCGCGCAGCAGGACCTCGTCGACCTCCCGGACCGGCTGCACGTGTTCGGTCCGACGGCGCTGCCCGCGGCCCACCTCACCGTCCTGTCCGCGCTCGCCGCGCGGCGCGCGGTCCACCTGTGGCTGCCCACGGCCTCCCTGAGCCTGTGGCGTGCCGTCGAGCCCGCGCAGGGCGCCCTGCGGCGGCGCGACCGGCCGGCGGTGGCCCGGCACCCGATGCTGCGGTCGATGGCGAACGACTCGCTCGAGCTGGCGGCGCGGGTCAAGGCGCTCGCGCCGCACGTGCACGAGGTCGCGACACCGGCACCCGCCTCCACGGTGCTCGGCACGCTGCAGGCCGCGCTGCGCGCTGACGCACCCGAGCCGGTACCGGGTGCGCGCCGGCCGCAGCCGGTGCCGGGCGACAGGTCCGTCCAGGTGCACGCGTGCCACGGCCGCTCGCGCCAGGTCGAGGTGCTGCGGGACGTCCTGGTCGGGCTGCTGGCCGACGACCCCAGCCTCGAACCCCGGGACGTCGTCGTCATGTGCCCGGACGTCGAGGCGTTCGCCCCGCTCGTGCACGCGGTGTTCGGCCCGACCCCCCAGGTGCCGGGGGACGGACCGCCCGGGGACGCGGTCGCGCCCGAGCACCCCGGCCGCACGCTGCGCGTGCGGATCGCCGACCGCTCCCCCGCTCGCGCCAACCCTGTCCTCGCCGTGCTCGCGACCCTCCTGGAGCTCGCGGACTCGCGTGTCACCGCCTCCGCGGTGGTCGACCTCGCGGGTCAGGAACCGGTGCGGCGCCGGTTCGGGCTGGACGACGAGGCGCTCGACCGGCTGCGTGCGTGGGCGCTGGAGTCCGGGGTCCACTGGGGCGAGGACGTGGACCGGCGTGCGCGCTTCCACCTCGGGGCGGTCGCGCAGGGCACGTGGTCGACCGCGCTCGACCGGCTCCTGCTCGGCGTCGCGATGGCGGAGGAGGACCACAGGTTCGTCGGCGCGGTGCTGCCGATCGACGACGTGAGCTCCTCCGACGTCGTGCTCGTGGGCCGGGTCACCGAGCTGCTCGACCGCCTCTCGGGAGTGCTCGCCGAGCTCGGGGGGGTGCACCCCGCCGAGCACTGGTTCGACACGATCGACCGCGCGCTGGCGCTGCTGACCTCGGTGGCTCCCGACGACCGCTGGCAGCAGGCCGAGGCCGCGCGGGTGCTCGCGCAGGCGCGTGCCGACGCCACGGGGCACTCCGGTCTGCTGCGGCTGCCCGACGTGGTCGCACTGCTCGGTCCCCGCCTCGCCGGCCGGCCCACACGAGCCGGTTTCCGTACGGGCGCCCTGACCGTGTGCTCCCTGGCGCCGATGCGCGCCGTGCCGCACCGAGTCGTGGTGCTGCTCGGCATGGACGACGGCCTGTTCCCCCGCGCCGGTCGTCGCGACGGCGACGACGTGCTCGCTCGCGACCCGCTCGTGGGCGAGCGCGACCGCCGTCAGGAGGACCGCCAGCTCTTCCTGGACGCCGTGACGTCCGCGACCGACCACCTGGTCGTGCTCTACACGGGCGCCGACGAGCGGACCGGCGCCCTGCGGCCCCCGTGCGTGCCGGTCGGCGAGCTCCTCGACGCGCTCGACTCGGCCCTGGAGCTCGAGGCAGGCGCACGCCGCGCGCTGGTGGTCGAGCACCCGCTCCAGCCGGTCGACCCGCGCGTCTTCGAGCCGGGTGCGCTCGGCCGTCCCGGACCGTTCGGCTTCGACGCGCTCGACCTGGCCGCCGCGCGCGCCGCCGCGTCGCCTCGTGTGCCACCCGGACCGCTCGTCAGCGCGCCGCTGCCCGACCCGCCGGACGACGGCGTCTGCGACCTCGAGTCCCTCGTCCGCGTGCTGGAGCACGCCCCGAGGGCGTTCTTCACGCAGCGGCTGGGCGCGCGTCTGCCGAGCGACTCCCCGCAGCTCGAGGACCACATGCCGCTCGAGCTGGACGCCCTGCGCCGGTGGGCCATCGGCGACCGCCTGCTCACGGCGAGCCTGGAGGGCGCGGACCTGGCCACCGCGGCGGCGGCCGAGCGCCGGCGCGGGCACCTGCCGCCGCGCGAGCTCGGCGGCGCGGCCCTGGCGCGCATCCTCGACGAGGCGGTCCCGGTCCGCGAGGCCGTCGACCCGTTCCTGACCGCCGACGCGGGGACGTACGACGTGCGCGTCCGGGCCGGTGACCGCCTGCTGACCGGGACCGTGCGCGGCGTGCACGGGCACCGGCTCGTGCGCGCGGTGTTCTCGTCGCTGGCGCCCAAGCACCTGCTGCGCTCCTGGGTGCAGCTGCTCGCGCTCGCCGCGGACGAGGACGCCGGCGCGCGTGCGTCTGTGCGCTCGGCCGTGACCGTGGGTCGCGGGCGGGCGGGCGCGAGCACCGCGATCCTGCGCGCACCCGCTCCCGAGCACGCGGCGGCCGTGCTCGCCGAGCTGCTGGCCGTGCGCGACGAGGCCCTGCGCGCGCCGATCCCGTTGCTCACGCGCACGAGCCACGCGTACGCACGGCAGCGCTGGGAGGGCGACTCGACATCCGTGGCGCTGTCCGCGGCACGACGAGAGCTCGGCACGCCCGAGGCTGCCGAGAGCGGACGCGGGGGCTTCGAGCGCGTGGACGCCTACCACGTGCTCGCCTTCGGCGACGGCTTCGAGCTCGAGGACCTCCTGGGCGAGCCCACCGCGACGGACCGGGCGGCTCGTCCCGAGGAGCCGACGCGCTTCGGTGCGCTCGCCTCGCGCGTCTGGCGCGAGCTGCTCGCGGCCGAGGCGTTCGAGGAGGCCCTGTGAGCGCCACAGCCGAGGGGACCGCGCTGCCTGGCGCGCCCGACGTGCCGGTGTTCGACGTACGCGGGCCGCTGCCCGGGCTCGAGACCGTCGTGCTGGAGGCGAGCGCCGGGACGGGCAAGACGTGGACGATCGCGTCCCTGGCCGTGCGGTACGTCGCCGAGCTCGACGTGCGGCTCCCGGAGCTGCTGCTCGTGACGTTCGGGCGAGCCGCGACGACCGAGCTGCGCGACCGGGTCCGTTCCCGCCTGGTCGAGGTGGAGCGGGCGCTGCGCGTCGACGACGCGCGCTCGTCGGCGGACGAGGTGATCGCCCTGCTCGCGGACGCCGACGCCGACGAGGTCCGGCAGCGGCGGGCGCGGCTGACGCGTGCGATCGCGCAGTTCGACGCCGCCACGATCACCACGACGCACGGGTTCTGCCAGCAGATGCTCACGATGCTGGGCACGACGGCCGACGTCGACCACGACGCGACGCTGCTGCCGGACGTGGCGGACCTCGAGACCGAGGTCGTCGACGACCTGTACCTGCGCAAGTACGTGAACGACCCGTCGCCGCTGCTGACGGTGGCGGACGCGCGCGAGGTCGCGCACGCGGCGATCACCGACCCCGAGGTCGACGTCGAGCCGCAGGACGCCGTGCCCGGTACGCCGGCGTACGACCGCGTCCGGTTCGCCGAGGTCGCGGTGCGGGAGATGCGTGCACGCAAGCGCGCGCGGGGCGTCGTCGACTACGACGACCTGCTGGTGCTGCTGCGCGACGCCCTGACCGACCCCGAGTCGGGCAGCGCCGCTCGCGAGCGCGTGCGTTCGGCGTACCGGGTCGTGATGGTCGACGAGTTCCAGGACACCGACCCCGTCCAGTGGCAGATCCTGCGTGCCGCGTTCCACACGCACCGCACGCTCGTGCTGATCGGCGACCCGAAGCAGGCGATCTACGCGTTCCGCGGCGCGGACGTGGCCACGTACCTCGTGGCGGCTGCGAGCGCGCGCCAGGCGACGCTCACGCGCAACCACCGGGCGGACCCCGGCGTGCTCGAGGGTCTGCGACCCGTGCTCGACGGTGCGGCCCTGGGCGACCCGCGGATCGTCGTGCGTCCCGTCGAGGCGCAACGGACCGGACGTCGCCTGGCCGGGTGCCCGCCCGTCGTGCTGCGGCAGGTGACCCGCGAGGCGCTGCGCGTGACGCGCGTGCCGTCCGTCGGGGCGGTGCGCGACTTCCTGTACGCCGACGTCGCTGCACAGGTGGTGCAGACCCTGACCTCGGCACAGGTCACCGAGCCCGACGGCGGCGGAGCGCGCCCGGTGCAGCCCGCCGACATCGCGGTGCTCGTGCGCCGCAACAGGGACGCGCGCGCGGTGCAGCGCGCACTCGCGACTGCCGGCGTGCCCGCGGTGATCTCGGGCCTGACGAGCGTGTTCGACACCCGAGCGGCCCAGCACTGGCTCATCTTCCTGTCGGCCCTGGCCCGGCCGGACGACACGCGCCTGACTGCCGGCGCGGCGCTCACGCCGTTCGTCGGCTGGACGGCCGCCGAGCTCGCGCTCGCCGACGACGACGCGCGCGACCGGCTCGCCGAGCGCATGCGGACGTGGTCGGCCACGCTCGCCTCGCACGGCGTCGCCGCGCTGCTCGAGGCGGCCGCGGCCGGCGGCATGCGGGAGCGGGTCATGCGCGCGCAGGACGGTGAGCGGGACCTGACGGACCTGCGGCACGTGGGTGAGGCTCTGCACGCGCAGGCCGTCCGCGACGGGCTCGGGGCGACCGCGCTCCTGGAGTGGTTGCGCGCCCGGATCGACGAGGCCGCGCGGGACTACGCCGAGGAGCGCAGCCGGCGCCTGCAGACGGACGCCGCCGCCGTCCAGGTCATCACGGTGCACGCGAGCAAGGGCCTGCAGTTCCCCGTGACGCTCGTGCCGTTCGCGTGGGACACCTGGCTGCCGCCGGAACCCGGCGTGCTGCGGTTCCACCGTGACGACCGACGCACGCTGCACGTGGGCGGACCGGGCAGCCCCGGGTACGACCAGGGGTTGCTCGCGCACCAGCAGGACGAGGCCGGCGAGCAGCTGCGGCTGACGTACGTCGCCCTCACGCGCGCGCACAGCCAGGTCGTGATGTGGTGGGCACCGAGCCGCAACGCCGAGCGCAGCCCCCTGTCCCGGCTGCTGCTCGCACCGCGCGCCGCCGACGGCACCCCCGCCGCGTCGGTCGAGCTGCCCGGAGACGCTGCTGCCGCCGAGGCGTTCGCCGCCCTGGCCGCGCGCACCGCGGGAAAGCTCGTGCACGAGGTCGTCACGGCTGCCCGACCGGCCGCGCGGTGGGCCCCGGAACCGGTCGACCCGCCTGTGCTCGAGCTCGGTCGGCTGCGCCGCGCGCTCGACACCGCGTGGCGACGGACGTCCTACACGGGCCTGACCTCGGGGGCCTACGACCTGCGGCACCACGCGCCCTCGTCCGAGCCGGAGACGACGGGTCTGCAGGACGAGCCCGACGAGGCGTCCGACCGGCCCGTCGCGCGGCTCGAGGAGGCTCCCTCGCTGGACGAGGCAAGGCTGCGCGCCCTTCCCTCGCCGATGGCGGACCTGCCCGCGGGCACCGCCTTCGGTGTGCTGGTCCACCACGTGCTCGAGCACGTCGACACCCGTGCGCCCGACCTGGCCGCTCAGGTCGCACTGCGTTGCGCCGAGGCGGACCCGGCGGGGGCGCTGCCCGGTGGTCCGGAGCAGCTGGCCGCCGCCCTCCTGCCCGCGCTGCACACACCGCTGGGAGGGCTCGCGGGCGGGCTCGCGCTCGCCGACGTCGCGCCGACGGACCGCCTGCCCGAGCTCGAGTTCGAGCTCCCGCTCGCGGGCGGCGACCATGCCGACCGGAGCGCGGGAACGCTGCGCGACGTCGCGGCGCTGCTGCGTGCGCACCTGACGGCGGGCGACCCGTTCGCCGGCTACGCCGACAGGCTCGACGACCCTGGCCTGGCGACGAGCACGCTGCGTGGGTACCTCACGGGCAGCATCGACGCCGTCCTACGGGTCACGTCGCCGCACGAGGCCGGCCGGCACACGTACCTCGTGGTCGACTACAAGACGAACCGGCTCGGTGTGTGGGAGCACCCGCTGACCGCGTGGGACTACCGCCCGGCGAGCATGGTCGCCGCGATGGTCGAGCACCACTACCCGCTGCAGCTGCTGCTCTACACCGTGGCCCTGCACCGCTACCTGCGCTGGCGGGTGCGCGGGTACGACCCGCGCGTGCACCTCGGCGGGGGCCTGTACCTGTTCGTGCGAGGCATGCTGGGCCCGGGTACGCCGGTCGTCGACGGCCCCGACGGGCCCACCCCCACGGGCGTCATGAGCTGGCGACCGCCCGCGCAGCTCGTGCTCGACCTGTCCGACCTGCTGGCGGGTGCCCCATGACCGATCCCACCGCGAGCCGGCTCGTCGAGGAGCTCGACGCGTCCGCCGACGTGCCGTGGCGTGTCGGCGGCCTGCTCGCCCCCTTCGTCGCCGCACGCGTCCTGACGTCCGCCGACGTGCACGTGGCGAACCGCGTCACGGCGCTGTGCGGCGAGGACGACGAGCGCGTGCGGCTGGCGGCGGCTCTGGCCGTGCGCGCGCTGCGCGCGGGGTCGGTGTGCGTCGAGCTCGCGAGGGCTCCCGGGACGATGGTCGAGCAGGCCGACGAGGGCGACGACGCGACGGTGCCGTCGGCGCCTGCGGTGCCTCTGCCCTGGCCCGGTCACGACGCATGGGTCTCGGCGGTGCGGGCCAGCCCGGCCGTCGCCGACGGGTCCGACGGACCGCCCGACCGTCCGCTGCGTTGGGCTGCCGGGCGCCTGTACCTCGACCGGTACTGGCGCGACGAGGTCTCGGTGCGCGAGCAGGTGCGCGGCCGCCTGGAGCCCGTGCCGGTCGACGAGCAGCGGCTCGAGGCCGCAGTCGGCCGGCTGTTCCCTCACGAGCAGGACGACCGCCAGCGCGCCGCCGTCCGGGCGGCGGCCACCTCGCGGTTGACGGTGATCACGGGTGGTCCCGGCACGGGCAAGACGACGACGATCGCCCGGCTCGTCGCGGCGTTGCAGGACGTCGCCGGACCGGGGCTGCGCGTGGCACTCGCGGCGCCGACGGGCAAGGCCGCCGCGCGGCTCCAGGAGTCGGTGAACGACGAGCTGCGTTCCCTCGCGGACGACGCGGACCGACGGCGTGCCGGCGAGCTGACGTCCAGCACCGTGCACCGGCTGCTGGGGACCCGGCCGGGCAGCACGACGCGGTTCCGGCACGACGCGCGTCAACGCCTCCCGCACGACGTCGTGGTCGTCGACGAGTGCTCGATGATGTCGCTGCCGCTGATGGCACGCGTGCTCGAGGCGGTCCGCCCGGGGTCGCGCGTGGTGCTCGTCGGAGACCCGCACCAGCTCGCGAGCGTCGAGGCGGGCGCGGTCCTCGGCGACCTCGTCGCGGCCCTGCCGCGTGGCGTCGTCGAGCTGACGCGCGAGCACCGCTTCGGCGCGGAGCTGGCGCGCCTGGCCCGCGCGGTCCGCGAGGGTGACGCCGACCGAGCCGTCGAGCTGCTGCGCGCCGGGGGTGAGTCCGTCGAGTGGGTCGAGACCGTCGGCGACGTCCCGACCGCGCGCGAGGTCGCGACGTTGGAGGCGGACGTGCGCAGCACGGGGCGCGCGCTCGTGACGGCGGCACGTGACGGCGACGTCGACGGTGCGCTCGACGCGCTCGGCGCGCACCGCCTGCTGCTCGCGCACCGGCGCGGGCCGGCGGGGGTGGCGCACTGGTCGGCCGTCGCCGAGGACTGGGTCGCCCAGGAGACCGGCGGCCGCTCCGCGGCGCCGTTCCCGCCCGGACGGCCGCTGCTCGTGACCAGCAACGACCGGTCGACGGGCCTGTACAACGGGGACACGGGCGTCGTGGTCGCGACGCCCGACGGCGTGGCGGTGGCGTTCGGCTCACGCGGTGCACACCGGCTGGTCCCGACGCACCGGCTGCCGCCCGCGCAGAGCGTGCACGCCATGACGGTGCATCGCGGCCAGGGCAGCCAGTTCGACCGGGTGAGCGTGCTCCTGCCGGGCGCGTCCTCGCCGCTGCTCACCCGTGAGCTGCTGTACACCGCGGTGACACGAGCGCGGCGGCGGATCCGCGTGATCGGCACCGAGTCGGCCGTACGCGCCGCCGTGCTGCGCCGCGTGCAGCGCGCGAGCGGGCTCGGCCGTCCGCTGCCCCTTCCCTGAGCGCGTCGGCCTCGGGGACGTCCGCCCGGACACGCCGCGCGGTTCGACGCGTCCGTCGGCCCGTGGCACGCCGGGTCGGTCCGACATGCTCACCGTGGCGTGGCTGGACGTGCGGTCGTCAGGGCTTCCCGATCGGCAACCAGTCGAGGACGTCCTGGACGGTGGCGTCCCAGTAGGCCCAGTCGTGGTCACCCGGACGGTCCGTGTCCGCGTGCACCGGCACTCCGCGTGCCCGCGCGGCCTCGATCCAGCGCAGGTTGTCCTCGTACAGGAAGTCCTCGGTGCCGCAGGCGACGTACAGCGCCGGCAGGGTCGCCGGGTCTCGCTGCGCGAGGAGCGCGAACAGGTCGTCGTCGGCCGCGGGCTCCTGGTCGGCCCACACGTGCGGCAGGTCGTCGCGCAGGCCGGGGGCACGCACGTCCAGGGCCCCCGACAGCGACGCCGCGGCGGCGAACCGCTCGGGCTCGCGCAGCGCCCACTTGAAGGCACCGTAGCCACCCATCGACAGGCCCGCGACGAACGTGTCCTGGCGTCGGGTCGACACGCGGAAGAACGACGACACGAGCACGGGGAGCTCCTGCGTCAGGTGCGTCCAGTGGGCGGAGCCGTACGCCTCGTCGGCGTAGAACGACCGCCCCGCGCGCGGCATCACCACCGCGAGCCCCTTCTCGGCGGCGTAGCGCTCGATCGACGTCCGGCGGGTCCAGATCGTCTCGTCGTCCGACAACCCGTGCAGCAGGTAGAGCACGGGGGGCGGTTCGTCACCGGCCACGCCGTGCAGCCCGATCTGGGCGCGGGTGGACTGCGGCAGCAGCACGGTCATCGCGGTGCTGACCCGCAGCGCGTCGGAGAAGTAGTGGCACGTCACCCAGGCCATCGCGGACTCCTGTCGTCGTCCGGCCAGCGTGCCACCCATCCCGGCAGGCGCGCGTGCCGGGATGGTCCGAGACCACCAAGGAGCCGAGCGGGGCCGCGCTCAGGGCAGGTCGACGATCCGCAGGCGGATGCGGGCCACGTCCCCCGCCTCGATCGACTCCTTGCGCCTGACCTCGGCCTTCAGCGGGAGCACGTACGTCGACGCGCCCGGGAAGATCGACGTCCGCCACGTCGTCGTCCCGATGGTCGCCTCGACCCGGACCGAGCCGAAGCCTCGCGAGACGGGCTCCGCGACGTGCGCGACCTCGTCCGCGACGTCCGTGGGCAGGTCGGCGAACGTCCACGAGTCGTGCTTGCGGACGTCCCACAGACGCAACCGGGCCTCGAACTCCACCTGCATGCGCCCCATCCTGCCGGTGGCGACCGACACGCGCGCGGACCGGGCCGCGCGTCCCCGACCGGCGCTGGCTACGCGCGCAGCGCCACGGTGGAGGCCGTCACCGGCGACGGCAGCGCGGTGGTGCCGCTCAGGTAGCGGTCGACCGACGCCGCCGCCGCCCGCCCCTCGGCGACGGCCCACACGACGAGCGACTGCCCGCGCCCGCAGTCACCCGCGACGAAGACGCCGGGCGTGGCCGTCGCGAAGTCGTCGTCCCGGACGAACGCACCGCGCGCGTCGACCTGGAGCCCGAGCTCGTCGGCGAGCGTGCCGCGCTCGGGGCCGACGAAGCCCAGGGCCAGCACGACGAGCTGTGCGGGCAGCGTGCGCTCGGTGCCCTGCACCGGGTCGAGACGTCCGTCCGTGCGCTGCACCTCCACGACGCGCAGGCCGGCGACACGGCCCTCGTCGTCGCCCACGATCTCCTGCGTGCTGACCGCGAACTCACGGACGCCGCCCTCCTCGTGCGAGGTGGACACCTTGAAGACCGACGGGTACGTGGGCCACGGCTGGTCCGCGGGCCGCTCGTGCGGCGGCTCCGGCAGGATCTCCAGCTGGGTGATGGAGCGTGCGCCCTGCCGCACGGCGGTGCCCACGCAGTCCGCGCCGGTGTCGCCGCCACCCACGACCACGACGTCGAGCCCGGTCGCGACGGGCGCCCCGAGCACCGGCTCGCCCACCGCCGCGTGGTTCGCGGGAACCAGGTAGTCCATCGCGGGCATCACGCCGCGCAGCGAACGCCCCGGTACGGGCAGGTCGCGGGGGACGGTCGAGCCCACGGTCACGACGACCGCGTCGTGGCGCGCGAGCAGCTCGGCACCCGTGACGTCGACGCCCACCTCGACGCCGCAGCGGAACACCGTCCCCTCGGCGCGCATCACGTCGAGCCGCCGCTCGACGACCGCCGCCGGGAGCTTGTACTCCGGGATGCCGAACCGCAGGAGACCGCCCGGGGCGCTCGCCCGCTCGTACACCGAGACGGTGTGCCCCGCGCGCGTGAGCTGCTGAGCCGCCGCCAGACCGGCCGGTCCCGAGCCGACGACCGCGACACTGTGGCCGCTCATCCGGTCGGGGACCTCAGGGACGACGAGACCTCGTGCGAACGCCTCCTCGGCGATGCTCAGCTCGACGTTGCGGATCGTCACGGGCTGCTGGTTGATCCCGAGCACGCACCCCGTCTCGCAGGGCGCGGGGCACAGGCGCCCCGTGACCTCGGGGAAGTTGTTCGTCAGGTGCAGCCGGTCGGCTGCGTCCTGCCACTGGCCGCGCCAGACGAGGTCGTTCCACTCCGGCATGAGGTTGCCCAGCGGGCACGCGTGGTGACAGAACGGGACGCCGCAGTCCATGCAGCGGCTGGACTGCCGGTGCAGCAGCGCGAGCGCCTCGTGGTCCCCGGTGGGATGCTGGTGTACCTCCGACCAGTCCAGGATGCGCACCTCCACGGCGCGATCAGGAGGGAGCTCACGGCCTCGGGTGCGCAGGAATCCACGGGGGTCTGCCATGCTCGCGAACGTAGCGGCGGGTCCGGGTGCCGGTGCGCGCCCTAGGTCCCGAACGCCCCATTTGGCGAGTGTCGCCTGAGGTCAGCGCGCGACCTGTGACCCAGGTCCTGGGTTGCCCTTTTTGCTCGGACGTAATCTCCGAGTCAAGTGCGGATCTTGACCTGGTGTGGCTCTGCGCACCGGCCTGGTCCCCGACGAAGGGAGCGCTCGTGGACACTCTGACGGCTCTGTCCGCTGTCCGCATGCCGCCCGCGGTACGTGCCGCGATCGAGTCCAGCCCGCGTGTCCTGGTGCCGGAGACGCGCGAGGAGCTCTACCAGCTGGCTCTCGGGCCGGTCGGCGGCCCCATCCACGAGGTCGCCTACGACGTGCCCACCGAGGACGGCGTCCGCCGCATCGTCGAGGCGACGGTGACCCGCTGCCGCAACGGCATCGCGGTGAACTACCCCGAGGACTACATGCGTCGGCGCGACCCCGACTGCATGCGCATCGCGGACGACCTCCCGACCGACAAGCCGCGCTACCGCGACGTCTTCGGCGAGGAGTTCGCGCCCACCAAGACCGCCACGCTCGAGTGGCTCGGCGAGCAGGACCTCGTCGTCGTCCCGTTCAAGGCCGGCGGCCCCACGTACGGCTACCCGTCGATCGCGCTCGTCCCGGTCAACGCGGCGTTCTTCGCGGTCGCGCTCGTCGACCTGCAGGGCTGGGTGACCTTCGACGAGCTCGGCGAGTTCACCCCGCGCTCGATCCTGTACGTCGCTCCCCCGTTCCGGCACACCAGGTTCGGCGGGCGGCAGGTCGTCGTGCACGACCGCACGCCCGACCTGCACGAGGTGTTCGCGTACAACCTCTACCCGGGTCCGAGCGCCAAGAAGGGCGTGTTCTCGGTCCTGCTCGACATCGGCGAGTCCGAGGGCTGGATCACCGCGCACGCGTCGTCGGTCCGCGTCACCACGCCGTACGACAACGAGACCGTGATCATGCACGAGGGCGCCTCGGGCGGCGGCAAGTCCGAGATGTGCCAGGAGTTCCGCCGCCAGGACGACGGGCGCATCCTGCTCGGCACGAACGTCGTGACGAAGGAGCCGTACGTCATCACCCTCGCCGAGTCGAGCGCCCTGGCGCCGGTGACCGACGACATGACGCTGTGCCACACGGCGCTGCAGGACAACGACGGTCGCCTGGTGATCGCCGACGCCGAGGCCGGCTGGTTCGTGCGCGTCGACAACCTGCGCTCCTACGGCGAGGACCCGAACTTCGAGCGCGCGTGCATCCACCCGAAGAAGCCGCTGGTGTTCTTCAACATCCAGGGCGTGCCGGACGCGACGGCGCTGCCGTGGGAGCACACGCTCGACTCGACGGGCAAGCCGTGCCCCAACCCGCGCGTGGTCATCGACCGCTCGATGATCCGCGGCGTGGTCTCCGAGCCCGAGCACGTCGACGTGCGCACGTTCGGCGTGCGGATGCCTCCGTGCACCCGCGACAAGCCGTCGTACGGGATCATGGGCGTCACGCACTTCGTGCCGCCGTCGCTGGCCTGGGTGTGGCGGCTGATCGCCCCTCGCGGCGACAAGAACCCGTCGATCGGTGAGACCAAGTCCGAGAACAAGGTCATCAAGCACGGCGGCATGGTCTCCGAGGGCGTGGGCTCGTACTGGCCCTTCTCGACCGGCACCAAGGTGGCCGCGGCGAACCTGCTGCTCCGCCAGCTCGTCGAGGCCTCCCGGACGCGCTACGTGCTGACCCCGAACCAGCACATCGGTGCCTACCAGGTCGGCTTCGCCGCCGAGTGGATGACGCGCGAGTACCTGGCCCGTCGCGGCGGTGGCCGCATGCGGCGCGACCAGCTCACGCCCGCCCGCTGCTCGCTGTTCGGCTACACGCTGCGCGAGATGAAGGTCGACGGCCAGCTCGTGCGTCCCACCTGGCTCGCGCCGGAGATGCAGTCGCAGGTGGGGGTCGAGGCCTACGACCAGGGCGCCGGCATCATCTCCTCGTTCTTCAAGTCCGAGCTCCAGCAGTACCTCACCGACGACCTCGACCCGCTCGGCCGGGCGATCATCGACGTCGTCATGAAGGACGGCTCGGTCGAGGACTACGAGGCGCTGACGCCCATGCACATCTGACGCCACCAGGCGCAACGGACCGCGGCGACGACGAGCCCGCACGGCGCGTCGTCGCCGCGGTGCGTCCGGGGCGGTCACGCTGCGGGTCCGGGAGCCTTGCCCGTGTCGGCGGTCGGGTCGAACATGTGTTCGTGAGCGACGCGACGATCCTGCACGCCGATCTCGACGCCTTCTACGCCTCCGTGGAGCAGCGCGACGACCCGCGGCTGCGCGCTCGGCCCGTCGCGGTCGGGGGCGGCGTGATCCTCGCGGCGTCGTACGAGGCCAGGCGTCGCGGCGTGCGCACCGCGATGGGCGGGCGGCAGGCCCGCGGTCTGTGCCCCGACCTGATCGTCGTGCCGCCGCGGTTCGACGCCTACGTCGAGGCGAGCGGCGAGGTGTTCGCCATCTTCCGGGACACGACACCGCAGGTGCAGGGTGTCTCGATCGACGAGGCGTTCCTCGACGTGCGGGGCCTGCGCCGCGTGGACCCGACGCCGCCCGTCGGTGTCGCAGCGCGGCTGCGGGCGCGGGTCCGCGACGAGGTCGGGCTGCCGATCACCGTCGGGGTCGCACGCACACCGTTCCTCGCCAAGGTCGCGAGCCGGGTCGCCAAGCCCGACGGCCTGCTGCTGGTCCCGCCGTCCGACGAGGCCGCCTTCCTGGACCCCCTGCCGCTCGAGGTCCTCTGGGGCGTCGGTGAGACGACGTCCGCGCGGTTGCGGTCCTACGGTCTGCGGACCGCCGGGGACGTCGCGGACCTGCCCGAGCACGTGCTGCGCGGTCTGCTCGGGCCGGCGGCCGGCGGGCACCTGCACGCGGTCGTGCACGGCCGCACGCCCGAGCGGGTGGTCACCGACCGCGCGCGCGGGTCCGTCGGTGCGCAGCGCGCGCTCGGACGGGGTCCGCACTCCCCCGCAGCCGTCCGCGCCGCGCTGCTCGGGCTCGTCGACCGCGTCTGCCGGCGGTTGCGCGCCGGGCACCGGACAGCGCGGACCGTCGTGCTGCGACTGCGGTTCGCGGACTTCTCCCGGGCGACGAGATCGCGCTCGCTCGCCTTCGCGACCCCCTCGTCCGACGAGCTGCGCGCCGCCGCGCTGGTGCTGCTCGACTCGGTGCAGGGGCTGGTCGCCGAGCGCGGGATCACGCTGATCGGCGTCGCCCTGACCGGGTTGGGCAGCGACGCCGTCGTGCAGCCCGCCCTGCCCCTCGAGCCGTCGCACGAGGGCCTCGACCGCACCACCGACGCGCTCGCGCAGCGGTTCGGCTCCCGTGCGCTGACGCGGGCGAGCCTGCTCGTCCAGGGGGACGGCTTCCCCGCGCCGCAGCTGCCGGACCCGCCCCCGGCCGGCTGACCCCGCCCGGGCGTCGGGTCCGGACCGTCCCGCGTGCCCGGGCAGTGCGGGTCGTCACACCCCTGCGCGCTCGCGTGCCGCCGAGGGTGTGCCGATGTCTGAGGCATGGGTGCGGAGCACGGAGGCATGGGTGCGGAGCACGACGGCGCGAGCGGTCGCGGGCCGGGCGCCGGGCTCGCGCCGGGTCGTCGCCCGCGGTCGGCCTCACGCGTGCTCCTCGCCGTCGCGCTGACCGGCACGATCGCGCTCAGCGGCTGCGTGTCAGTCGCTGCGCCTGGCGGCTCGGCCGCGGGGCCCGCCTCGTCCACCACCGCACCACCCATCGCCCCGAACCGCACGAGCACGGCGACGCCCGAGCCGGCGCCCCCGGCCGCGGACGCGACCGCGGCCCCCGACGCACCGGGACCCGCTGGGGCCACACCCACCCCGGCCACCGGGACCGCGCTGGCGACGCTGGCTCTGCTCGACGTCAAGGGCCGCGCTCCCCAGACCGGGTACGACCGGGATCTGTTCGCGTACCGCGCGGTCGACCTCGACCGCAACGGCTGCGACACCCGCAACGACATCCTGCGCCGGGACCTGGTCGACCAGACGGTCGGCCGCGACGGCTGCGTCGTCGACAGCGGCACGCTCGCCGACCCGTACTCCGGCACGACGATCGCCTTCCGCCGCGGCCAGTCGACGTCCGGGGACGTGCAGATCGACCATGTCGTGGCGCTCGCGGACGCGTGGCAGAAGGGCGCGCAGCGCTGGGACGCGAGCACGCTGGAGTCGTTCGGCAACGACCCGCTGAACCTGCTCGCGGTCGACGGCCCGCTGAACCAGAGCAAGGGTGCGGGCGACGCCGCGACGTGGTTGCCGCCCAACCGGGCCTACCGGTGCGCGTACGTCGCGCGGCAGGTCGCGGTGAAGCGTGCGTACGGGTTGTGGGTGACCGCCGCCGAGCGCGACGCGATCGCGCGCGTCCTCGCCACGTGCCCCGACGAGCCGCTGCCGTCGGCGGACACCTCGGGTTGGGCACCCGCGAGCGCGGGCCCGGCACAGGCGACACAGCCACCGGCCGAGAACGTGGACGGGGACGAGGGCGGGGACGAGCAGACGTACTACGCGAGCTGCGCGCAGGCACGCGCGGCCGGCGTGGCGCCGTTGCACCGCGGCGACCCGGGATACCGCGCAGGACTCGACCGCGACGGTGACGGCATCGCCTGCGAGTGACCCGCACCCGGGGGCGAGGGCCGCCAGGCCAGACCCGCAGCGCGACGCGGCGCCAGAGGCGCGGAGCCAGAGGCGCGGAGCCGAGGACGGGAAAAGCGTTGCTCGACCCGGCCCACGCCTGCCATGGTCGTGCTCGTCCTTGTCGTCGAGTGAAGGTCGTGATCATGACGGGCACCGGGCTCGCGCCGCGCCAGCCGCGCTGATCCGCCACCCCGCCCGTGAGGCGCGGGCGAGGTTCAGCGCATCCGCCGAACCCCCGGAGTCTCATGTCCACGACCTCCTCCTCCGCTGCCGCACGCCCGTGCGTCACCTTCTCGAACGTCTCGCTCGTCCACGACGACGGCAGCGTCACGCTCGCGGACGTCAGCGGGTCGTTCGGTCCCGGCCGCACCGGGCTCGTCGGCGCCAACGGCTCGGGCAAGTCCACGCTCCTGCGCCTCGCGGCGGGGCTGCTGGCACCCACGTCTGGCTCGGTCGTCGCAGCAGGCGAGGTCGCCTACCTGCCGCAGGACGTGACGCTCGACCCCGCGAGCACCGTCGCGGACCTGCTCGGTGTCGCGGCGACGCTCGCCTCGCTGCGAGCGATCGAGCGCGGCGACGTCGCCGAGCACCACTTCGAGGTCGTCGGCGACGACTGGGACGTCGAGGCCCGCGCGGCCGACGCCCTGCACCCCGCCGGGCTCGGCGCCGACGACCTCGAGCGCCGCGTCGCGACGCTGTCGGGCGGCGAGGCGATGCTCGTCGCGGTCACCGGGCTGAGGCTGCGGCGCGCCGCAGTCACCCTGCTCGACGAGCCGACGAACAACCTCGACCGGGCGGCACGCGCGTCGCTGCGTGACCTCGTGCGCTCGTGGCCCGGTGCGCTCGTCGTCGTCTCGCACGACACCGCTCTGCTCGAGGAGATGGACGAGACCGCCGAGCTGTACGCCCACCGCCTGACGACGCACGGCGGTCCCTACTCGTCGTGGCGCGCCCAGCTCGAGACCGAGCAGGCGGCGGCCGCGCAGGCCGCCAGGACGGCTCAGCAGCAGGTCAGGGTCGAGCGTCGGGAGCGCATCGAGGCCGAGACCACGCTGGCCCGACGCGCGCGGCAGGGCCGCGCCATGGCGCGCAGCAGCAGGGCGGCACCGATCGTGCTCAACGCCTGGGCGTCGAAGGCCGAGACCCACGCGGGTCGGCATCGCCAGCGCATGGACGCCAAGGTCGGCGCTGCGCGCGCCGCGGCCGACCGCGCGGCCGAGCGTGTGCGCGACGACGAGTCGGTGCACCTCGAGCTGGGCGACCCGGACGTGCCGCGCGGCCGGCGGATCGCCGAGCTGCCCGGTCCGACGGGCGCCGGCAGCGTCGTCATGCGGGGGCCGGAGCGGGTGGCGCTGGTCGGCGCGAACGGCGTGGGCAAGACGACGCTGCTCGAGCTGCTCGTGCGCGGGTCGGTGAGCGCCGAGCAGGCTGCTGCGGTGCGGATCGATCCGACTCGCGTCCGTCTGCTGACCGACCGCGTGGGGTACCTGCCGCAGCGGTCGTGGGACCTGGACGACGAGGCGAGCGCGCTCGCGCTGGTCTCGGCGGCCGCGCCGTCGGTGCCCGATCGGGAGCTGCGCAACCGGCTGGCGCGCCTGCTGCTAAGGGGCGAGGCCGTGCACCGACCGGTGCGGACGCTGTCCGGCGGCGAACGGTTCCGGGTGGCGCTGGCGCGCCTGCTGCTCGCAGATCCTCCCCCGCAGCTGCTCGTGCTCGACGAGCCGACGAACGACCTGGACCTGACCACGGTCGACCAGCTCGTCTCGGCCCTCGCCGCGTACCGCGGGTCGCTGCTCGTCGTCAGTCACGACGACGCGTTCCTCGCGCGGCTGGGCCTCGACCGGGTCCTCGAGCTCGACGGCTCGGGTGCGATGCGCGAGATCGACCCGACCGAGATCCACCGGAGCGCGGTCGACCCGCCCGGCAGGCGCGTGACCGAGGGCTGAACCGCGCGCTACGACGGCGCGGGCGGCCGCGACGTCAGCGCGTCACGGGCGTCCGCGCGTCGCCGTCGTCGCGCTCGGTGGTCTCGATCGCATCCACGGGCTCGTCGTCGGCCGAGACGCGTGGGTGCGGCACCAGGGCCTCGAGGACCACCGAGCCCTCGGACGGCCCCTCCACGAGGGTGGGCACCGTCGCGACCGGGGGCGTCGCCGTCGCTGCGGCCACGCCGTCCAGCGCGCGATGCGCGCGGACGTACGCCGGGATGAGCAGGACGATCGCGCCGATCCAGGCCAGCGGGTTGCTCCACACGACACCCGGGTAACCGAATGCCGCGCCGAGCACCACCGCCGCGCCGACGCGCATCACGAGCTCGACCACGCCGGTCATGGTGGGGACGAACGCCTGGCCGAGACCCTGCAACGCCCCTCGCAGGACGAACAGCGCGGCGAGGACCGTGTAGCTCACCCCGTTGACCGTGAGCATGAGCACCGCGAGCTCGACGACCTGCTCCTCGCCCGGGCCGACGAACAGCTCGATCATCCACGCGCCGGAGGTGATGAGGACCACGGCGAGCGCGACGGCGCCGGCCAGGGACATGCCGAGGGCCTGCAGGACCCCGCGCCGGATCCGGTCGGGACGCTGCCCGCCGAGGTTCTGCGCGACGAACGTCGAGATCGCCAGGCCGAGGGACGACAGGAGGGCGATCGCGAGGCCGTCGACGCGGGCCGCGGTGGTGTACGCGGCCACCGCGTCGGAGCCCAGCTCGTTGAGCCGCAGCTGCACGGCCAGGGTCCCGATCGCGATGATCGACGCCTGGAACCCCATGGGCACGCCGAGGCGCAGGTGCGCGACGGCGTCGTGACGCGTGATGCGCCAGTCCTCACGGCGCACGTGCAGCACCGGCACGCGGCGACGCACGTACTCGAGGCACAGCAGGACCGAGACGCCCTGGGAGATCACGGTCGCCAGCGCCGCGCCTCCGACTCCCGTCCCGAGCCCTCGCACGAGCGCGAAGACGAGGACGATGTTGAGCACGCAGCTGACGGTCAGGAAGACCAGCGGCGTGCGTGAGTCACCGATCGCACGGATCATCGAGGCGAGGAAGTTGTAGAACACCGTCACGGCTGAGCCGGCGAAGCAGACGAGGGCGAACGTGCGCGCCTCGGGCACGAGCTCGGCCGGGGTGTGCAGCCAGCGCAGCGCGGGGTCCACGAGGACGAGCGCGAGGACGGTGAGCACGACGCTGGCCCCGGCGGACAGGATCGTGCCGGTCGCGACCGAGCGGCGCACACCGCGCGCGTCGCCCGCTCCGAACGCCTGGGCGGTCGGGATCGCGAAGCCGGAGGTCATGCCCCAGGCCGCACCCAGCAGGAGGAACATCAGCCCGCCGACCGCGCCCACGGCTGCGAGCGAGGTCACGCCGAGCGTGCGGCCGACGACGAAGGCGTCCGCGACCTGGTAGAGCTGCTGGACGACGTTGCCGACGAGCAGGGGCACGGCGAAGACGAGGATGACGCGCCAGGGGCGGCCGGTCGTGAGGACCTTGGCCATGAGTGTGGCTCCGGTGGATCGTGCAGGCGGGTGAGCGAGGTCCGCCGGCGCGTCGAGGGGTCTCCGCGCCGGGAGACGCCCAGAATCGTATCGTTACGATCGGCCGTGAGCAGCACTCATTGAGGCCCGTCGGGGGCACACTCTGCGGGTCACGCGACCGGGGCCGCTGCCACCGCCTCGTCGGCCGCGTGCGCATTCTCCGGCGGCAGGAGCGAACCCGCCCCGACGATCTCCAGCACGCTGCGCACCGTGCGGTCCGGGTCGTGCAGCGAGACGGCCAGCCCGGCCTCCCGCGCGGCGTGCAGGAGCTGCAGGACGAACGCCACACCCGAGGAGTCGATGAAGGTGACGGCAGCGGTGTCGATCAGGATCCCGCCGTCGCTCGTCATCGCCGCGACCATGGACTGGCTCGCCTGCTCACGAAGGGCGACGTCGATCTCGCCGATCATCCGGACGACGGTGCGGCCCGGTTCCACCTCGACCCGGATCTCGCCCGCAACGTCCACCGTCGCCTCCTCGCTGGTTCCCAGTTGCTCGTCATGACCGCCCGACGAACCGTACGCGGCGCCACCCACAGCCGCCACGGGGCGAACGTGACGGCGCCACGCCCCGCACGGCGCCCACACACCTGCCCAACGCGCGGCGCCGCGCACCGGTTCCGTCCGGTTCGACCCGACGACGGCCGGCCGAGCCGCCTGCTACCGGACCTTCACGAACGCTCGTCGACCTGCTCGACGGCGCGGGCCGCCTCCTCCAGCCCGACGCGCGAGCGCTTGCGCGAGTAGCCGAAGTAGATCGCCAGGCCGATCAGCAGCCAGACGACGAACCGCAGCCACGTCTCCACGGGCAGGTTGATCATGAGGTACAGGCACACGAGCGCGGACAGGGCAGGCAGCCACGGGACCCACGGCACGCGGAACGCCCGCGGCAGGTCCGGCCGCGTGCGCCGCAGGACGATGACGCCCACGCTGACGACGACGAACGCCGACAGCGTGCCGATGTTGACCATCTCCTCGAGCACGCCGATCGGGGTCAGGCCCGCGACCAGGGCGCACACGGCCGTGACGATCGCGGTGATCACCGACGGCGTGCGGAACCGCGGGTGCACCTTGGCGAGGCGCGGCGGGAGCAGGTGGTCGCGGCTCATCGCGAACACCACCCGCGACGCGCCGATCAGGAGCGTCAGGACCACCGTCGTCAGGCCGGCCACCGCCCCGGCCGAGATCACGGTCGCCATCCACTCCTGGCCGTGCACCTGGAACGCGTTCGCGAGCGCGGCGGCCGGGTCGAGCTCGTCGTAGCGGACCATCCCGGTCACGACGAGCGCGACCGCGCAGTAGAGCACCGTGCAGATGATGAGGGAGCCGATGATCCCGATCGGCAGGTCCCGCCGCGGGTTCTTCGTCTCCTCGGCGGTCGTCGCGACGACGTCGAACCCGATGTAGGCGAAGAACACGAGCGCCGCCCCGGCGAAGATCCCGCCGAGCCCGAACGCCGCGGGCTCGATCCCCAGCACCGCCTGGAGCAGCGGCTGGGCCAGCCCGGACTTCCCGGCGGTCGGCTCCGACGGCGGCACGAACGGGTCGTAGTTCGCTGCGGAGACGAACTGCAGGCCGGCGACGATCACGAACAGCACGATGAAGAGCTTGACGCCGACGAGCACGAGGTTGACGCGCATCGACTCCTTGACGCCCACGGAGATGAGCAGCCCGAGGCACACGACCAGCAGCACGGCCGGCAGGTCGACCACCCCGCCGTACGAGATCGACTCCGGCAGCGACCAGCCGAGGTTGGCGAGCAGCGTCTCGAGGTAGGTGCTCCACCCCTGGGCGACGACGCTGGCGCCGAGGAACATCTCGAGCAGCAGGTCCCAGCCGACGATCCACGCGACGAGCTCGCCGAGGCTCGCGTAGCTGAACGTGTAGGCCGAGCCCGAGATGGGGACGGTGGAGGCGAACTCGGCGTAGCACATGGCGGCCAGTGCGCAGCAGAACGCGGCGACGACGAACGAGAGCACGATCGCCGGCCCGGCGACATCGTGCGCGGCCCGGCCCGTGAGCGTGAAGATGCCGGCTCCGATCACCACGCCGACGCCGAACACCACGAGGTCGAGTGCGGACAACGACCTCTTGAGCTGGTACTCCGGTTCGTCCGCGTCGGCGAGCGACTGCTCGATCGTCTTGGTCCGCAACACTCCCATATCGGTCCTCCACTCACTGCCAGCGCCGCAGCGCCGTCTTGCGCTGCCAAATCTAGCGAGAGTCCCGGGACACGAGGAGGAGCGCGGACCGGCAGTCGGCGGCCTGTCAGCGGGTGGATCGGTCCTCGGCGATGTAGGCCAGACGACGCAGCGTCTCGACGTTGCGCGGCCGCAGCGCGGCGTCGCGCAGCGCCTGCGGCACGGTGGCGGCCACCCCGCGGACCGCGTCCTCCCGCATCCGCACCACCGTGCCGCCGTCGTGCGCGGCCCGTACCTCGAGGATCACGCGCGCCTCCCCCGCCGGCCAGCCCCGCGCGCGCAGCTGGAGCCGCCCTTGCGGATCCCAGGACTCGGAAATCGTCGTGTCGTCCAGCAGTGCGGGCCACAGCCCGACGGAGTGGGCGATGCGCGAGCCGGGCGCGGGCCACGAGTCGTCGACCTCGCGGATCCGGGCGGTCCCCACCACCCAGGCCGCGTAGCTCCAGCCGTCGGCCAGGACGTCGAGCACGTCCTGCGGCCGGCAGCGCATCTGCCGTACGACGGTCACCATGGCCGACCTCCTGCCCTGCCCCGCGGGGCGTCCGGGGTGGCCGCCGCGCGCGGCCTTTCAGCATCGTGCGCCTTGGGTACGGCGCACGCGCGACGAGCCGCTCTGCGGAGCCTGGGGAGGCTCCTTCGCACATCACGGGGCCGTCTCGACGCGCGCGGCGGCGCGCCGGCAGGTAGGAAGTGTCGGCATGGTGACGATCGGCTTCCATCACTCGCACGAGCAGGTCCACCCGGCAGGGCTCCTGGAGGCGGCGCGCCGCGCGCAGGAGGTCGGGTTCGACGCGGGCATGTGCTCGGACCACTTCGCACCCTGGAGCGCGCGGCAGGGCCACTCGGGCTTCGCGTGGTCGTGGCTGGGTGCCGCCCTGGCCACGACGAGCCTGCCGTTCGGCGTCGTGAACGCGCCTGGCCAGAGGTACCACCCGGCGATCGTCGCCCAGGCGGCCGCGACGCTCGCCGCGATGTTCCCGGGACGGTTCTGGGTCGCGCTCGGCTCGGGTGAGAACCTCAACGAGCACGTCACGGGCGACCGCTGGCCGCCCAAGCACGAGCGCGACGCCCGGCTGCGCGAGTCGGTGCAGGTGATCCGGGCGCTGCTCGCGGGCGAGGAGGTCACGCACGACGGCCTGGTGCGGGTCGACCGCGCCAAGCTCTGGACGCTGCCCGACGAGCCGCCCGCGCTGATCGGCCCCGCGGTCACGCCGGCGACCGCTGCGGCGCACGCCGACTGGGCCGACGGGCTGGTCACGGTCAACCAGCACCCCGACCGGCTGCGCGAGGTGCTCGCCGCCTACCGAGACGCAGGTGGGCGGGGCACCGCCGCGCTGCAGGTGCACGTCTCGTGGGCACCCGACGAGGCGCAGGCCCTCGCGGTGGCGCGCGAGCAGTGGGGCGTGCAGGTGTTCGGGCCGCCGCTCGCGTGGGATCTCGACCTGCCGGAGTCCTTCGACTCGCTGGCGCCTCACGTCGGCGACGACGCGGTGCGCGCCTCGGTCGTCGTCGAGCACGACCCGGGGCGGCTGCGGGACCGGCTCGCGTCGCTCGTCGAGCTCGGGTTCGACGCGGTGTACATCCACCAGGTGGCGACCGACGCGCGCGCGTCGGACGACAAGCACCCGACGGCCGAGCCGACCGCCACCCCCCGCCCGGCGACGCTCGAGCAGTTCCTCGACATGGCGGGCGAGCACCTGCTGCCCGGACTGAGGGAGGTCCTGGCGTGAGGATCCGCGAGACCGGTGACCTGTGGTGGAAGACGGCGGTGATCTACTGCCTGGACGTCGAGACGTTCATGGACTGGGACGACGACGGCGTCGGGGACCTGCAGGGCCTGACCCAGCGCATCGACCACCTCGCCGACCTCGGCGTGACGTGCCTGTGGCTGATGCCCTTCTACCCCACCGCGGACCGCGACGACGGCTACGACATCACCGACTTCCTCGGGGTCGACCCGCGGCTGGGCGACGTCGGGGACCTCGTGCGCCTCATCCGCACCGCGCGCGACCGGGGCATCCGGGTCATCGCGGATCTCGTGGTGAACCACACGAGCGACCGGCACCCCTGGTTCCGCTCCGCGCGCCGCAGCACGGACTCCCCTTACCGCGACTACTACGTGTGGAGCGCGACGAAGCCCCCGGACACGAGCGACCAGGTCGTGTTCCCCGACCAGGAGTCGAGCATCTGGACGCTCGACGACGCGACCGGCGAGTACTACCGCCACCGTTTCTACCGGCACCAGCCCGACCTCAACACGGCGAACCCACGCGTGCGCGACGAGATCGCCAAGGTGGTCGGCTACTGGATGCAGCTCGGCCTGTCGGGCTTCCGGGTCGACGCCGTGCCGTACTTCCTCGCGGACGCCGCCGACCACCCGGGCGACGACCTGCAGGACCCGCACGACTACCTGCGCGGCCTGCACTCCTTCCTGACCCGCCGAGGCGGCGACGCGGTGCTCATGGGCGAGGTCAACCTGCCGTACGACGAGCAGCGCAGGTTCTTCGGCGACGACGACGGCGACGGCACCTCGGACGGGACCGAGCTGACCCTGCAGTTCGACTTCGTCGCCATGCAGCAGCTGTACCTGTCGCTCGCCCGGCGCGACGCCCGACCCCTGGCCGCGACGCTCGCGGCGCGTCCGACGATCCCGCGCGACGCGCAGTGGGCGACATTCGTCCGCAACCACGACGAGCTGACGCTGGACAAGCTGACCGACGACGAGCGCATGGAGGTGTTCTCGGCCTTCGGCCCCCATGAGGACATGCAGCTGTACGGCCGAGGGCTGCGTCGTCGGCTGCCTCCCATGCTCGACGGCGACCCCCGCCGCGTCCGGATGGTGTACTCGCTCCTGTTCTCCCTGCCCGGCACACCCGTGCTCTTCTACGGCGAGGAGATCGGGATGGGCGAGAACCTGGCCGCCGAGGGCCGGATGGCCGTGCGCACCCCGATGCAGTGGTCTGCCGAGCGCAACGGCGGGTTCAGCCGTGCGGCCCCCTCGCGCCTGCCGGCTCCCGTGGTCGAGGACGGCTACGGCCCGGAGCACGTCAACGTCGCGCAGCAGCGCCTCGACCCCGACTCGCTCCTGGCGTTCGTGCGGCGGCTGGTCCGCCGCTACCGCGAGAGCCCGGAGCTCGGGTGGGCGCGCGAGGTCGAGATCCTCGAGCAGCCGCACACCGCTGTGCTGGCGCATCGGTGCACCTGGGACGACGGGTCGATGGTCGCGCTGCACAACCTCGCGCCCGAGCCCGTCACGGTGCCTCTCGAGCTGCACGACTGCTCCGACGAGGGCGCCCCGGTGCAGCTCGTCGACCTGCTGGAGACCGGCGAGACGGCCGTCGACGAACGGGGGCGCGTCGAGCTCGAGCTGCCGGGCTACGGCTACCGGTGGCTGCGCGTGGTCCACGCGACGGAGCGTCGACTGGTCTGACGACCCACCACGGCCTGAGCCTCGTGGTCGTCACCGATGCGCCGGGTCGTCGGTCCCGAACCACGACCCGTCGCGTGTGCGACGAGCACGCACCTGCGCGGTTCGCCGACGCGCGGGGCCGACGGTCTGCGACGATGCGCCGCGTGCTCATCGACGCGCAGGAGATCACGCAGCCCGTACCGCTCCAGCTGCCGTCCGGGCGGCTCAACCCTGACGCGGTGGGATGGAGCCGCACG
>JAEYUL010000108.1 GCA_023432565.1 Actinomycetes bacterium | reverse complement strand
GTGCGCCGAGCTCAACACGCCCGTGGCGGTCACGTGCGTGCGGTGCGGGTCGAGCATGACCCCGCCACCACCCGCTGCTCCGGCCGCACCGCCGCCGCCCGCGCCCGTGGTCGTCGTGCAGGCGCCGCCCGAGCAGGTCCCCTGCCGCCACCCGGACACGTGGTGGGTCGTCGCCGTGACCGCCACGGTCACGGCGACGCTCACCCTCCTGCTCGTCTGGCTCCTCTAGCCTCGTCCGGCGCTCCGGGGCGCCACTACACCGTCAGCCAACGGGGCTCGACGGCGTAGCCCATCCGGTCGAGCAGCCCGCGAGCCGCGCCCTGCACGTCCCGCAGCAGCGCGTCGATGTCGAGCCTGGTCAGGCGTCCCTCGGCCACGACGACCTCACCGCCCACGACGACCGTCTCGATGCCGCGGCTGCGCGCGGAGTACACGAACGTGGTCACGGGGTCGAAGCCCGGCTGCCACTCGGTGCGGCTGCCGTCGTGGATGACCAGGTCGGCCCACCGCCCGACGGCGAGCGAGCCGGCGAGGTGCCCGACCCCCAGTGCCGTGGCGCCGCCCAGGGTCGCCATCTCGAGGGCCTGCTCCGCGGACACGTGCGGCGTGCCGCCGCGCGCCTCGCGGTGCATGGTCGCGGCGAGGTACATCTGCTGGGTGAGGTCCAGCGCGTCGGAGTAGTTCGCGGAGTCGCAGCCCAGCGCGAGGTTGACCCCGGCGTCCAGCATCTGCGGGACCATCCCGGTGCGCGACGAGCCCAGGCCCCAGCGGGCGGAGGCGCCCGGGCAGTGCACGACGTTGGTCCCCGTCGCGGCCAGGATCGGCACCTCCCGCGGGTCGGTCCGGATCATGTGCACCAGGGTCAGGTCCGGGCCCGTCACCCCGAGGCGTTCGAGGTGCGCGACTGCGGGCAGGCCGTCGCAGCGCCGGCCGAACTCCGCGGTGTCGGCGTCGGCGAACGACTGGTGCATGTGCATCTGCAGGCCGTGCTCGCGGGCGAGCGCGATCGCGCCGACGAGCAGGTCGTCGGTCGCCTTGCCCATGCCGGACAGCGTGACGCCCGCCCAGGTCGTGGCGTCCTCGCTGAACGGGAGGCGCTCGATGAGGCTCGCCAGCCGGTCCAGGCAGGCCTGGGTGCCGCCGATCGCGACCTCGGGGTGGGGCGGGACGTCCCAGCAGATCTCGGACACCGTGCCGCGCACGCCGACGGCCCGCGCCGCCTCCGCCTGGAGCTCGCCGGTGAACCGGCCGCTCATGTCGCAGAACAGCGTCGTGCCGTTGAGCGCCATCTCCGCGCAGGCCAGCAGCGCGGACAGGCGCGCGTCGGCCTCGGTGAGGTTGAGCCAGTACGGCAGCCAGTGGTCGTGCTCGAGCTCCTCGGGCCGCGTGTCCGGCAGGATCGAGCGGTGCAGCTGGTGGGACAGGTGCACGTGCGCGTCCACGAGGCCCGGCGTGACCACCTTCCCGCGCGCGTCGATCGTCCGGCGGCCGGCGTGCGCCGCGGTCACCTCGGCGGTGGGCCCGACGGCGACGATGCGCCCGCCGTCGACGGCGATCGCGCCGTCGCGCAGGATCCGTCGCTGCTCGTCGACGGTGATGACGGTTCCGCCGACGACGAGCAGGTCGACCTGCCGCGGTGCAGCGGTGGCGGCCGGGTCGGGCGTGTCAGGCATCGTGCGTCCTCCGCTCGGGTACGGCCGCGGCGAACCTGCGCGTGATCGCGACCGGATCAGTGATGGCCCCGCCGACGACGACCGCGAACGCGCCGAGGTCGAACGCGCGCCGCACCTGCTCGGCGGTCTGGAACCGCCCCTCGGCGATCGTCGGGATCGAGACCTCGGCGACGACCGCCTCCAGCAGGGCGAGGTCGGGGGTGCGCGGCGGGGCCGTGGTCGGGTCCGTGTACCCGGCGAGCGTCGTCGCGACGTAGTCGACGCCCGCTCGTTCGGCCGCGAGCGCCGCCTCGAGGCTGTCCACGTCGGCGATGACCGGGATGTCGACGGCGTCCCGCAGCCGCGCGAGGAAGTCCGCGGTCGACGTCCCGTCCGGCCGTGGCCGCAGCGTCGCGTCGACGGCGACCACGTCGGCGCCGGCGGACGCGACCGCGACCGCCGCCGCGATCGTCGGGGTGATGTACACGGGGGTGTCCGTGGTCTTGATCAAGCCGACCACCGGGACCGCGACCGCCTCCTTGACCGCGGCGATGTCGGCCACGCCCTCGGCTCGGATGCCGCGTGCCCCGCCCAGGACCGCGGCGCGGGCGAAGCGCGCCATGCTGTCGGCGCCGCCCATCGGGCTCGGTGGGCGCGCCTGGCACGAGACGACGAGTCCCGGTTCAAGGACCTGTGTCATGTCAACTCCGTTGTGACGATCTCGTCGGTGAAGAGCGAGAGGGACCTCGCCGCGTCCACGAGCCCGGCGCCGTCGAGCGGCGTGCCCTGCGCCACGGGGCACGGGGTCAGGCCGCGGGCGGCGAGGCGGCGGGTGAGCGGTCCCAGCAGGACGTCGCCGGCCGCGCACAGCCCACCCGTCAGCGCGACGGCCGGCGGCCGACGGCCCGCGAAGAGGCTGCAGGCGGCGACCGTGGCGTCGGCGAGGTGGGCCGCTGCACGGTCCCAGATGTCGAGAGCGACGGCGTCGCCCTCGACCGCGGCCTGCGCGACGTCGCGGGCGAAGGTGGCGACCGTGGTGACCGTGGCCCCGCCCTGGTGGACCCGGCCGGCCCAGTCGTCGGCGGGACCGAAGCGCGCGAGCGCGCGCGGCAGGAGCTCGGTCGCGGGACCGCGCCCGTCGTGCGCGCGGACGGCGTGCAGCAGGCCCTGACGGCCCACCCAGAACCCGCCGCCCTCGTCGTCCACCGCCCAGCCGTGCCCGCCGACCCGCCGGCTGGCGCTGCCGTCGCTGCTCAGGGCGACCACGCCCGTGCCCGCCAGCAGGACGACTCCGGGCCGCGTGCCCAGCGCGCCGAGGTAGGCGGTCACGTCGTCGCGGGCCGCCATGACGGTCGCGCCGCCCAGGGCGTCGCGCAGACCGTCGACGAGCGTCTGCGCGGTGGCCCGGTCGTGCCAGCCGCTGATCCCGACGAGCAGCAGCTGCGGCTGCGCGCAGCCCGCCTGCGTGCACCCGTCGACGACGTGGGCGATCAACCGGTCGACCGCGCCCGGAGCGGCGAGGTGGAGGGCACCGACGGGCACGCTCGCCCGGCCACCCTGCCAGGCGACGCGCAGGCCGGTCTGGCCGACGTCGACGAGCACTCGGGTCATCACATGTCCGGGGAGGCGGGGAGCAGGTCGGTGGTGAAGGTGTACCGGTCGCCGCGGCAGATGGACCGCACGTACTCGACGATGCGCCGCTCGCTCGTCCACATCACGCGCTCGACGACGAGGGCGGGGCTGTGCAGGGGGACCTCCAGGAGGCGAGACTCCTCCGGGTCGGTGACGCTGGCCTCCATACGCTGGCGGCCGCCCGCGATCGTGATGCCGTACCGCTCGGACAGGAGCCGGTAGAAGGAGTCGTTCGCGAGCTCCAGCACGTCCAGGCCGGGGACCAGCGCGTCGGGCACGGTCATCCACTCGACCGCCATGGGCTCGCCGTCCGCCAGGCGCAGACGTCCGATGGTGCGCACCGGCTCGCCGGGTGAGACCTGCAGGTGCTTGGCCTCCCGTGCGCCGGCGAGCGCGGTGCTGTCGGACAGGATCTGGCTCGCGCTCGACATGCCGAGCCGGCGCATCTCCTCGCTGAACGAGGTGATCACCAGCTGGTGGGCGATGCGCGGCTTGACGTGCGGCCGCGTGACGAAGGTGCCCGCACCCTGCTGCCGGGTGATCCGCCCCTCCCGCTCGCACCGGTCGAGGGCGCTGCGGACGGTCGAGCGCGAGGTGCCGAACCGCTCGGCGAGCTCGCGCTCGGGCGGGATCCGGGACCCGACGACGGACGCGTCGAGCAGGCGGCGGATCTGGTCGTACACGGCCTCCACCGTGCTCGGTCGACTGTCGGGCATCAGAGCGCTGCCATCCCTTCGGGCCAGTGAAGGTCGAACCCGCTCGCGGACAGCTCGTCCTGGAACTCGCTCAGGCGGCGCGGGTCGTGACCGACGGATCTCGGGCGGGTCGCGTTGCGCAGACAGAAAGAAGCCAACCGTCCTGCCGCTTCCCCGATGGCCCATTCCACCGGATGGAGGCGGTAGCAGCCGTTCGACACGTGGGTCGTGCCCAGGTTCTTCGCCGCAGGCAGCAGGTTCTCGACCCGGACCGGCAGGAGCGCGCGCAGCGGGATCTCGAACGGGTACGTCGGGATGTCGATGAACGGGTCGCCACCCGTGCTCGGGTGCAGGTCGATGCGGTAGGCACCGGTGCCGACGGAGTCGGCGTGCCGGACGGCGCCGTGGCTGCCCCGCACCTCGACGGCCACGTCGTTCTCGGTGATGGTGTACTCCGCGCGGATCCGCCTCGACTCGCGCAGGTACGGGCGCAGGGCGAGGCCGTCCTCGCTGCCGAGCAGGTCGCCGCGGGGCATCAGCCCGGGGTAGCCGGTGCCGCCGTCGGGCCGCGGGGCCTCGGTCTGCAGCCAGTAGAGCAGGCTCAGGCTCAACGCGCGGGCCCCTGCGGTGTGGTGGTCCGCGGACTGCGGGTCGCCCAGCACGTGTCCGAGCACGTAGTCGTTCATCGGCCAGTTGACGACCGTCGCCTCGGGGCCGGCCTGACCGTCGTCCGGGTGCAGGACCCGCCGGTAGGACCACAGGTCGATCGGGGCGTCGGCGGGCGCGCCCGCGCCGTGCGGCACGCCTCCGCCGAGCTCGAGGCAGAAGGTGCGCGGGGCGAGCGTGCGCGCGTCGGGGGCCGTCCAGGACAGCATCCGCGCGGGCCAGCCCGGCGGGCGGTACACGCGCCACCGCTCGTAGTCCGCGGGCCGATCGATGACGTGGTCCTCGCCGGGTCGGTGCTCCAGTGCGAAGGGCACCGTCATCGCCTGGACGTTGTCGGGCCGTGCGACCGGCCCGGCGTGCGGTTCGCCGGTCTCCTCGCTGCTCTCGGAGCCGACGACGTGCTCGACCCCTCCCAGCGGGAGCAGGTCGCCGCGTTCGGTGGCGTCGAGCACGTAGGCCGCCCGCACGTGGACGTCCTCGCCGTCGCCGCGGCGCACGGTCACGCCCTCGACGAGGTCCCCGCTGGTGTGCACCGCGACGGGCGCGCACGAGCGCAGGACCGTGAGGCGCCCGGAAGCGAGGTGGGGAGCGAGCATCGCCTCGAGCGCGGCCACGGCGACCACGGGCGGGTGGGAGATCGCGCTCACCCACGCCCGTCCGGGGTTGTAGGTGGTCGACCCCGGCCGGCCGTAGGCGAGCCGGACGAGGCGACGCAGGGACCGGTAGAGCTCGGTGGAGCCGCGGGTCTCGATCCAGGGGTGCTCGTCGGGCGGCGTCGCCTGGGTGGTCAGCTGGCCGCCGAGCCACGCGCTCTCCTCGGTGAGGACCACGCGCGCACCGCTCGCCGCGGCGCCGAGAGCCGCGGCGATGCCGCCCAGCCCTCCGCCCACGACGAGGACGTTGGCGTCTGGCAGCTCGGCCATACGACCTCCTCGCGGCATTCGTACCAAATTGGTGAACCAATAACGCTCACCCTAGGACCGGCCCACGGGCGCGTCAAGAGCGCATCACGAGCGCGCTCATGCGCGGAATCACGCGTCGAGACACGTCCGATTCGTGTCCTTGACGCTGCCGCAGCGACGGACTTACGCTCGGCCGCGTTCAATGGCTCAACCATTCGACTCATGATCGGACAACCAATGGCGGTGTTCGTCAGGTATGGCGCTCGGCGCCTGCTGGTGACGCTCTTCGTCGTCTGGGGCGCCCTGACGGTGATGTTCGTCGCCATCCGGCTCGCGCCGGGCGACCCGGCCCTGCTGATGCTCGGGCCCTCAGCGACCCCCCAGCAGGTCGAGCACATGCAGCGCGAGATGGGGCTCGACAAGTCGATCGTCGTCCAGTACCTCTACTACCTCGCGCGGATCTGCCAGGGAGAGTTCGGCGACTCCGTCAGGATGTCCGCCCCGGCCATGTCGCTCGTCATGGAGCGGCTGCCGATCACTCTCACGCTCGGCGCGCTCGCGATGACGCTCGCCCTCGTGGTGAGCATCCCGCTCGGCGTCTTCGCGGGCCGTCGCCGCGGTGGTCACGCGGACAACGCGGTCTCCATCGGCTCGCTCGTCGGCCAGGCGCTGCCGAGCTTCTGGGTCGGCATCATGCTGATCCTGCTCTTCTCCCGCGTCCTGCAGATCCTGCCCAGCGGCGGCGTCCGCACGCCGGACGCGCTCATCCTGCCCGTGATCGTCCTGGCCCTGCCCCTCGTCGGCGCCCTCGTCCGCCTGGTGCGCACCGGGTTGCTCGACGTGATGGGTGAGTCCTACATCCGGACCGCCCGTTCCAAGGGCCTGCCCGAGGGTGCCGTGGTCTACCGGCACGCCGTGCGCAACACCATGCTCCCGGTCGTCACGGTGGCCGGCCTGCAGGCCGGTGAGCTCCTCAGCGGCATGGTCATCGTCGAGGTCGTCTTCGCCGTCCCCGGCCTGGGCCGGCTCCTCGTCGACTCGATCCTCTACCGCGACTACGCGACGGTGCAGGCCGCCATCCTCGTGGTCGCCGCGATCTACGCGCTGACGAACCTCGTGGTCGACCTCTTGTACGGGGTCCTCGACCCCCGGATCCGGATCGCGGAGGCGACGGCATGACACAGGTGCGGACCGCCCTCGGACGCCTCCGTCGGATGCCGGTGCCCATGCGCTGGACCTCGGCCTTCGTGCTCGGGTTCGCACTGCTCGCGATCCTCGGGCCCGTCGTCGTCCCCTACGACTCCGTCGTCGTCAACACGGCCGACCGGATGCTCGCCCCCTTCAGCCGGATGTCCGACGGCACCCTCGCGGTGTTCGGCACGGACCAGGTGGGCCGGGACCTGCTGCCGCAGATCCTGGTGGGCGCGCGGGTCTCGCTCCTGGTCGGTGTCGCCACCGTCGTCCCGTCACTGGCGGTCGGCACGCTCATCGGCCTGGTCGCCGGGTACCGGGGCGGCTGGCTCGACACCCTGACCATGCGCCTGGCCGACATCCAGCTCGCCCTGCCGTCGTTCCTCGTGGCGATCCTGTTCGCGAGCGCGCTGGGCCCGAGCCTGCTCAACGTCGTGATCACGCTCGCGCTGACCCGCTGGGTCGTGTTCGCCCGGGTCGCGCGCAGCACGACCCTGAGCGTCCGCGGCCGGGAGTACATCGACGCCGCCCGGCTGCTCGGCGCCTCCCCGCTGCGGGTGATGGTGCGGCACGTGATGCCGATGACCTTCACGCCGCTGCTGGTGGTCGCCACCGTGCAGTTCGGCCTCGTCGTCCTCGCCGAGGCGTCGCTCAGCTTCCTCGGGCTCGGCACGCCCGACGCCTTCCCGTCGTGGGGCCTGATCATCTCCGACGGCCGCGACCACCTGGCCAGCGCCTGGTGGATCGCGACCATCCCCGGCCTGTTCCTCGCCACGGTCGTGGTGAGCCTCGGGATGTTCGGCGACCAGATCCGCGACGCCCTCGACCCCCAGCTGCGAACCGAGTAATCCCCGCCCCTGAAGGAGTTGGATCCGCATGACAAGAATCCCCTCGCGGCGCGCCCTGGCGGCGGTCGCCCTGGCGAGCACGGCGAGCCTGCTGCTCGCCGCCTGCTCCGGCGCCGACGACGGCGCACCGGCAGGCGAGTCCGCCTCCGGCTCCGCCGCCGCCGCCGCTCCGAGCGAGATCGTGGTGGCCGGCCCCGTGGCCGTCCTGGACCTGGACCCCCTGGGGGCGCAGGCCATGGAGGACGCGACACTCATCGCGGCCGCCCACGTCTACGACACCCTGGTCACCCTGGAGGACGGCGAGCTGCTCCCGCGCCTCGCCACGTCCTGGGACAACCCCGACCCGACCACCTGGGTCTTCACGCTGCGCGACGACGTGACGTTCCACGACGGGACCCCGCTGACGGCGCAGGACGTCGCGGCGTCGATCGACCGCGTCATCGCCGAGGAAGGACCGCTCGCCCCGCTGTGGAGCACGGTCGAGCTGGCCGAGGCCACGAGCGACACCGAGCTCAAGGTGACCACGACCGAGCCGTTCGGCGGCATGCTCGTCAACCTCTCGCTGCTGCCCGTGACGCCGGCGTCGCAGACCGAGTTCACCGAGGCGATCGGCTCCGGCCCGTTCAAGGTCGAGTCCTTCACCTCCGGTGAGGAGCTCGTGCTCGTCGCCAACGAGGAGTACTGGGAGGGTGCACCCGACCTGAGCCGGATCGAGTTCCGGAACATCCCCGAGGCCTCGTCGCGCGTGACCGCCCTCATCAACGGCGAGATCGACTTCACGTGGGGCCTGTCGCCCGACCAGTTCCCCGAGGTCGAGGGCGTGGACGGCATCACGTTCACGACCGCGCCGAGCTACCAGCACTACTACGCGTGGTTCAACCCGCAGCACGAGCCCTTCGACGACGTGCGCGTCCGCCAGGCGGTCGCCCACGCGATCGACTGGGACACGATCATGGACAGCCTCTTCCCCGGCATCGCGACCCGCGCCACCGCGCCCATCCCGGAGTCGGTCTTCGGCTACGCCGCCAACGAGCCCTACGAGTACGACCCGGAGCTCGCGCGTGAGCTGCTGGCCGAGGCGGGCCTCGCTGACGGCTTCAGCACCACGATGCAGTTCAGCACCTCCTGCTGCGCCCAGATCCAGGAGATCGCCCAGGCGATGGCCTCCGACCTGTCGAAGGTCGGGATCGACGTGGAGCTGCTCGGCAAGGAGACCGGCAAGTGGGTCGAGGACCTGCTGGCCCTCGACTGGGACATCAACCTGGCGAACAACGTCACCGTCACCGGTGACGCCAACTTCACCACCGGCCGGCTGTACACCTGCGCGGCCAACCGCACGGGCTACTGCAACGACGACCTCGACGCCTTGATCGCCGACGCGCAGTCCAGCGTCGACGACGCCGAGCGCAGCCGCCTGTGGGGCGAGGCCGGAGCCCTCATCTGGGACGAGGCGGTCGGGCTGTACCCGTTCGACATCCAGCAGAACTACGCCTACTCCGACCAGCTCCAGGGCTTCGAGCCGCCGGTGTCCGGCAACCCGGTGTTCCGCGACGTCTCGCTGAACGGCTGACATCCCGGTGACCGTGCGATGACTCTGATCGCCCGCGACCGTGAGGTGCTCCCCCTCGTGGTGGAGCACCTCACGGTGGGCTACCGCTCACCGGGCGGGGTCGTGAACCCCGCCATCCGGGACGTGTCGTTCGTCGTGGAGCCCGGCGCGACCCTCGCCATCCTGGGCGAGTCCGGCTCGGGCAAGACCACGGTCGCGTCCGCGATGATGGACCTGCTGCCCAGCAACGGCGAGATCCTCGAGGGCTGCGTCCGGCTCGGCGACGAGAACCTGTCGGCGGGCACGCCGCAGGAGCGTCGACGGCGGCGCGTGGGCCGGATGGCGATGGTCTTCCAGGACCCCATGACGGCCCTGAACCCGCTGCACACGATCGAGCGGCAGGTCGGCGAGCAGCTGCGCCGGTTCGGCGGCGCGAGCCGCGCACAGGCACGCGAGGAGGTCCTCCGGCTGCTCGAGCGGGTCCAGATCCCCGAGCCGGAGGCGCGGCTGCGTGCCTACCCGCACCAGCTCTCCGGCGGCATGCGGCAGCGGGTGATGATCGCGATGGCCCTCGCCCTGCGGCCGGCGTACCTGCTGGCCGACGAGCCGACGACCGCGCTCGACGTCTCGGTCCAGGCGGAGATCCTCGACCTGCTGCGCCACCTGCAGGAGGAGACCGGGATGGGACTGGTCATCATCGGTCACGACCTGGCGGTGCTCGCCCAGGCGGCGCAGAACGTCGCCGTGATGTACGGCGGCCGGGTCGTCGAGCGGGGGAACCTGCGCGAGATCTACCTCGCGCCGCGCCACCCCTACACCCGTGGGCTGCTCGACGCGCTGCCCACGACGGCCGGCGAGCGGCTCAAGCCCATCCCGGGCAGCCCGCCGGACCCGAGCCGGCTCCCGTCCGGCTGTGCGTTCCACCCGCGGTGCTCGGTCGCCGTGCCCGTGTGCCGGCAGGTCGTCCCGACCCTGCGCACCCTCTCCCGCGGGGCGTCCGGGACGGTCCCCCACGACAGCGCCTGTCATCTGGACGAGGAGGTCGACGGTGCCTGAACCGTTGCTCGAGGTGGAGCACCTGCAGATCCAGTACCCCCTGCGGACCCCCCAGGGACGACGCAGCCTCGTGCGCGCGGTCGACGACGTCTCGTTCACCGTGGCACAGGGTGAGACGTTCGCGATCGTCGGCGAGTCCGGCTGCGGCAAGACCACCGTGGCCCGGGGCGTGTGCGGCCTCGTGCGGCCGACCGGCGGCCGGGTGCTCCTGGACGGGCAGGACCTGACGACCGTCCGCGGCCGGGAGGGCCGCCTGCGACGACGGCAGATCCAGATGGTCTTCCAGGACCCGTACGGCTCGTTGCACCCGCGCAAGCGCGTGGGCCAGCAGATCGAGGAGGCGTGGCGCATCGACCCGTCCCTCGTCCCCCAGCAGGACTGGGCCCGGGAACGGGACCGCCTGCTCGAGATGGTGGGGCTGCGCGCCGCGGACGCGCGCTCCTTCCCGCACGAGTTCTCCGGCGGCCAGCGCCAGCGCGTCGTGATCGCCCGCGCGCTCGCGGCCCGGCCGCGCGTGATCCTGTGCGACGAGCCCGTCTCCGCGCTCGACGTCTCGATCCAGGCGCAGGTCATCAACCTGCTGCTGGACCTGCAGCAGGAGCTGCGGCTGTCGTACGTGTTCATCTCCCACGACATCGCGCTGGTCAGCCGGCTCGCGCACCGCACGGCCGTGATGTTCCGCGGCAAGTTCGTCGAGGAGGGGGACACGGCCGACGTCCTGGCCGCCCCCACGCACCCCTACACGAAGGCGCTGCTGGCCGCCGTCCCGACCGTGCCGGTCGCCGACGTCTGAGAGGTCGAGGCATGGAGGTCGTGATCGACGCACCGGACGTGCTGGCCTCGCTGGCCGCCGGGGCGATCGAGGAGCTGCTCGCCCGCAAGCCCGGCGCGGTGCTCGGCCTGGCCACCGGGTCCAGCCCTCTGGGGATCTACGACGAGCTGGTGCGGCGTCACCGCGAGGGCCGAGTCACCTTCTCCCGGGCCCGGGCGTTCCTGCTCGACGAGTACGTCGGCCTGCCCGCGTCGCACCCGCAGCGCTACCGCACCGTCATCGACCGCGAGCTCGTCTCCCGCGTCGACTTCCGCCCCGAGGCGGTCCACGGGCCCGACGGCACGGCCGAGGACGTGGTCGGCGCGTGCGCGCGCTACGAGGCGATGATCGCCGAGGCCGGCGGCGTGGACCTGCAGATCCTGGGCATCGGCGCCGACGGGCACGTGGGCTTCAACGAGCCCGCCTCGTCCCTGGGCTCACGCACGAGGATCAAGACCCTCACCGAGCAGACCCGGTCCGACAACGCGCGCTTCTTCGACGACGACGTCGACCAGGTCCCGACGCACTGCCTGACGCAAGGGCTCGCCACGATCATGGACGCCCGCCACCTCGTGCTGATCGCGACCGGACCGGCGAAGGCGGCGGCCGTCCATCAGCTCGTCGAGGGCCCGGTGAGCGCGCTGTGGCCCGCGACGGTCCTGCAGCACCACCCGCACGTCACCGTGCTGGTCGACGAGGCTGCGGCCGCCAGGCTGCAGCTCGTCGGGTACTACCGCAGCGTCAGGAGAGCCAAGCCGCACTGGCAGGGGCTCTGAGCGGTCCGCCGGCGGCCGGTCTCACCCGCCTCCTGGGCCCGGGGGCGCCGGGACCTGAGCCTCGTCCCAGGCGGACGTCGCCCACGTCGGCGACGAGCCGACGAAACGCGCGCGTACCGCGGAGCCCGCCGCGAGCGCCGGGGCGGGCGTGCACGTCGCCACCCCCGCCGTGACCGGGCGCGCGGTACAGCCCGCGATGTCGGTCCACGTCCCGGTGATGCGGACCTGGAACGCCACGGTCCCCGCGGGGGTGCCCGAGGCCGTCGTCGTGACCGACGCGCTCAGCTCCGTCGCGGTCGCCGTGAGTGCCAGCGCGGTCGGTAGCGCGACCGTCACGGTCGGCACGGCCACGTCGCTCGACGCCGCGAAGGCGCCGGACCCGAGGTAGCGCACCCGCAGGCTCGCGGCACCGCCGGGCCAGCCCGCCGTGCCGGCCCGCAGCGTCGCGGTCCCGGCGTTCGGGCCGCCGCCCGAGCTCAGCGTCCGGGTGTCGACCACGGTCCACGAACCGCCGACCTCGCGCTCGAGGACGGCCTGGCCGACCGTCACGGGGTTGCCCGCGGCGGTGACGCGCACGCCGACCTCGACGTCGCTGCCCAGCGCGACCGTGGGCGGCGAGCCGGTGACGACGATCGCGGTGGGCACGGGCTGGACCGTGATCACGACGAGCTGGAACGTCGAACCGGCCGGGACGCTCGTCGGGTTGATGTCCAGGCCCCAGCCGCCCGTGACGCTCGCCGCCACGCTCGCGCCCGTGCTCGGCAGCCACAGCACGGTGTCGCCGCCGCCGACCGCGAGCGTCACGTCACGCGGGTCGCCGTTCGAGGTCGGCGTGACCGTCGCCGCGACGGTCCCCGGTGCGCCCGAGACCGCGGACTGCGCGCGCAGGCGCAGCTGGGTCTCCGCGACGGTGAAGGTCGCCGTCGCGTCCGCGTCCGTGATCGTCACGGTCTGCTCCCAGACCCCCAGGTGACCTGACGGGCCGGACAACGTGACGGTCCAGGTACCCGCCGGCAGCTGCGAGAACGTCGTCGTGAAGCGGTTCGTGGCGCTGCGCACCACCGGTTGGGCGGCGCGCGTCGCCGTGCCGCTGCGGACGTCGACGAGCGCACCGGTCAGGTCCGAGGAGGAGTTGACGGTGACGGCGAGCGAGAACGTCCGCACCGTGAGGACGAGGTCGACGACGAGCCCGTCACCGGGGTGCAGCACGACGACCCTGCTCGCCGAGCGCCCGTCGTCGGACACGCTCAGGGTGTACGAGCCGGCCGGGACGGTCGGGAAGCGGTAGCGGCCGTCCGTGCCGGTCGTCACCGTGCGGGGGTCCACGGCGGGGTCCGCCGGGTCGAGCAGCACCTGCGCCCCGACGACGTCCTGCACGCTGCCGTCGGCCTGCTGCAGCTGCACCAGGCCCTGGATCGAGCCGTTCGGTGCGGTGACGGGGACCGTCATCGAGCGGATCTCACCGGCCACGATCGTCACCGGCATCGACAGCGGCGAGAAGCCGTCACCGGAGATCGTCAGCGTGTACGTCAGCGGCTTGAGGTCGCGGAACACGTACGTGCCCGCGGCCGTGTCCTCGCACGGACCGGGGACGGTGATCGGCCCCGCGCACGTCGGCAGGATCGCCGACGGCGGCGGGACGCTGCCGTCGTTGTACGTGAGCCGGACCGTCATGCCCGCGGCGGGCGCGCCCTGGTTCGTCGCGAACACGGTCAGCGACGCGGGTTCCGGGTCGAGCATGAGGTGCTGACCCGTGACGGTGACCCCAGCGGGGACGGGGACCGTGAGCTTGTCGCTCTCGTCGGCCGGGGACCGGTAGCCGGTGGCGCTCGCCGTCAGCTGCCAGTCGCCCGCGCTCAGGCCCGCGGTCTCGACCGTGCCCGTGAGCGAGTACGTGCCGTTGCCCGCGGTGGTCGTCGAGAGCTGCTCGTTGGACGGGCCGCGCCCCGTGACGAGCGCGCCGCTGACGTCCTGCACGAGCATCGGCGTGATCCGCGAGCGCACCGTGCCCTCGATCGTGCCGAGCCGGGTGAGCGAGACCACCCAGGGCGTGTCCACGCCCTGCCCCGCCGTGACGGTCACGGTGCCGGTGTACCGCGCGAAGCCCGCCGCGCGGACCTCGACCGGGTACGTGCCGGGCGCGAACTGCCCGAAGTCGACGAACTCGTCGCCCGGCAGCGCGGTGCGCCGCTCGGAGGTCCCGTTGCGGGTGACCGTGATCGCCGTGTCGAAGACGTCCGCCCCCGTGTCGGCGGCCTCGACCGCGATGCGCAGCAGACCGTACTTGCGCAGCGTGAGCGTCAGGGGTGGCGCGTCCTGGTTGGGCCGCACGTCGAGCGCGACCGGGGGCAGCGACAGGTACCCCGGCAGGGACGCCTCCACCCGGTACAGGCCGGGCCGGATCAGCCCGCTGCCCACGGGCTGCTGCGAGTCGTTCCACGACAGCGTGCCGTCGCTCGCCGCGGTGATCGAGATCTGGCCGACGCCGGGCGGCGCCGACGTCACCGTGAACTGGACGTCGCCGTACTCCGCGCCGGGATCGGCCGAGCCCTCCAGGACCACGCTGCCGGTGAACGCACGCCCCGTCGGGACGAGCGTGATCGGCGCGGTCGTCGTCGTGTCGAGGGCGTTCTGGGCGTACGGCTCGTAGCCCGGCGCCGTGACGCGCACGTCCATCCGGTTCTCGACGAGGGCCAGCGCGGTGACGTCGCCGTCGGTGGGGCAGCCCGAGGCAGCCGTGCACACCGTGAAGCGCCCGGTGCTCGTCGTGGTGGCCTGCACCGGCACACCGGTGGACTGCACGGGCGTGACCCCGCGGTAGCCCGTCACGCCGGAGACGGTGACCTTGGCGCCCTCGACCGGCGTCTCGCTGGTGCCGCCGAGCAACGTCACGACGCGCATGGTCACGTCACCCGTCGCCCGGGTGAGCACGACCTGCGTCTGGACCTCCTGGTTGAGGCCGACCTGCACGCCGTCGGCCTCGCCCGTCTGGCCGCTCACCGCGGTCGCGGTGACCGTGTACGTGCCGCGGGCCAGCCCCGACAGGCGCGCCACGCCGTCGGCCGTCGTCCCGACCACCGGGGTCGCCGAGCCCGCCCGGGCCTCGACGGTCGCACCGTCCGCCGGGGAGATCGAGCCGGTGCCGTCGGTCGAGTACACCGACACGAAGAGGACCCCGAGCCGGTCCAGCATCCAGTCCACGCGCTTGACGTCACCCGGCGTCAGGGTGACCGCGACGGGCGTGGGACGGATGTACTCCGAGCCGGCGGGCGGGATCACGTGGACCGTGTAGCCGCCCTTGCTCAGGCGGTCGATCTGGTACGAGCCGTTGAGCCCGATGAACGCGCACGCGCCCGCCGCGCTCTCGCACACGTCGTCCACCTCGCGGCACGGGTCCGCACCGGGTGCGGGATCGTCCGCCGGCACGGCCACGATGCACGTGTCGGTCGGCACCACGCCGATCCGCGCCGAGACCGAGCCGACGATCGACGGCGACGGGTACAGCGCCACCGTCGCGGCCTCGACCACCTGCCCCATCGGCACCGTGACGTCCACGGTCGCGGGCTCGTACCCGGGCGCGGACAGCGTCAGGCTGTACAGACCCGGGTACAGCCCCGTCGTGCCGGGGGCGGGGATCTCGTACGCGCGGTCCGGGTCGGAGCGCACGGTGAGGGTGCGCGCCGGCTCACCGGGGGCCCGCACGACCGTCGAGACCGTGAGCTCGCACGTCTCGCCGGGCAGCAGGTGCGGGCAGGAGATCCGCGCGCCCGTCCCGGCGTCGGTCGCGCGCCCGACGATGGTCGACGTCGCCTGCAGGCCGTCGCCCTCGAGCGTGCGCAGCTCGAGCTCGGCCGTCGCGGGCCGTGAGCCGACCACCGTGACCTGGGCGGACGCGGGTGCGTGGCCGAACGCCTGCGCGACGAGCGTGTACTCGCCCGCGGGGATCCCGTCGAACCGGTAGGTGCCCGACGCGTCGGAGGAGGACATGGTCTTGTACGTGCCGGACGTGCCGGTCAGCGTCAGGCCCGCGGCCCCGACCCCCACACCCCTCTCGTCGGTCGCCGTCCCGCTCACCGTGCCGCCGATCGACGCCAGGGTCACGCCGAGCTCGTCGCGCCCGCTGGGCGACAGGTCCACGCGGCGGGTCTGCGTCGCGTAGCCGTCGGCCTCGAACGTCAGGGTGTACCGGCCGGGGACGGGCAGGTCGGGCAGCACGAACGTGCCGCGACGCTCGCCGGTGACCGTGGTCGCCGCGCGCTCGACGTCGCCCGAGCGTGCCGTGACGCGCACGCCGCCGAGGCCGCCCTGCCCGCCGCTCGCGTCCCGCCCCGAGACGAGCCCCGCGAGCGAGGCCACACCCGGGCGCACCGTGAGGTCCACCGTCCGCGAGCCGGCCGCCGGGAGCGTCACGAGCCTCGACTGCGCGCCGAGCGTCTGCGAGGACGCCGTCACCAGGTACGTGCTGGGCGTCGAGAGGCCGTCGACCCGCCAGCTGCCGACCTGACCGGAGGTCGCGGTGCGCGTCGTGACGGTCGTCGTGCCGTCGGAGATCGTCAGCACGACACCTCCGGCCGGGCCGGACGGTCCCGTGACGACGCCCGCCAGGCTCCCCCGGCCAGGGGTGAGCGCGAGCTCGAGGGGTGCGGCCGCGGCCTGCGCGCCCGTCACCCAGAACCGCTGCGTCTCGTAGCCGGGCTTGGCGAACGTGAGCAGGTAGCGCCCCGTGGCCGACAGGCCCGCGAACGCCCACGCGCCGTCCGCGCCCGTGGTGGTGGTCAGTCGCTCGCTCGCGACGTCCGCACGCTCGACGGGCAGCGCGCCCGCGGCGATCTTGCCGACGGGCCCCGACTGCGCGCCGTCCGTGCCCGCGCCCGCCGCCTGCGCGGTGCCCGCGTCGAGCGCGACGTAGCCGGCCTGCCGGAACGTCGCGGACCGCGCGTCCGCAGCCCCCGCAGCGG
>JAEYUL010000041.1 GCA_023432565.1 Actinomycetes bacterium | reverse complement strand
AGCAGGTCTCGCCCCTTCCTCCCCAGCGGGAGATGGACATCCTCCTGACGGCGGGTGAGCGCATCTCCATGTCGCTGCTGGCGATGGCGATCAACAACCTCGGCGTGAAGGCGAAGTCCTTCACCGGGCAGCAGGCGGGCGTCATCACCGACGCCGTGCACGGCAAGGCCCGGATCGTCGACGTCGTCCCGACGCGCGTGCGGGAGACCGTCGAGAAGGGCCAGGTCGCGATCGTCGCCGGGTTCCAGGGCGTGACGGAGTCGACGAACGACGTGACGACGCTCGGCCGCGGCGGGTCCGACACGACGGCGGTCGCGCTCGCGGCAGGTCTCGGCGCGGACGTCTGCGAGATCTACACCGACGTCGACGGCGTCTTCAGCGCCGACCCGCGCATCGTGCCGACCGCCCGCAAGCTCGAGCGCGTCTCCTACGACGAGATGCTCGAGCTCGCCGCGTCCGGCGCGAAGGTGCTCATGCTGCGCTGCGTCGAGTACGGCCGGCGCTACTCCGTCCCCATCCATGTGCGCTCGTCGTTCACCAACCACACGGGCACGCTGGTCACCAACGAGAAGAACGAGGATTCTGACGTGGAGCAGCCGATCATCGCGGGCGTCGCGCACGACCGCTCGGAGGCCAAGATCACCGTCGTCGGCGTGCCGGACGTCCCCGGCAAGGCCGCGCGGATCTTCCAGGTCGTCGGCGACGCCGGCGTCAACATCGACATGATCGTGCAGAACGTGTCGGTCGCCGCGACGGGCCTGACCGACATCTCGTTCACGCTGCCCGCCCTCGACGGGACCGCGGCGCTGACCGCACTCACCGAGCGCCAGCCGGACATCGGCTTCCACTCGCTGCAGTTCGACGACTCGATCGGCAAGCTCTCGCTCGTCGGTGCCGGCATGAAGTCGCACCCGGGCGTCTCGGCGAAGCTGTTCGCCGCCCTGGCCGACGCGGGCATCAACATCGAGATGATCTCCACCTCGGAGATCCGCCTGTCCGTCGTGACCCGTGCGGACGACCTCGACGACGCGGTGCGCGCGGTGCACACGGCGTTCGAGCTCGACGCCGACCAGCAGGAGGCTGTCGTGTACGGGGGTACCGGACGATGAGCGGGCTGAACATCGCCGTCGTCGGTGCGACCGGGCAGGTCGGTGCGGTCATGCGCCGCCTGCTCGACGAGCGCGACTTCCCCGTCGCGTCGATCCGCTACTTCGCCTCCGCCCGCTCGGCCGGGCGCACGTTGCCGTGGCGTGACCAGCAGATCGTCGTCGAGGACGTCGCGACCGCCGACCTGTCCGGTATCGACGTCGCACTGTTCTCGGCGGGCGGCTCGACCTCCAAGGAGCACGCCCCCCGCTTCGCGGCCGCGGGCGCGGTCGTCGTCGACAACTCCTCGGCGTGGCGCCGGGACCCGCAGGTCCCGCTCGTGGTCTCCGAGGTGAACCCCGAGGCGCTCGACGAGATCCCGCTCGGCATCGTCGCGAACCCCAACTGCACGACGATGGCCGCGATGCCCGTGCTGCGGCCGCTGCACGAGGAGGCCGGTCTGCGCCGCCTCGTCGTCTCGACCTATCAGGCGGTCTCCGGCTCGGGACTGGCCGGCGCGCAGGAGCTCGACACGCAGATCCGCGCCGCGGTCGAGCAGGACACCCTCGCGCTCGTGCACGACGGCTCGGCGGTCACCTTCCCCGACCCGGTCAAGTACGTCGCCCCGATCGCGTTCGACGTCGTCCCGCTCGCCGGGTCGGTTGTCGACGACGGGTCGAACGAGACCGACGAGGAGCAGAAGCTGCGGCACGAGTCGCGCAAGATCCTGTCGATCCCGGACCTGCTGGTGTCCGGCACGTGCGTGCGCGTGCCGGTGTTCACGGGCCACTCGCTGGCGATCAACGCGGAGTTCGAGCGGCCCATCTCGCCGGAGCGTGCGCGTGAGCTGCTCGCCGGCGCGCCCGGCGTGCAGCTCGAGGACGTCCCGACGCCGCTCAAGGCCGCGGGCGCGGACCCGTCGCTGGTGGGCCGGATCCGCGCCGACGAGGGTGCGCCCGAGGGCCGCGGTCTCGCGCTGTTCGTGTCGAACGACAACCTGCGCAAGGGCGCCGCGCTCAACGCGGTCCAGATCGCCGAGGTCCTGGCGGCGCGCCTCACGGCTCGCACCACGGCCTGACACCCCGCGACCCCGCGGTTGCTCCGGCCAGGACGCCCCTGAGCCGGAGCAACCACGGGGTCGTCGCGCGCGCGGGGGGTTATCCCTACCGTGACCTGGTGGGGCGGCGGGATGTCGGCGCAGGCCAGCGGCCCCGTAGGTTCGTCGCATGACCTCGCAGCCCGCACCCGGCCAGCCTCCTGCCGGGTTCGTCGACCCGGTCGACGCCTACCCGCCGACGTCCCACGACCTCGCCCTCGTCGCACCCGCCCTGCGTGACGGGCGGCGGTTCGCACTCGCGCCCGTGGCGCCGGAGACCTGGCGGGCCGTCGCGCAGACCACCATCGGGTTCCTCTGGCTGGCGACGGTGGGGACGGTCGTGCTGATCGTGGTGCCCGTGGCGGTCTCGTTGATCCTCGCGCTCGGCGTTGGGCTGCTGTTGCTGCCGCTCGTCCTGCGCGCGGCGCGCGGGTTCGCACGAGCGGAGATCGCCCGGCTGGGTGCCCAGACGGGTGCGGTGGTCCCGCGCCCGGTCCCCGCCCACCAGGGCGGAGCAGGGTGGTGGTCGCGCTACCTCGCGCCGCTGCGCGACACGCGTGCCTGGTCGGCGCTCGGGTACGCCGCGCTGTCCGTGCTGACCTCGTCGCTCGCGTTCGGGTTCGTCGTCGGGCTCGGCGCCGCAGGCCTCGCCGGCATCTTCGCGCCCGTGTACGGCACGGGCCCCGTGCTCGAGGACTGGATCGGCTGGCCAGCGTGGCTGCTCGGTGCCGCCCTGGTGCTCGCCGGCGTCGTCGCCCTGTGGCTCGCCGCCCTGACAACGCAGGCCGGCACGTTGCTGCAGCTGCGGATGGCGCGCGGGATGCTCGGTGCCTCCCGCTCCGCCTACGAGGTCGCCGCGGCCGACGCCGCGCGGCAGCGCGCCGAGTCGCGGGTCGCCCAGGTCGAGGAGACCCGTCACCTCGTCGTCGGGGCCGCGGACGACGAGCGTCGACGCATCGAACGGGACCTGCACGACGGCGCGCAGCAGCGTCTGGTGGCCCTGGGCCTCGAGCTCGGTGCCGCCCGCCGGCGCGGCGCGCAGGACCCGCAGGTCGCCACCGAGGCGCTCGAGCACGCGCACCGCGAGGTCCAGGAGACGCTCGCCGAGCTGCGCGACCTCGTGCGGGGGATCCACCCGGCCGTCCTCACGGACCGCGGCCTCGATGCGGCGCTGAGCGCGCTCGCGTCCCGCTCGCCGATCCCGGTGACGGTCCGCACGCCCGACGACGACACCCTCGAGCAGTGCGGTACCGCCGCCCGGGCGGCCGCGTACTTCGTCGTCGCCGAGGCACTCACCAACGTCGCCAAGCACGCCCAGGCGCGCTCCGCCCAGATCGCCGTCGCGTGCGACGGGACGACCCTGCGCCTCGTCATCCAGGACGACGGCCGCGGCGGAGCGCTCGCCACGCCCGGTTCCGGCCTCGACGGTCTGCGCAGCCGTGTCGCGGCGCTGGACGGCACGTTCGACCTCGCCAGCCCCGTCGGGGCCGGCACGACCCTGATCGTGGAGCTCCCGTGCGCATCGTGATCGCGGAGGACTCGGTCCTCCTCCTGGACGGCCTGACCCGACTGCTCACCGCCGAGGGGCACGACGTCACGGGCTACCGCACCGCCGACGAGCTCGTCGCGGCGCTCGGTCCCGACGCGGCGGTCCCCGACGTACTGGTCACCGACGTGCGGATGCCGCCGTCGCACACCGACGAGGGGCTGCGTGCCGCGATCCACCTGCGCAGCCTGCACCCGCGCCTTCCGGTGCTCGTGCTCTCGCAGTACGTCGAGCAGCGCTACGCCCGTGAGCTGTTCGCGGGCGATGTGCGCGGCCTGGGCTACGTCCTCAAGGACCGCGTGACGGACGTCGACGAGCTGCTCGACGCGATCTCCCGGATCGCCGGCGGCGGCACCGTCATCGACCCGGAGGTCGTCGCGCAGATCATGGCGCGCGCGACCCGCACCGGCCTGGAAGACCTCACACCGCGTGAGCGGGAGGTCATGGCGCTCGTCGCCGAGGGTCGCTCCAACTCCGCGATCGCCGAGCGCCTTTTCATCGGGCTGCCCGCCGTGGAGAAGCACGTCACCTCGATCCTCACCAAGCTCGGGCTCCCGCCGGACAGCGACGACCACCGTCGCGTCCTGGCCGTGCTCCGTTGGCTCGAGCACCGACCGAACGGAGAGTCATGAGCACCGTCACCGACACCCCCGCACCCGCACCGACGCGTGACCCGCGCCGGTCCGGCGGCGCGCGGGCCCTGCTGTGGATCGGGGGCGTCCTCGGTGGTCTGGCCATCCTGTGGGCGGGCCTCGACCTCGTGAGCCTCGTGGCGCGCGAGAAGAGCAGCGGCGAGGCCACCTACGCCGCGGCACCGAAGGTGGAGCTCGTCGCCGACGGTCGCGTGACCGTGTCCACCGGGGGCGGCGACGAGGTGCGCGTCCTGCGCTCGGCGCGCTTCGCGTTCGTCGACACGCGGTACTCCGCCGACGCCTCGCCTGATCGCCTCGTGGTGTCGCACCAGTGCTCGTGGGGCTGGGCGCTCTCGTGCGAGGCCGACCTGGACGTCACGCTCCCCGCGGGGACGACGCTCGTGGTGCGGACCTCCGACGGTGACGTGCGCGTCTCCGGCGTGCTGGGCGACGCCGAGCTGCGCTCGAGCAACGGCAAGGTGGTGGCCTCCGCGCTGGGCGGCGACCTCGTGGCGCACTCCAGCAACGGCAGCGTCGACGTCCGTGACGTCGCCGGGGCGGTGCGTGCCACGTCGAGCAACGGCTCGGTGGTCGTGCGCGGCGCCAGCTCGGTCGAGGCGCACTCGAGCAACGGGCGCGTCGAGGTCGAGGACGTGTCGGGGATCGTGGTCGCGACGTCGAGCAACGGCGGCGTGGAGGTCGCCGGGGCGCGTGCCGACATCACCGCGACGTCCAGCAACGGCAACGTGACCGTCTACGGCACGGGTCTGCCGGTCGCGCTCGACATCGGCACGTCCAACGGCGCGCAGCGCACCGAGGCCCCCACGGACCCGGCCGCGTCCGTCCGCGTCACGATCCGCTCGTCGAACGGCTCGGTGAGCTACCTGCCGCCCCGCTCCTGACCGAGTCTGCGCGGGTGCGCGCGCACGACGGCTCGGGTCCGGCCTCTCGTCGGCCCGGGCCGTCGCGTGTGCGGGGACGTGGCACCGGGCGCGAGGGGGAGACGGCGATGGGCCCTCACGCCCCGGCGTTCTCGCCGGCCGTGAGGGCCCATCTGTTGTCGGGGTGGCGGGATTTGAACCCACGACCTCTTCGTCCCGAACGAAGCGCGCTACCAAGCTGCGCCACACCCCGTGAAGCCTGCTCAGACTACCCGACGCCCGGCGCATCTCCGAAATCCGCCGCACGTGCCCCGGGCCACACCGCACCACCGGCGCACCGTCCTTCCCGCCCCACCTTCGAGCGCGGCACATCGGGCCCGAGCGCGGCCCTGTCCGACGCGCGCTCGCGCCGGTTCTGCCGCGCTCGCGGGCAGGGGTGGCGCGGGCGGGGGTGGGCGCGGGCGGGGGTGGGTGCGGGCGGGGGTGGGTGGGGCAGGGGTGGGTGGGGTCAGGCGGGGGTGAGGGTCAGGAGGGTGGCCTCCGGGCGGCACGCGAAGCGCACCGGCGTGAACGGGCTCGTGCCCAGGCCCGCGCTCACGTGCAACCACGTCGAGTCGTGGCCCCCGGGCGCGTCCGGGCGAGGGCCCGGCCAGCCGTGCAGGCCCTTGGCGCGCCCCGGGTCCAGGTCGCAGTTCGTCACCAGGGCGCCCCATCCCGGCACCGCGAGCTGCCCGCCGTGCGTGTGGCCGGCGAGGATCAGGTCGGCGTCGTCGGCGAGCATCGCGTCGAGCACGCGCACATAGGGCGCGTGCGTCACGCCGACGTGCAGGTCGACCGCCGGTGCGCCCGACGCGTCGCCGGTCGGCCCTGGTGCGGTGCGCGCGTCGTCGGGACCGCCCGCGGGCGGCATCCGGTCGCGGTCGAGGTGCGCATCGTCAGTCCCCACGAACGAGACCCTGCGCCCGTCGAGCTCCAGCACGCCGCGACGGTTGTCGAGGTCGAGCCACCCCGCCGAGCGGAACAGGCGCACGAGCTCGCGCCACGGCATCTCGCGCGGCGGCTTGGGGGGAGCACTGCGCGCGTCGGGCAGCAGGTACCGCGCGGGGTTCTTGGGCTGCGGGGCGATGTAGTCGTTCGAGCCCATGACGAACACGCCCGGACGCTCGAGGAGCGGCTCGAGCGCGTGCGCGAGCGGCCCGAACGCCTCGAGGTCGGCCCAGTTGTCACCCGTGTCGACGACGAGGTGCGGGTCGAGCGAGGCGAGCTCGCGCACCCACGCGACCTTGCGGTCCTGCGACGACGTCAGGTGCAGGTCCGAGACGTGCAGCACCCGCAGCGGGTCCTGGCCTGGCGGCAGCAGCGGGACCGTGACCTCACGCAGCGTGTACCAGCGCGCCTCGACGAGCGACCACGCGAGCGCGCCGGCGGCGAGCGTGACCAGCCCGCCCGTGGCCTTGGCCACGGACGCGGCCGTCACTGCTCGGTCGCGGAGTCGTTGCCGCGGTCGCGGTCGCGGTCACGTCCCGGCGGTCCCGGGGGGCCGTCCTCGTCGCCCTGGCAGCCCGGTCGGTTCGGGTTCTCCTCGCAGGGGTCGCGCTGCTGGTCGGATCCGTCGGAGAGGCGCAGCGTGATCACCGCGCCGTAGACGGCCCAGCCGCTCGGGTCCTGCTCGGCGACGCGGTTCTTCGGCAGCGAGGACTTCACGCGCTCCGACGAGACGACGACGTGGAACCCACGCGCGGTGAGCACCGAGCGAGCCTCGTCCTCGGTCATGCCCACGACGCTCGGCACGGCGACCTTCTTGCCGTGGACGAGGTCGTTCGGCGGCGTGTCGAAGCCGGGGTTGTCGCCGTCGCCGAGCGCGGTGTTCATGAACCTGACCCACGTGGGTGCCGCGATCGACGAACCCCACGGTCCGGCACCGAAGCCGCTGTAGTTGCGGCCGTTGATCGTCAGCCCGTGCATCGTCTTCATCGCGTCGGTGTGGCCGACCCAGACGGCCGCGGCGAGGCGCGGGGTGTAGCCGACGAACCACGTGTGCTCGTTGTGCGTGGTGGTGCCGGTCTTGCCGGCGGACGCGAACTTCGGCGCGGGGACGCCCTTGGCGGTGCCCTTCCAGACGTTGCTCAGGGCGTAGTTCATGGTCTTGGCGACGCCCTTGTCGATCTTCTGGCTGCAGTTGGCGCTCGGGACCTTGAGCTCCTCGCCGTTGGCGTCGGTGACCTTGAGGATGGCGATGGGCGCGCAGTAGGTGCCGTTGGCGGCGAACGTCGCGAACGCGTTGGCCATCGTCAGCGGCGCGATGGACTGCGAGCCGAGCACGTTGGCCGGCAGCGGGTCGATGTTGCCGTCACCGGCGAGCCCGCCGGCCTTGTGCACGCCGATCTCCGCGGCGCCGTCGAAGATGCCGCAGAGGTTGATCTTGCTGGCCATGGCCACGTAGCCGGAGTTGACCGAGTTCATGGTCGCCTGCAGGACGGTCATCACGCTGCCCTTGCCCTCGGCGTTGCCGAAGGTCCAGCTCCCGGTGAGGTTCGTGCAGGGGGCGTTGAACTCGGACAGGTTGTACGTGAACCTGGTCCCGTTGATCGTCTCGCCGAGCGCGTGGCCCTCCTTGAGCCACTGCAGCAGCGTGAACGGCTTGAAGGTCGAACCCGGCGGGAACCCGGACGCGCTGCCGTAGGCGTTGTCGGCGTTGAAGTTGACGGCGGTCTCACGATCCCCGTGGTCCTGCCGGTTGTTGTAGATCCGGTTCTGGGCCATCGCCTTGATCTGGCCGGTGCCGGGCTCGACGACGACGATCGACGTACCGATCCCCGACGGGTCGTCGACCGGGATCCCCGCCTTGACCTCCTTGTCCGCGGCGGCCTGCATCGCGGGGTCGAGCGTGGTCCAGATCGTCATGCCGCCGCGGTAGAGGAGCTTCAGGCGCTTGTCGAGCGTGTCGCCGAAGGCCTCGTCGTTGCGGATGACCTTCGTGACGTAGTCGCAGAAGTAGCCCGAGCCGGCGATCGCCGCGTCCGCGGACATGCATCCCAGGCGCGGCTTCTGCACGTTGAGCGTGTCCTCGATGGGCGTCTTCTTGCCCTTGTCGTACTCCGCCTGCGTGATGTACTTCTCGCGCAGCATGAGCCCGAGCACGGTGTTGCGGCGCTTCTCCGCCCGCTCCGGGTGCAGCGTCGGGTCCCAGTACGACGGCGACTTGGTGATCCCCGCGATGGTGGCGGCGCGCAGGTAGTCGAGCTTGGACGCGCGCATCCCGAAGTAGCGCTGCGAGGCGGACTCCACACCCCACACGGACGAGCCGAACTGCGCGATGTTGAGGTACTTCTCGAGGATCTCGTCCTTCGACATCGTCTTCTCGAGGGTGATCGCGAGCTTGGCCTCACGCAGCTTGCGCGCGATACCCGCGGTGCCCTCGGCGGTGCGGGCCTCGTTGATCTGGGCCTGCTTCTCGGCCTCGGTCTCCGCGGAGTCGGCGGCCTCGATGAGGACGTTCTTGACGTACTGCTGCGTGAGGGTCGAGGCGCCCTCCTGCGAGTCGTCGTCCATCGCGTTGCGCGCCGCGGCGCGCACCATGCCCATGACGTCCACGCCGGCGTGCTCGTAGAACCGCCGGTCCTCGGTCGCGATGACCGCCTGCTGCATGATCGGTGCGATCTCGTCGAGCGGGACCACCACGCGGTCCTGGTGGTAGAACGTGGCGAGCAGCGTGCCGTCGGACGCGAGGATGCGCGACTTCTCCGGCAGGGGGTTCTGCTCGAGCGCGGTGGGCAGGTCGTCGAACGCGGTCTGGGACATCTCGGTCACGCCGTTCGCGATCGCGACTCCTGGCAGGGCGAGACCTGCGGCGAGCACGCCGCCCAGACCGGCGACGAGCACGAAGGACAGCATGAGGGCCAGCGCCTGGAAGGCGTTGACCTGTCGACCTCGTGCGCGGGCAGTCTTCGGCATGCCCGCCAGGGTAGTCGGCCTCCCTGTGCCCGGGGGCGCGTGCGCGGCCAGGGCGGGACAGGCTGCACCGGACCTGCACAACCCGTTGCGCAACAGGACGAACGTCCTGCTTCGGGCGCCGCGAAGGTCGGTACACGCGTCGCCCGGAGGTGGTCACCCGATTGCGGGAGCGCGTCCACACCTCGGGATGACCCGAAAGGAGGCTCGTCAACAGTGCTGGTCGCGCGCTAGTTTTCGGGCAAACGCCTCGTCTGTGTGGTAGGTGCACGTGAGGTGTCCCACCACAGCGACGACGCAACAGGGGGAGTGCGGGTGACAGCGACCAAGGACGGGCACTGGACCGCGTCCGCGGCGTGCGGCTCGGGCAGCGTCTCTCCTGACGCACTGTTCGTCGAGGGCTCGGCACAGCGCGACGCGCGCTCGGTCTGCCAGCAGTGCCCGGTGCGCCTCGAGTGCCTCGCCGACGCGCTCGACAACCGGATGGACTTCGGGGTCTGGGGCGGCATGACGGAGCGGGAGCGGCGCGCCCTGCTGCGGCGCCGGCCCGAGGTGCGCTCGTGGTGGTCGGAGCTCGTCCCTCGCGGAGAGCTCGTCCCGAGCTGACGCGCCCGCCTGGCACGCTCGCGGCACCCGCCTGACCGGCTCGCGCAGGCTGGCTAGGGTGGGCACATGGCGACCAAGTGGGAGTATGCGACCGTCCCCCTCATCATCCACATGACCAAGGCGATCCTGGACCAGTGGGGCAGCGACGGGTGGGAGCTCGTCCAGGTGGTGCCCGGGCCCGGAGACGGCCTGGTCGCGTACCTCAAGCGGCCGCTGGAGTCGTGATGGGCGCCGCGCAGCGGCTCGCCGAGCTGGGCCTGACTCTGCCGTCCGTGGCGGCGCCGGTCGCCGCCTACGTCCCGGCGGTGCGCAGCGGTCGGTACGTGCACACCTCCGGCCAGCTCCCGTTCGTCGACGGCGTGCTGCCGACCACCGGCAAGGTGGGCGCGGACGTCGGGGTCGACGAGGCGGCGGGGCTGGCCCGCACCGCCGCGCTCAACGCTCTCGCCGCCGTCGCCGCGCTCGTCGAGCGTGAGGGCGGCGCCGCGGGTGCGGACGCTCTCGACCGGATCGTGCGCGTGGTCAAGGTCGTGGGGTTCGTCGCGAGCGACCCGTCGTTCACGGCGCAGCCCGCCGTGGTCAACGGGGCGAGCCTCCTCCTGCACGGCGTGCTCGGCGAGGCGGGCGTGCACGCCCGGTCCGCGGTCGGGGTCGCGGTGCTGCCGCTGGACTCGCCCGTCGAGGTCGAGATCGTCGTCGAGCTGGTCGACTGACGGCAGCAGCCCGGCTGAGCGCCCCGGGAGACACGCACGGCCCGGAGGCGAGAGCGTCCGGGCCGTGCGCGTAGCGGGGCGTCAGCGCGCCCGACGCTCCAGCCGGTCGACGTCCAGCAGCACGACCGCACGGCCCTCACGGCGCACCCAGCCGCGCGCGGCGAAGTCGGCCAGCGCCTTGTTGACGGTCTCCCGGGACGCGCCGACGAGCTGGGCGAGCTCCTCCTGCGTCAGGTCGTGCGCCACGCGGACCCCCTCGTCGACCTGCTCGCCGAACCGCGTCGACAGGTCGAGCAACGCCTTGGCCACACGGCCGGGCACGTCGGAGAAGACGAGGTCGGCGAGCGCCTCGTTCGTCCGGCGCAGGCGCCGCGCGAGCGCCTGCAGCAGCTGGCGCGCGACGTCGGGCTTGTCCGACAACCAGCGCACCAGCTCGTCGTGGCCGAGCTCGAGCAGCACCGCGTCGGCGACGACCGTGGCTGTGGCGGTGCGCGGGCCCGGGTCGAACATCGACAGCTCGCCGAACATCTCGCCGGGGCCGAGCACCGCGAGCAGGTTCTCGCGCCCGTCGCTCGATCGTCGGCCCAGCTTGATCTTGCCGTCGCGCACGATGAAGAGCCGGTCACCCGGCTCGCCCTCATGGAACAGCACGTCGCCGCGTACCGCCTCCACCGGAGTCATGTTCGCGACGAGCGCGAGTGCCGACTCCTCGTCGAGACCCACGAACAGCGGTGCCGACAGCACGACGTCCTCAGCCACGGTCGCTCCTTCTCGCTCTGGCCTGCTGGCCTGCCCTCGTCGTGCCGAGGCCCGGACGACGAGATCCACGCCACAGTCTGCCGCATCGCGGCGCAGGACCTCGCTTCTGCCAGGTCAGGGCCGTGCGGGCGGCCCCACCAGGAGGTCGCCGGCGCCCGCCGGGTCGTCGGCGAGGTGGGAGATCAGACTGTCCGTGGTGCGCGCGAGCGCGGCGTCGACGCCGCGCTCGTACGCGGCGAGACGGTCGTCGAGGGCGCGCAGGCGGTCGAGCTCGGCGACGTCGCCCGGCGCGGGGGCGGGCAGGACGTGCAGCAGCTCGTCGGCGCTGGGCACGGCCAGCGAGACGTCGAGCGGGAGCTGGAACGCGACGTCCTCACCGAGCGGGTCGGGACGGGCGGCGCTCGCGATGGCGAGGTCGATGCGTGCACGGACGAGCCTGCGCCACCACCCCACGCGCGCCTTCTCGGCTCGAAGTGCTCGGCGGTCGAGTCGCAGGCCGCGCACCTTCTGGTCGCCGCCAGGCGTCATCGTGACCCCGCCTCGTCCCGCACCATTGTCGTTACGGCTGCGCGGAGACCCTCCTTGAGCCCGCGGCGCCCTCTCGGTCCGTACGTCACCCCGTGGGAGCAACGACGCGACGAGGATCGCCCCCGACCGTGGGTGTGTCGCGACGGTGTCGGGCGTGCGCCGTACGCTGCGCGGGTGACGAGGCGGACGTCGGAGCAGGTGGAGAGCCCGTTGGCGCGTACGCGCCGCGCCCGGCGTGTGGACCGGCTGCTCGCGCTGCGCTACCCCGACGCTCGCTGCGAGCTGGACTTCACCGACCCCTTCACGTTGCTCGTGGCGACCGTCCTGTCCGCCCAGACGACGGACGTGCGGGTCAACGCCACCACGCCCGAGCTGTTCGCGCGGTACCCCACCCCGGCGGACCTGGCGCAGGCCGACCCGGACGGGCTCGAGGCGATCCTCAAGCCGCTGGGCTTCTTCCGCGCCAAGGCGCGCGCGATCACCGGGCTGGCCCGGTCGCTCGTGGAGCGGTTCGACGGCCGCGTGCCCGGTCGCCTCGAGGACCTCGTCTCGTTGCCCGGTGTGGGCCGCAAGACCGCCAACGTCGTGCTCGGCAACGCGTTCGGCGTGCCGGGCATCACGACGGACACCCACGTGCTGCGCCTGTCACGCCGCCTGGGGTACACGACGAGCGAGGCCCCCCTGGTCGTCGAGCGCGAGCTCGGTGCGCTGCTGCCGCGCAAGGACTGGACGATGGCCTGCCACCGCCTGATCTTCCACGGCCGCCGCACGTGCCACGCCAGGCGGCCGGCGTGCGGTGCATGCCCGGTCGCCGCGCTGTGCCCCTCCTTCGGGGTGGGCGAGACGGACCCGGTGCGTGCGACGGCCCTGCTCAAGGGCTAGAGCGGAGCGACCCGGCCCAGCCACGTCAGCAGCGTCCGGCTCACGTGCTCGGCGGCCTGCTCGGGCAGGAAGTGTCCCGCGTCGGCGACGAGCTCGTAGGTGTAGTCGGGTCCGACGAGCTCGCGGGCGTCGCGGCTGAGTGCGACGCGGCTCGTGGCGACGAGCCCGTCGCGAGCGCCGTGCAGGTGCAGCACGGGCACCGGGGTCGACCGACGCAGCGCCCCGAGGTACCGGCGCCCGTCGGGTCGCGGGCTGCAGCGGCCGAGCCAGCGCAGCTGCTCGAGCTGCGAGTGCGCCGCGAACGGGACGCGCAGGGCCTCGACGTACGTCCGCTCCGTCGCGTGGTCCAGCCACTGCCCTCCGCCCCACTCGGTGAGCAGGACGTGCGCCAGCTCGCCGCTCGCGAGCCTGCGCTCGGGCAGCGAGGGCAGCTGGACGAACCCGAGCCGGCGCATCGCGGTGGCCCGGAACGCTCCCAGAGGGCGGCTGAGCGCGTCGAGCGGGTGCGGCGAGGACAGCACCGCGACGGCGGTCGTCGTCGCGGGCTGCAGCGCGGGCATCGACCAGGCGATCGTGCCGCCCGTGCCGCACCCGACGACCACGGCGTCGCTCGCGCCGAGCGAGCGCACCACGCCCGCGACGTCGGCGGCGAGGGTCGGCACGTCGTAGCCCTGCGGCGGCTTGTCCGAGCCGCCCGTGCCGCGCACGTCGAGCGCGGCGACACGGTAACCGGCCGCCGCCAGCGCGGTGAGCTGGTGCCGCCAGGCCCACCAGAACTGCGGCACCGGGTGCAGGAGCATGACGAGCGGGACGTCGCGCTCGTCCGGCCCGGCGACGGCGACGTGGAACCGTGCGCCGTTGGCGGCGACGAACCGGTGCTGCCACGGCCCGTCGAGCAGGAGCGTGGCGGAGTCGACGGCTGTCATCGTCGTGAACCTATCCGTTCGGCGGTGACGGGTGCGGGCGGCGGCCCCCGTGGGGCTTGTCATGGGGTGCAGGGTCGGAGCCGGGTTCGTCGCGGAGCCGGCGTCGGCCCCGTGCTGCAAGCACGGTACCGCCGGTCAGGGCGGCGACGAGGGACGCGACGAGGACCGCGAGCACGGCGTGCTCGTCGTGCGGCGACTGCGGCCCGAACGCGAGCTCGGCCACCAGGAGCGAGACGGTGAACCCGATACCCCCGATCAGCCCGACGCCGATCACGTCGCCCCACCCGAGGCCGGGCGCGAGCCGCGCGCGGGTGAAGGTCGCGACGGCCCACGTCGCGCCGACGATCCCGAGCGGCTTGCCGACGACGAGGCCGAGGGCCACGCCCTGGGCGACGGGGTCGCCGGCGGCGTCGGCGAGCACGTCCGCGGAGACGGCGACGCCTGCGGCGAACAGCGCGAACACGGGCACCGCGAACCCGGCCGACCACGGCCGCCACCGGTGCTCCCACCGCTCGGCGAGCGACTGGTCCGGCAGGACCGCGAGGTGGTGGGCGCGTGCCGTGGCCGCGGGGCTCGCCGGCACGACGAGTCCGAGCGCCACGCCCGCGAGCGTGGCATGCACCCCGGAGGCGTGCAGCGCGGACCACGCGACGACCCCGAGCGGCAGGAGGAGCCAGCCGTCGACCCGGTGCCGCCGCACGAGCCACGCGAACACAGCCACGCAGGCCACGGCGGCCAGCAGCGGGCCGAACGCGACGGACTCGGTGTAGACGGTGCCGATCACGAGGATCGCCAGCAGGTCGTCGACCACCGCGAGCGTCAGCGGGAACGCCCGCAGCGCGGGCGGCAGCCCTCGCCCGACGAGCGCGAGCACCGCGACCGCGAACGCGATGTCGGTCGCGGTGGGCACGGCCCATCCCTGCGTCTGCCCGCTCGCGTTGAGCCCGAGGTAGAGCACCGCGGGCACGACCATCCCGCCGACGGCGGCGACGATGGGCACCACGGCGGTCGCGGGGTGGCGCAGCTCGCCCACCGTGAGCTCGCGCGCGAGCTCCAGGCCGACGACGAAGAAGAAGACCGTGAGCAGCCCGTCGGTCGCCCACTGCGCGAGCGTGAGGTCCAGGTGCAGCGCGCTCGGGCCGACGACCGTCGTCGAGACGGCCTGGTACGCGCCCGGCCAGGCGTTCGCCCACACGAGCGCGACGACCGCGCCGACCAGGAGGAGCACGCCGCCGGCACGTTCACCGCGCAGCGTGTCGGCGAGGTTGCGCTCGCTGCCCGGGGTCAGCCGGGAGAACAGCGTCGCGCGCGTCGCGTCCGGTGCTGCCTGCTCGTCGGGTCCCGGCCGGTCAGGCCGTGGACTCGGAGACGCTGTCACGTTCGCCCGCCGGCCGGCGGTCCTTCGGTGGGTCGAAGCGATAGCCCACGTTGCGCACGGTGCCGATGAGCTGCTCGTGCTCGGGGCCGAGCTTGGCGCGCAGGCGCCGCACGTGCACGTCCACGGTGCGCGTGCCCCCGTAGTAGTCGTACCCCCAGACCTCCTGCAGGAGCTGGGCGCGGGTGAAGACGCGACCCGGGTGCTGCACGAGGTACTTGAGGAGCTCGAACTCCTTGTAGGTGAGGTCGAGCGGGCGCCCGCGCAGACGAGCCGTGTAGCCCCCCGCGTCGATCGTCAGCTCGCCCGAGGAGATCTCCTGCGGTGCGTCGTCGTAGCCCGCGACCGCCGCCCGTTCCATGACGAGCCGGAACCGGGTCTCGACCTCGGCCGGACCGGCGGAGTCGAGCACGATGTCGTCGGCGCCCCACTCGGCCGTCACCACCGTGAGGCCACCCTCGGTGAGCACCAGGACCAGGGGGACGGCCAGCCCCGTCGCGCGCAGGAGGCGGCACGTGGTGCGCGCGGTCACCAGGTCACGACGCGCGTCGAGCACGACGATGTCCGCATCCGGGGCGTCCACCAGCGCCGAGGGCTCGACGGGCAGCACGCGCACGCGATGGGACAGCAGCCCGAGCGCCGGCAGCACCTGTGCCGATCCACCGGACGCCGGGGTCAGGAGCAGAAGGTCTGCCACCGTGGAACCTCCCTGCGGCGAGTGGGGGACACGCTACCGCGTGCCCTGGT
>JAEYUL010000024.1 GCA_023432565.1 Actinomycetes bacterium | reverse complement strand
TCGTGGTCGCCCGGCTCGACCTGCTCGGTCGTCTCGGCGCGCTCGAGGACGCTCGTCCCCGTCGCCTGGTCCGGACCGAACGGGTCGTCGGGGCCGGCGGGCGAGGACAGCGGTTCGCTCATGCGGGCAAGTCTACGTCGGGAGTCCGACATGCCTCGCGCACCGCCCAGCCCACGGGCGTCGTCGGACACCCGCACACCGCCGGCGCCCGCGCGCGTCAGAGCCCCTGCCACGCGGGCTTGGCGGCGTACGTCTCGCGGTAGTAGTCGGCCAGCTGCAGCCGGCCGGCCGCGGCGTCGTCGACCAGGACGGTCACGTGCGGGTGGTGCTGCAGCACGGTCGCCGGCCACAGCGCGCTGACCGGTCCCTCGACGAGCTGGTGCACCGCCTCAGCCTTGCCGCGCCCCTGCGCCAGGAGCACGAGGTGGCGCGCCGCCATGATCGTCGCGAGCCCTTGCGTGAGGCAGTGGGTCGGGACCTGGGACACGTCGTCGTCGAAGAAGCGCGCGTTGTCCTCGCGCGTCTGGCGCGTGAGCGTCTTGATGCGTGTCCGTGACGCGAGCGAGGAACCGGGCTCGTTGAACGCGACGTGCCCGTCCGTGCCGATCCCGAGCAGCTGCAGGTCCACCCCGCCCGCGTCCGCGATCGCCCGCTCGAACCCCGCGCACGCCGCGACCAGGTCCTCCGCCAGGCCGTCGGGCCCCTGCACCGCCCCCGGCGAGAAGTCCACCCGGGAGGCGATCTCGGCCTCGATGACGTTGCGGTAACGCTGCGGGTGGTCGGCCGGCAGACCCACGTACTCGTCGAGCATGAACGCCCGCGCGTGCGCGAACGACAGGCCGTCCTCGCGGTGCCGGCGCACGAGCTCGTCGTAGACCGCGAGCGGGCTCGAGCCCGTCGCCAGGCCCAGGACGGTGCGCGGCCGCGCACGCAGCAGCCGTTCGACGGCGTCGGCCGCGAGCCGCGCGAGCTCGGGGCCGGGCGCGACGACCACCTCCATCAGCTGCCTCCTCGTCCGACGAGCGCCGCACCGACCGCGCCGAGCGGGACACCCGCGGGCGCGAGCCGCACGCGGCTCGCCAGGTCCGCCGCCGCGAGGAACGGCGACGACGACGCCTGGCGGTCGAGCTCGGCGACGACGCCCCGCAGCAGCGGCTCACCGAGCTGGCTCACGCCTCCCCCGATGACGACCCGGCCCACGTCGCACGTGAGCACGAGCACGCGCACCGCCTCGGCGACCGCTGCGAGGAACTCGTCGCGCACGCCGGTCGCGCGGACGTCGCCCGCGGCGGCCGCCTCGAACACCTCCACGGGGGCGGGGCGGCCCGAGCGCGACGCCCACGCGGCGTCGAGCGCGGAGCCGGACGCGTACCGCTCGAGGCAGCCGTTCTGGCCGCACTTGCAGGGCAGGCCTTCGGGTACGTAGCGCAGGTGGCCGATCTCCCCGGCCGCACGGTGCCGGCCCCGACGCAGGCGTCCGTCGAGCATGAGCCCGGCCGCGAGCCCCGTGCCGAGCGCGACGAACGCCAGGTCGTCGACCGGTCCGTCTCCCGTCCGCGTGAGGTGCTGCGCCGTGCCGAGGACCGCGGCGTTGAGGTCGTTCTCGAGGTGGACCGCGACGCCGTCGAGCTCACGCGCGACGAGCTCGGCCAGCGGGGCGCTGCGCTCGACGCCCAGGTTCACGGCGTTCGCGACCGTCCCCTGCTCGGCGTCGACCACGCCCGGGACGCCGACGCCCACCCCGGCGAGGCCGTCGAGCGTCGTGGCCGCGTCCTGCACGACGTGCCGCACGGCCGCGGCGACGTCCGCGGCGATCTGCGGCGCACCGAGGCGCGTCGGCCGCACGTGGCGCGCGGCGACCTGCCCGGCGTGGTCGAGCACGATCGCCACGGTGCTGCTGCCGCCGACGTCCACGCCGACGGCCGGCCGTCGGTCGTGCGCTCGCTGGGCGGGGGTGCTGGGCTGGGACATCCGCTCAGCCCTTGACTGCGCCGGACACGAGGCCGGAGGTCATCCGGCCCTGCACGAACAGGAAGAAGACGATCACCGGGATCGCGATCAGCGTGGACGCGGCCATGACCTGTCCCCAGTCGACGCCGCGGTTGGCGGACGCGGACAGGAAGTCGCGCAGCCACAGCGGCAACGTCTGGCTGGACTGCGAGGGCAGCGCGACCAGCGCGACGGTGAACTCGTTCCACGCCTGCAGGAACGCGTACACCCCGGACGCGACCAGCCCGGGCGCCAGCAGCGGGAACGTGATGCGCAGGAAGGCCTGCGTGCGCGACAGGCCGTCGACCATGGCCGCCTCCTCGAGCTCGGCCGGGACGCCCGCGACGAACCCGCGCAGCATCCAGATCGTGAACGGGATGACCGCAGCCGTGTAGAGCACGGTCACGCCGATCACCGAGTCCAGCAGGTGCGCGGACGAGAGCATCTTGTACTGCGCGATGAACAGGCCCTCGGCGGGCAGCATCTGGATGAACAGCACGGCGAGCACGAACGACGTGCGGCCGCGGAACTTCCACCGGCTGATCGCGAGCGCGCCGAGGAAGGCGAACACGAGAACCGCGAGCACGGTCAGGAGCGTGATGACCGCGCTCATCTTGAGCGCGTTCAGGAAGTCGCCCCCCTCGAGCACCCGAGCGAAGTTCACGGTCGTGGCGTGCAGCGGGAGGAACTCGGGCGTCGTCGCGCGCAGGTAGGCCGCCGGTGTGAACGCCGACAGGACCATCCAGTAGACGGGGAACACCCACACGAGTGCGGCGAGCAGCGCGAGAGCCGCCAGGAGGACGGAGCGCACCCGACGGCCCCTCGCCCGGGGCGCGCGCGTGCGGTGCGCCAGGGCGCGGGCCGTGGCCCGCGCCGGGCGGGTGGGCGCGACGGTGCTCATGCGTCCTCCTTCATGAGGCTGCGGACGTACGGCCAGCTCAGCAGGACCGTGAGCGCCAGCACGAAGATCGAGACGGCTGCGGCCCCGCCGAAGTCCTGGCGGCTCATGCCGAGCTCGTAGATGAAGTTGCCGAGCAGGTTCGTCTCCGAGACGGGGGCTCCCGCGTCCTGCAGGAGCCGGATCTGGGCGAACACCCGCAGGTCCCAGATGACCTGCAGCAGCAGGACGATCGACAGCACCGGGCGGACCATCGGCAGCAGGATGTGCCACAGCTGCTGGCGGCCGTTGGCACCGTCGATGCGCGAGGCCTCGAGCACCTCCTCGGGCACCGCGGTCAGACCCGCGTACAGCGACAGCGCGACGAACGGCACCGACATCCAGACGATGATCAGCGTCGCGACGAGGAAGAACGTCAGCGGGCGCGAGAGCCAGGAGTACCCCGCCATGCCCTCGAGGCCGAGCCTGACGAGCAACCAGTTGACGACGCCCGTGCGGTAGTCGAACAGCCACTTGAACACCGTCACGCCCGCGACCATCGGCATGGCCCAGGCGAGCAGCAGGCAGACCTGCAGCGTGAGCCGCACCGGCGTGCTGACCGCGCGCATCAGCAGCGCGAACGCCAGGCCGATGACGACCGTGAGCAGCGCGTTGACCATGCAGAACACGATCGAGCGCGTCACGACGGCCCACAGCGCGTCGTCGGTGAAGACGCGCACGAAGTTGTCCAGCCCGACGAGCTCGGGCGGCTGGCCGAACTGCTGCTCGAGGCCGTACCTCTGCACCGACATCACGATCTGCTTGCCCACCGGGTACGCCAGGCCTGCGAGCAGGGCGACGACCGCGGGGACGAGCAGCAGGTAGGGGGCTGAGGGCGGGCGACGGCGACGCGGTCGGGGCGCCTCGCTCGTCGGGCCGCCGGGGACGGCCGGGCCGCTGGGCGCGGGCACGCCGAGGGCAGCGTCGTGGGACATGAGTGATCTCCTGTGTGCCTGGTGCGGCCCGGGCCGCCGTCCGCGAGGGCTCCAGGGGGTGAACCCTCGCGGACGGCAGCACGGTCCGACGGGCGGCCGGCCGGGGCGGCCGGTCACCTCGGTCGGGCGTCAGCCCGCGGCGCCGCCGTTGAGCATCGGCGTCAGCTTGGCGTCGTACTCCTTCGCGAGCGCGGTGACGTCGCCGCCGTCGGCGATCTTCTGGAACAGCTCCTCGTAGACGAACGCACCCTCGATCGCCGCCCAGCCCGGCGCGGCCGGGGTGAGCTTGGAGGCCGCAGCCGTCTCGATCATCGTCGTGGCGAACTTGTCGTCGCCGAGCGAGGACACGTAGTCGGAGTTGGCCGGGCCGAGGCCCGCACCGCCGAGCTTCGTCTGGTACTCCTGCGAGAAGATGATCCGCAGGAGGTTCTCGGCGAGCTCCGGGTGCTGCGACTTCGCCGAGACGGCGATGTTCGAGCCACCGGCGAAGACCGGCGCGATGCCCCCGTCGGCGCCCGGCAGGGCGAAGATGTCGAACGTGGTGTCGTCGGCCATGCCGTCGCGCACCTCCTCGCCCGCGTCGTTCGTGGTGATGTCACCGATCGACCAGCGCGCCCAGCCCGGCGCCATGATCGTCGCCGCCGCCGGCGCGGAACCGTCCGTGCCGTCGTTCAGGAAGTCCCAGTACGCGACGTCACGCTCGGTCGAGGGCAGGTTCGAGGCGGTCCGGTAGACCTCCTGCCACTGCTCGAGGCCCTTGATCGTGCTGGGGTCCGACAGCGTCGAGGTCCAGGTGGTGCCGTCCACCGTCGCGAGCTCGCCGCCGTTGGCGAACACCCACGAGATGCCGTTGCGCCAGTCCTGGCCGCCCATCGCGAAGCCCGACTGCGTGTCGGTCTTGAGCTTGGCGACCGACTCGCTGAACTCCGCGAGCGTCTTCGGCACCTCGAGGCCCGCGGCCGTCCAGAGGTCCTTGCGGTAGAACATGTAGCGCGAGCCGAAGTAGTACGGCAGCGCGTAGTTCTTGCCGTCGACCGAGCCCACGTCGACGAACGACTGCAGCAGCTTGTCGCCGCCCAGCTCGTCGTAGATCGGGGTCAGGTCGCGGAACGCGCCCACGGTCGTGAAGGTCGGCGACTGCGTGTTGCCGATCTCGACGACGTCCGGGGTGTTCGCCGCGTCGGGCAGCGCGGTGGTGAGCTTGGTGACCAGGTCGGGCCAGGCGACCTCCTCGATGGTCAGCGTCGAGCCGGGGTTCTCGGCGGCGAACGTGTCCTTGAGGTACTGGCGCAGCTCGTCGTTGGTGTCGCCGCCCGCGAGCCACAGGGTGATCTCGGCGGCGGCGGGGGTCTCGCCGCCGCCGGCGTTCGTCGCGTCGTCCGACGGCGTGTCGCTGGAGCTGCAGGCGGTCAGCGCGAGCGTCGCCGCCACGCCGAGGGCCGCGAACCGTAGCATCTTCACGTTGGGGTTCCTCCCGTGTGCGAGGCGAGCGCCGGGGCGGCGGTCGCCGGGGTGGTGCCTTG
>JAEYUL010000155.1 GCA_023432565.1 Actinomycetes bacterium | reverse complement strand
CGGCAGGACCCCGCGCCGAAGCCCGCGCGGTCCGTCGGTGCGCCGCCGATCGTCGTGCCGCGGCGCGACGAGCCCGCCCCCGCGGGCCGGCGAGCGCGCCTGGTCGCGCTCGCGGTCGTCGTGGCGCTCGTGCTGACCGTGTTCGCCGGGAGGCTCGTGTACGTCCAGGCGGTGCGCGGACCGACGCTCGCGCAGGAGGCGCGAGACAAGCGCCTGTCGACGTACGCGGTGATCGGTGCGCGGGGCGAGATCACCGACCGGGACGGGGTCGCGCTCGCGAGCTCGGTCGAGCGGTACAACATCTCGGTCAACCAGCTGCTCGTCGGGGAGTACAAGGGCGACGGGACGCCCGAGGACCCGCCGGGCGCCCTCGGCGTGGCACGCCGACTCGCGCCGCTGCTCGACAAGGACCCCGCCGTGCTCGGCGGCGAGCTCGTCGGCGACCGGAAGTTCAAGTACCTCGTCAAGGGGGTGCTGCCGTCCGTGGCCCGCGAGATCTTCTCGATGCGGCTGCCGGGCATCAACATCGACAAGGTCGCCGACCGGGTCTACCCCAACGGCAACCTGGCCGGCAACGTCATCGGCTTCGTCAACTCCAACGGCCAGGGTCTCGAGGGACTCGAGGCCGCCCTCGACGACCGGCTCAAGGGCACGCCCGGGACCGAGGTGGTCGAGCGCGGAGCCAAGGGGCAGCGGGTGCCGGGCGGCTACTTCGAGGACACGCCCGCGACGACCGGCGACTCGGTGCGGCTCACGCTCGACTCCGACATCGCCTGGAAGGCGCAGAGCCTGCTCGACGCCCAGGTCAAGGCGACGGGCTCGGACTCCGGGACGGTCGTCGTGCTCGACATCCCGTCCGGCGAGCTGCTCGCGCTCGCCGACTCGGGCGCGCGCGACCCCAACAACCCGGGGGACGCGGCGGCGGGCTCGCTCGCGCCGTCCATCTCGAACGTCTTCGAGCCCGGCTCGACCGGCAAGGTCATCACCATGGCCGCCGTGCTCGAGGAGGGCCTGGCCACTCCCACGGACAAGTGGACCGTCCCGTACCAGTACACGATCGAGAACGGGCAGGTCTTCAAGGACTCCCACCCGCACGAGACGCAGCGCCTGACGACCACCGGGGTGCTCGCGGAGTCGTCGAACACCGGCACGGTGCAGATCGGCTCCCTCCTGACGATCGACCAGCGCTACGCCTGGCTCGAGCGGTTCGGCCTGGGCTCCCGCACGGGCGTCGAGCTCAAGGGCGAGTCGCCCGGGTCGTTCGCGGACCGCAACAACAACCGCACGCCGTACGCGGTGCTGTTCGGACAGGCGGTCGCGGTCAACGCGCTCCAGGCGACGCAGGTGTTCGCGACCGTGGCCAACGGCGGCGTGCGCGTCCAGCCGCACATCATCAAGGGCTGGACGTCACCCGACGGTCGGTACACGGAGTCCGACGAGCCGGCGCGCACGCGGATCATCTCGAAGGAGACGGCTGACACCGTCATGACGATGCTCGAGTCCGTCGTCGACGACGGGACCGGGTCGAGCGCGGCGATCCCGGGCTACCGCGTGGCGGGCAAGACCGGCACCGCCCAGAACTGGGTCAACGGCGGCAAGCAGGGAATCACCGCGTCGTTCATCGGGGTGGTCCCGGCCGACGAGCCGCGACTGGCGATCAGCGTCATCCTGCACAACCCGAGGACCTCCGAGTACGGCGGTGTGGTCGCCGCGCCGGTGTTCCGGGAGATCGGGACGTACGCGCTGAGCGAGCTCGGGGTGCCGCCGTCGGGGACCAAGGCGACGCTGTTCCCGACGACGTGGTGACGCCTCCCGCCGAGGCGGTCGAGCGCGCGTCGGGGGCGGGGGACCGGGGTAGATTCCTCCCCATGACCTCGACGGCCCGGATGCGCCCCTCGCATCCCGTCGACCTCCCGCTGCACGTCCTGGTCGACCTGTTCTCCCTGGTCAGCGCCGGGCGTGAGGTTGCCGACACGGCAGTGCGCGGCGTGAGCATGGCCTCCGACGACGTCCTGCCCGGCGAGCTGTTCGTCGCCGTGCCCGGGGCTCACGTGCACGGCGCGACGTACGCCGCGCAGGCGGTCGAGGCGGGCGCCGTGGCGATCGTCACGGACGAGTCCGGACGGGCCCTGATCGACGACCTCGCCGAGCGCGTGCCGGTCCTGCTCGCTCCCGACCCGCGCGCGCTCGCAGGGCCGCTCGCGGCGCAGGTCGCCGGTCACCCGGCCACGCGGCTGCGCTCGGTGGGGATCACGGGCACCAACGGCAAGACGACCACGACCTACTTCGTCGACGCCGCGCTGCGCGCCGTGCACGAGCGCACCGCGGTGCTCGGCACGGTCGAGCTGCGCATCGGCGACGAGGCCATCGAGAGCCCGCGCACCACGGTCGAGGCACCCGTGCTGACCAACGTGCTGGCGCGCGCCGTCGAGCACGGTGCGACGGCGGTCGCGATGGAGGTCTCGTCGCACGCGCTGGCCCTGCACCGCGTCGCGGGGACCACGTTCGACGTCGTCGCGTTCACCAACCTGCAGCGCGACCACCTCGACTTCCACGGCGACATGGAGGGCTACTTCCGTGACAAGGCGCGCCTGTTCGCGCCGGGTCAGGGTCGCCGCGGGGTCGTCGTGGTCGACGACGAGTGGGGTCGCCGGCTCGTGCGTGAGGCTCGCATCCCGGTCGAGTCGGTCTGCACGCACGTGGGCGACCCGGCGGCTGCCGACGCCGACTGGTCGGTCGTCGCGGCGGACGTCGGCCTCGACGGCGTCGGCTCGACGTTCACGCTGCGCGGGCCGGACGGTCGCGAGCACACGGCCGCGAGCCCTCTGCCCGGGCTCGTCAACGTCTCCAACGCCGCGCTCGCGATCGTCGTCGCGCACGCGGCCGGCGTCGACCTCGACGTCGCGATCGCCGCGGTGGCGGGCGCGCACGCCGTGCCCGGCCGCATGGAGCGGGTCGTCGAGCGCGCCCCGGGCCGCCCGCTCGCGATCGTCGACTACGCGCACACGCCCGACGCGCTGGTGCTCGCGCTCGAGGCGGTGCGTCCCATCACCCCGGGTCGGCTCGTCATCGTCTTCGGCTCCGACGGCGACCGTGACCGGGGCAAGCGCCCGATCATGGGACAGATCGCCGCCCGGCTCGCCGACGTCCTCGTCGTCACCGACGAGAACCCTCGCTCGGAGGACCCGGGTGAGATCCGCGCGGCCATCCTGGCCGGCGTGCGTGAGGTCCGCCCCGACCTCGCGGACGTGCGCGAGGTCACCCCGCGCTCCGAGGCGGTGCGCCACGGCCTGGCGATCGCGGGCGAGGGGGACACCGTGATCGTCACGGGCAAGGGCCACGAACCGACCCAGGAGATCGCCGGAGTGTTCCACCGGTACAACGACCGAGACGTGTTCCTCCAGGCCGTCGCGGACGGCCTCGCCGACGCGCAGCCCACGACCACGGACGGAGGCGCGGCGTGATCGCGCTGACGGCCGCCGAGGTCGCCGCGGCGACCGGCGGGAGCCTGCACGCGATCGAGCACGCGGCGCTCGTGCACGGCACGGTGGTCACGGACTCGCGTCAGGTCGAGCCCGGCGGGCTCTTCGTCGCGCTGCCCGGGGAGCACGTGGACGGCCACGACTTCGCGGCCGCGGCGGTCGCCGCGGGTGCCGCGGCCGTGCTGGCCGCGCGCCCCGTCACGGACGACGAAGGACGCGCGCTGCCGACGATCGTCGTGCCCGACGTGGAGGTGGCCCTGGGCGACCTCGCGCGCGACGTGCTGCAGCGCCTGCGCCTGGCCGCCCTGGAGCCGGGAGGCAGCGGGCTGCGCGTCATCGGCGTGACCGGCTCGGTGGGCAAGACCTCCACCAAGGACCTGCTCGCGCAGCTGTGCGGGGCGGCGGGTCCGACGATCGCCCCGGTGCGCTCGTTCAACAACGAGATCGGCCTGCCCCTGACGGTCCTGCGAGCCGACGAGTCCACGCGGTTCCTCGTCCTGGAGATGGGGGCCTCCGGACCCGGCCACCTCACGTACCTGACGAACGTCGCACCGCCCGACGTGGCGGTCGTGCTGGTCGTCGGGCACGCGCACCTCGGCGGCTTCGGCGGCATCGAGGCGGTGGCCCGCGCCAAGTCGGAGATCGTCCAGGGCCTCGTCCCCGACGGCGTGGCGGTGCTCAACGCCGACGACCAGCGCGTGTCGGCGATGGCAGCGCTCGCACCGGGCGAGGTCGTGACGTTCGGCGCGAGCGCAGGCGCCGACGTGCGTGCGACGGACGTGGTGGTGGACCGCGCCGGCCGCGCCCGGTTCACGCTCGTGGTCGACGACGGCACGCCGCGCCGCCAGGAGGCGCGCGTCGAGCTGCGGCTCGTGGGGGAGCACCACGTCCACAACGCGCTCGCCGCCGCGGCCGCCGCCCTCGCCGTCGGGCTGACGCTCGAGGACGTGGCGGCCGGCCTGACCGCCGCGGACGCGCTGTCGCCGCACCGCATGCACGTCGTCGACCGCGCGGACGGCGTGACCGTCATCGACGACTCGTACAACGCGAACCCGGACTCGATGCGCGCCGCCCTCAAGGCGCTCGCGGTCGTCGCCGGACGCGACCGTCGCTCGGTCGCCGTGCTGGGGGAGATGCTCGAGCTCGGCGAGGACGCGCGCGCCGCGCACGACGCGATCGGGGAGCTCGTCGTGCGCCTCAACATCGGCCTGACGGTCGTGGTCGGCGAGGGCGCGCGCGGTATCGCCGACGGTGCCAACCGTGAGGGCAGCTGGGGCGACGAGGTCGCGCTCGCGGACGACGTCGACGCCGCGGAACGGTTCCTCGCGACGCAGCTGCGCCCGGGCGACGTCGTGCTCGTGAAGTCGTCGTTCGGCGCGGGCCTGTGGCAGCTCGGCGACCGGCTCACCGACCCGGAGCAGCACCCCGCGGCGCCGGCGGTCACCTCGTGAAGGCCGTCCTGATCTCGGGCGGCGTGGCGATGCTCGTCGCGCTGCTCGGGACCCCGCTGTTCATCCGGTTCCTCGTGCGCCGGCAGTACGGCCAGTTCATCCGTCAGGACGGACCGACCGCGCACTTCACCAAGCGCGGCACGCCGACCATGGGCGGCGTCGTCATCCTGGGCGCGACGCTGCTCGGGTGGGGCGCGGCGCTCCTGCTCACCGGCACACGACCATCGGTGTCCGCCGTCCTCGTCCTGTTCCTCATGACCGGGCTCGGCCTGGTCGGCTTCCTCGACGACTTCATCAAGATCAGCCGCCAGCGCAGCCTCGGGCTGGAGGCACGGTGGAAGATCGTCGGGCAGGGCCTCGTCGGGATCGCGTTCGCGGTGGCGGCGCTGCAGTTCCCCAACGAGCTGTTCCGCACGCCGGCCTCGACGAACATCTCCTTCATCCGGGACACCAACCTGGACCTGGCGTTCGCGGGTGCGACCGTGGGCCTGATCCTGTTCGTGATCTGGGCGAACTTCCTCATCACCGCCTGGTCGAACGCGGTCAACCTCACCGACGGCCTCGACGGGCTGGCGACGGGCGTCTCGCTCATCGTGTTCGGCGCGTACGTCGTCGTCTGCGTCTGGCAGTTCAACCAGTCGTGCCAGATCCTGGCGTCCGCGGGGCCGCGCTGCTACGAGACGCGCGACCCGCTCGCCCTCGCGGTCGTCGCGGCCGCGATCACCGGAGCGTGCTTCGGCTTCCTGTGGTGGAACGCCAGTCCCGCCAAGATCTTCATGGGTGACACCGGGTCGCTCGCGCTGGGTGGCGCGCTCGCGGGCCTGTCGATCCTCACCCGCACCGAGATCCTCGCGGCGATCATCGGTGGCCTCTTCGTGCTCGAGGTGCTCTCGGACGTCATCCAGATCGGGTCGTACAAGCTCACCGGCAGACGGGTGTTCAAGATGGCCCCGCTGCACCACCACTTCGAGCTCGGCGGGTGGGGCGAGGTCACGATCGTCATCCGGTTCTGGATCATCGCCGGGCTCTTCGTCGCGCTCGGCGTCGGGATCTTCTACGCCGAGTGGGTGGCGGGCTAGGTGTCGCTCGACCTGGACGGCGCGCGGGTGGTCGTCGCGGGGCTGGGTGTCTCGGGGCGTGCCGCCGCCGAGGTGCTCGCGTCGCGAGGCGCCCGGGTGGTCCCCGTCGACGACGCGTCCGACGAGGCGGTCGCGACCGACGAGTACCTCGCGGGCGGCGGGCTGGACCGCGCCGACCTGGTCGTCACCTCGCCCGGCCTGCCACCCACCCACCCGCTGATCGTCGCGGCTGCCGCACGTGGCGTGCCCGTGTGGAGCGAGGTCGAGCTCGCGTGGCGCGTGCGCGTGCGGGGTCCCTCGGGCAGCCCGGCGCCGTGGCTCGCGCTGACGGGCACGAACGGCAAGACCACGACCGTCGGGATGCTCGAGTCGATCCTGACCGCCGCGGGGCGGGCCACGCTCGCCGTGGGCAACGTCGGGACGCCGATCACGCACGCCGCGACCGACGCCTCGCTCGACGTGCTCGCGGTCGAGCTGTCGAGCTTCCAGCTGCACTTCACCCACTCCATGTCGGCGCAGGCCTCCGCGGTGCTCAACGTCGCACCGGACCACCTCGACTGGCACGGCTCGCTCGAGTCGTACGCCGCGGACAAGGCCCGCGTGTACGAGCGCACGCAGGTCGCGTGCGTGTACAACGTCGCCGACCCGCGGACCGAGCAGATGGTGCGCGACGCGGACGTCGTCGACGGTGCGGTGGCCGTGGGCTTCACGACCGGGACCCCGTCGGTCGGGCAGGTGGGCCTGGTGGAGGACGTGCTCGTCGACCGCGGCTTCGCACGGCTGCGACACACGCACGCCGCCGAGCTGGCCACGCTGGACGACCTGCGCGCGCTCGCTGGCCCGGACGGGACCGTGCCCCGTCACGTCGTCGCGGACGCGCTCGCCGCCGCCGCGCTCGCGCTCGCGCACGGCGTCGAACCGGTCGCGGTGCGCGACGGGCTGCGTGCGTTCGACCCCGGGCGCCACCGCATCGAGACGGTCGCGGTCGAGACGACGGGGCACGCCACGATCGCCTACGTCGACGACTCCAAGGCGACCAACGCGCACGCCGCGGCGGCGTCCCTGGGCGCGTTCGCGCCGGGCACCGTCGTGTGGATCGCCGGCGGTCTGGCCAAGGGAGCACGGTTCGACGAGCTCGTCCAGGCGCGCCGTGACCGGCTGCGCGGCGTGGTGCTGATCGGCGTCGACCGCGAGCCGCTGCGCGACGCGCTGAGCCGACACGCGCCCGATGTCCCCGTGGTCGAGATCGTCCATGGTGAGACTGGGGACGTGATGACCTCCGCCGTGGCCGCTGCGCGCTCGATGGCGCACGCCGCGGGGCCGGCGGGCGCCACGGTGCTGCTCGCGCCCGCGTGCGCCTCGATGGACCAGTTCGCCTCGTACGCCGCACGCGGTGACGCGTTCGCCGCGGCAGCCCGCGCCGCGGTGGGCGAGGGAGGCGAGCGGACGGGCGGGCGCGTGTGAGCGCGGTACCGGTCGGGCGCAGGACGGTCCCCGTGCCCACCACCGCCGAGCAGCCGGTGGTGGGCGAGAACGGCCGCGGCTCGCTGCTCGGGCAGTGGAACAGCGTCGTCACGAGCTACTACGTGATCCTCGGGGCGAGCGCGCTCCTGCTCGTGATCGGGCTCGTCATGGTGCTGTCCAGCTCGAGCGTCGAGTCGCTCGACAAGAGCGGCAACGCCTACGCGGTCTTCCTGGACCAGGCGAAGTTCGCGTTGCTCGGCCTGCCCGTCGCCGTCGTGCTCGCGCGCATGCCCGTGCGGTTCTTCAAGGCGATCGCGTGGCCCGCGCTGGGCGCCGCGGTCGCGTTCCAGTCGCTGGTCTTCCTCGGTCTCGGGTGCGGCGCGGGCGGCAACACCAACTGGGTCTGCCTGCCGGGCGGCGTGACCGCGCAGCCGTCCGAGACCATCAAGCTCGCCCTCGCGCTGTGGCTCGGCGCCGTGCTGGCGCGCAAGCAGCCCTACCTGCGGCAGTGGAAGCACGTCTTCGTGCCGGCGGTCCCGGTCGCCGGAGCGGCGATCGGAGCGGTCCTGCTCGGGCACGACCTGGGCACGGCGCTCGTGCTGTGCGTCCTGGTGGCGGGCGCGATGTTCGTCGCCGGCGTGCCGCTGCGCATGTTCGCGGTCGCGGGCGCGCTCGCGGGCGCCGCCGTCACCGCGCTCGTGCTGCTGAGCCCCAACCGCATGCAGCGCATCGGGAGCTGGCTCGGCGACCAGTGCAGCGCGTCGGCCGAGTGCTACCAGACGCTGCACGGGTCCTGGGGACTGGCCAGTGGAGGCATCGGTGGGCTGGGCCTCGGGCAGAGCCGCGAGAAGTGGTCCTACCTGCCCGCGGCGCACAACGACTTCATCTTCGCGATCCTCGGTGAGGAGCTGGGTCTGGTCGGCACGCTCGTCGTCCTGGCGCTGTTCGGGCTGCTCGCGTTCGCCATGATCCGCGTGATCACGCGCCACCCTGACCCGTTCGTCAAGATCGCCACCGGCGCCGTCCTCGCGTGGATCGTCGGCCAGGCGTTCGTCAACATCGCCGTCGTCATCGGCCTGGCACCCGTCATCGGCGTGCCGCTGCCGCTGGTCTCCGCCGGCGGGTCGGCGCTGATCATGACCATGGCCGCACTCGGTGTCGTCCTGGCGTTCGCGCGCGACGAGCCCGGCGCCGCGGACGCGCTCGCAGCGCGCTCGGGTGTCGTCCGGCGTTCCCTGGCGGTCGTCGGGATCCGTGGTGCGGCCGCGGGCCGCCGTTCGCGCGGGGGGCGCGACGCCGCGCCCCGTTCCTCGAGAGGTGGTGGCCGTGCCTGACGCGCGCCCCGTGTCCGTCCTCCTGGCGGGGGGCGGCACCGCCGGCCACGTCAACCCGCTGCTGGCCGTCGCCGGGGAGCTGCGCAGACGCCGCCCGGACGCGACGCTCACGGTGCTGGGGACGGCCGAGGGCCTCGAGGCGCGCCTCGTGCCCCTGGCCGGGCTGCCGCTCGAGGTCGTGCCCCGGGTGCCGCTGCCGCGGCGCCCGTCGCTCGACCTGCTC
>JAEYUL010000138.1 GCA_023432565.1 Actinomycetes bacterium | reverse complement strand
GGGCAACGCCGAGCGCGACCGGCAGCTCGCCGAGGCGCAGGCCGTCGAGGCGCTCGGCCTGGCGCGCGCCGCGGCCGCCCGGGCCGAGGGTCTGGCGGCGGCCGAGGCCACCAAGGCGCAGGCCGAGGCGCTGCGCGAGCAGGGCGAGGCGATCCTCGCTCAGCAGGTCATCGCCGCGCTGCCCGAGATCGTCAGGGCGGCGGCCGACCCGATCGGCGCGATCGACCAGCTCACGGTCGTCTCGACCGACGGCGCGTCGGCCGTCACCAAGACGGTTGGTCAGGTGCTCGGCGAGGGCCAGGAGGTCGTCAAGTCGCTCACCGGCATCGACATCGCCTCGGTGCTCGCGGGTGCGGCGGGCGGGCTCGTCGCCGGCGCGGGCAGCAACCGGCAGGGCACGAACGGCGTCTGACGCGACGACGAGGTACGGGGGACGAGGGGCTCAGCCCGCACCGCGGGCGAGCCCCTCGTCCAGCTCGTCGAGGATCGTGCGGCAGCGCGCCACGTCCCACGCCGTGCCGGCGAGCTCGAACTCGAACAGGACCGGCCGGCCCGAGCGCTGCGCGATCTCGCGTGCGGCGTGCTGGTAGTACCGGCCGAAGTTGCGGTTGCCCGAACCGATGACCCCCACGAGCCTGCGGCGGTTGTTCGGCGAGCGCAGGAACCGGCGCACGGCCTCGGGGATGGTGTCGTTCGCGGCGTTGCCCGTTTTGTACGACGGCGTCAGCAGCACCCACGGGCCGTCGACCTCGGCCTGCCGGTGCACGCGCTCGGCGAGGTTGAACGTGGGGCGCTCGAGGCGGTCGGCGAACGTGCGGACCAGGCCGCTGGACGACGAGTAGTAGTAGACCGGGGTGCGGCGCACGACTGCGAGCATCGCGCGTGGGCGGCCACGTCGTGCGGGCAGATGGTCCCGGCCTGGTCGATACTGACCGCGTGATCGATCGAGAGCTCGCCCTGCGTCTGCGTCGCCGCGGCCTGCACTGGCACCCGGCGTCGGGTGACCGGTTCGGCATGCTCGTCGACGGCGTGGACGAGGTCTTCACCGTGAGCGAGATGACGATCGAGCCGCACCACTACACGACCGGGACGGTCCTGGGCTTCAACGGGACGACGGAGTGGGCGCTCGACTCGGTCTCGCTCCAGGACGCGGTGTGGCTGCCGCGTGAGGACCAGCTGCGCGAGCTGCTGGGCGGCACGTTCCGGTCGCTCGCGCGATCGACCGACGGATCGTTCCAGGTGCTCGTCGAGCTCGCGGGACGTCCCGAGCAGGTGTTCACGGCGGACAGCGCCGAGGACGCCTACGCGCTCGCGCTGCTCTCGCTCATCGACGCGGCCGTCGAACGCTCGTGACGCCCCACTAGACTCGGCCCCATGTCCACCCTCTCCCGCGACGAGGTCGCGCGCGTGGCAGGGCTGGCTCGGATCGACCTGACGCCCGCCGAGCTCGACCGGCTCGCGGGCGAGCTCGACGTCATCGTCGAGTCGGTCGCGCGCGTGAGCGAGATCGCCACGCCGGACGTGCCGGCCACGAGCCACCCCCTGCCGCTGACGAACGTGTTCCGAGCCGACGTGCCCGAGCCGCCGGTCGACCGTGACGCCGTGCTCGCAGCGGCACCGGCCGCCGAGGACGGCAAGTTCCTCGTGCCGCAGATCCTGGGGGAGGACGCATGAGCGAGGACCTGACCAGGATCTCCGCTGCGGCGCTCGCGGACAGGCTGCAGGCGGGCGAGGTCTCGAGCGTCGAGGCGACGCGCGCGCACCTGGACCGGATCGCGGCGGTCGAGCCCGCGGTGCACGCGTTCCTGCACGTGTCCGACGACGACGCGCTCGCGACGGCCGCGGACGTGGACGCGCGCCGCGCGGCGGGAGAGCAGCTGCACCCGCTGGCCGGTGTGCCGATCGCCGTGAAGGACGTCGTCGTCACCCGTGGCGTCCCGACGACCGCCGGCTCGAAGATCCTCGAGGGCTGGCTGCCGCCGTACGACGCGACGCTCGTCGAGCGCATCAAGGCGGCCCGTCTGCCGATCCTCGGCAAGACCAACATGGACGAGTTCGCGATGGGCTCGTCGACCGAGCACTCCGCATACGGCAACACGCACAACCCGTGGGACCTGGAGCGGATCCCGGGCGGTTCGGGTGGCGGCAGCGCCGCGGCGGTGGGCGCGTTCGAGGCGCCGCTCGCGATCGGCACGGACACGGGCGGCTCGATCCGCCAGCCCGCGGCCGTCACGGGCACGGTGGGCGTCAAGCCGACGTACGGCTCGGTGTCGCGCTACGGCCTGATCGCACTGGCGAGCAGCCTGGACCAGGCCGGCCCGGTCACGCGCACAGTGCTGGACTCGGCCCTGCTGCACGAGCTCATCGGCGGCCACGACCCGCGGGACTCGACGTCCATCCCCGACCCGTTGCCCGACCTCGTCGGCGCAGCCCGCCTCGGCGCGAACGGCGACCTGTCCGGCGTGCGGGTGGGTGTCATCACCGAGCTGCAGGGCGAGGGCTACCAGGCGGGGGTGCTCGCGCGGTTCCACGAGTCGCTGGACCTGCTGCAGCGCGCGGGCGCGGAGGTCGTCGAGGTCTCGTGCCCGCACTTCACGTACGCGCTCGCGGCGTACTACCTGATCCTGCCCGCGGAGGCCTCCAGCAACCTCGCCAAGTTCGACGGCATGCGGTTCGGCCTGCGGGTCGAGCCCAGCGAGGGCCCGGTGACCGCGGAGCGCGTGATGGCCGCGACGCGTGGCCAGGGCTTCGGCGACGAGGTCAAGCGGCGCATCATCCTCGGGACGTACGCGCTGTCCGCCGGCTACTACGACGCGTACTACGGCAGCGCGCAGAAGGTCCGCACGCTCATCCAGCGTGACTTCGCGGCCGCGTTCGCGCAGGCGGACGTGCTCGTCTCGCCCACGGCACCGACGACCGCGTTCAAGCTGGGGGAGAAGCTCGACGACCCGCTGGCGATGTACCTCAACGACGTCGCGACGATCCCGGCGAACCTCGCGGGGGTCCCGGGCCTGTCGCTGCCCGCAGGGCTGTCGGACGACGGCCTGCCCGTCGGGTTCCAGGTGCTCGCACCGGCGAAGGCCGACGACCGGCTGTACCGCGTGGGTGCGGCGCTCGAGGCGCTGCTCGAGAACGAGTGGGGCGGCCCGCTGCTGGCCAAGGCCCCGGAGCTGGAGGTGGCGCGATGAGCCACGCGGTCGTCGACCTGGTCGACTATGAGGACGCGGTCGCGCGCTTCGACCCCGTGATCGGGATCGAGGTGCACGTCGAGCTGGGCACGCGCACGAAGATGTTCGACGCGGCGCCGGCCGGGTTCGGCGAGGAGCCGAACACCTCGGTCACGCCCGTGTCGCTCGGCCTGCCGGGCAGCCTGCCGGTGGTCAACGGCACCGCGGTGGAGTACGCCATCCGGATCGGCCTGGCGCTCAACTGCTCGATCGCGCAGACCTGCCGGTTCGCGCGCAAGAACTACTTCTACCCGGACGTCCCGAAGAACTTCCAGACGTCGCAGTACGACGAGCCGATCGCGTACGACGGCTACGTCGACGTCGAGCTCGAGGACGGCAGCGTGTTCCGCGTCGAGATCGAGCGCGCGCACATGGAGGAGGACGCAGGCAAGAACACGCACGTGGGCGGCTCGACGGGTCGTATCCACGGCGCGGAGTACTCGCTGGTGGACTACAACCGCGCGGGGATCCCGCTCGTGGAGATCGTCACGCGCCCGATCACGGGTGCCGGCGAGCGCGCGCCGGAGGTGGCGCGCGCCTACGTGCAGACGCTGCGTGACCTGTTCCGTGCGCTCGGGGTGTCCGAGGCGCGCATGGAGCGCGGGAACGTGCGTGCCGATGTGAACGTCTCGCTGCGCCCCGCGCCGGACAGCCCGTTGGGCACGCGCACCGAGACCAAGAACGTGAACTCGTTCCGGTCGGTCGAGCGTGCGGTGCGGTACGAGATCTCCCGCCAGGCCGCGGTGCTCGACGCGGGCGGGGCCGTGATCCAGGAGACGCGGCACTGGCACGAGGACACGGGGACGACGACGAGCGGGCGCGTGAAGTCGGACGCGGAGGACTACCGGTACTTCCCGGAGCCGGACCTGGTGCCGATCGCGCCGGACCCGGCGTGGGTCGAGGAGATCCGCGCCGCGTTGCCGGAGCTGCCGGCGGCTCGTCGTCGGAGGCTGCAGGGGGAGTGGGGCTTCGCCGACGCCGAGATGCGCGACGTGGTCAACGCGGGTGCGACCGAGCTCATCGAGGCCACCGTCGCCGCAGGGGCCGCTCCTGCCGCCGCGCGCAAGTGGTGGATGGGGGAGCTGGCGCGGACGGCCAAGGAGCGCGAGGTCGAGCTCGCCGACCTGCCGATCACGCCCGCGCAGATCGGTGCGCTGCAGGCGTTGGTCGACTCGGGTCGGATCAACGACAAGCTGGCACGCCAGGTGCTCGAGGGCGTGCTGGCGGGTGAGGGCGACCCGGAGCAGGTGGTCGTCGCCCGGGGTCTGGAGGTCGTCTCGGACGACGGCCCGCTCCTGGAGGCGATCGACGCAGCCCTGGCTGCCCAGCCGGACATCGCCGAGAAGATCCGGTCGGGGAACCTCGGGCCGGTCGGCGCGATCATCGGCGCGGTCATGAAGGCCACGCGCGGCCAGGCCGACGCGGGCCGTGTTCGCGAGCTGGTGCTGGAGCGCGTCTCGTCCTGACCGAAAGTTTCAGCGCGTAGGCCGCGCGGGGTTCTGGGCGGCTCGATGCCCCCGGTCGGCTGTCCTCCGATCGGGGGCATCGTCGTGCTCGATACCTTGCGATGGTGTCCGTGTCGGGCCGCTTTCAGGTGCCTGCGCGGACGGCACGGGGCCGCAGGAGTCCGATCCGTCGGGTGTGCGCGCCGGACTCCATATCGGTGAAGTATCGAGATCGTTACCGAAAGTGACTTCCCGAGCCCGCCGATGCCGGGCTAGCCTCGCGCCACCGAGACGGTTCACGTCTACGCAAAGGAGCGTTGATGTCCACTCACTCCCCGGTGCGCGCACGGCGAGCAGTCGCGTCCCTCGCGACCCTCGCGCTGCTCGCGGCACCCCTGACGGTCGTCACGGCAGGCGCCACCGCCGCCGCAGCGACTGACGGGACGACGACCCTGCTGTCGGAGTCCTTCGACGGTGGAACCTTGGGCGACCTCGTGCCGTCCGGTGCGTCGGGAACGTTCGTCGACCTCGGCGACGACGACAAGGTCTACCAGGTCGAGCGGGCCGACAACTTCGACGGGATCTCGACCCCCGCCGGTCTCCTCGAGGGACTGGAGCCGGGCACGGTCGTCACCGTCACGGCGCAGGCGCGCATCGTCGCAGGCGACACGGACGTCGCCGCGCGCTGGGTCACCAAGCCGAGCTACACGTGGTTGGCGGGCACCACGCTGACGGGCGAGTGGACGACGGTCAGCGGGACCTACACCGTCCCGGCGGCGGACGCCCAGGAGACGATCTACCTCGGGACGGGGCCTTACCCCGAGCCCACGCCGCCGCTGGCGTTCACGTACCAGCTGAACGACGTCGTCGTGTCCGCTGCCGCCCCGGTGAGCGAGCCGGTCGTCGTGCTCAGCAACGACTTCGAGACGACGAAGGACCCGTGGGGCAACCGTGGGTCGACGACCGCGCTGACCGACACCGAGGTGCACGGCGGTGCCAAGAGCCTGCTGGTCTCGGCGCGCAGCGCGAACTGGGCGGGCGCGGAGGCCGACCTGACGGCGACCCTTGCCGAGGGCACGCCCTACACCGTCACGGCGTGGGTCAAGCTCCCGGACGGGACGGCGGGGCCGTCGACCATCAAGCTCACGGCCCAGACGAACTCCGGCGGTGACGACTCGTTCGGCACGGTCGCCGAGGCGGCTGACGTGACGGACGAGGAGTGGGTCGAGCTCTCGGGCACGTACACGCGAGACCCGGGCCTGACCTCGGTCAAGCTGTACTTCGAGGCAGCCGACGTCGAGAGCGCGCACCCGGACTTCCTGGTGGACGACGTGCTCATCACGGGCGGCTCGAGCGACGACTACGTCGAGACCGACCCCGACTTCGTGCCCGGTGGCGCGCTCAACCCGACGACGACCCCCGTCTCGGCTGCGCGTGGCGGGATCAACACCAGCGCCCTGACGTTCGACGACGGCCCCAACGGCGCCGCGACCACGGCGCTGCTGGACTTCCTGGCCGAGAACGACGTCACGGCGACGTTCTGCGTCATCGGGCAGAACGTCCAGGCGCCGGGCGGCGCGGACATCCTCAAGCGGATCGTGGCCGACGGCCACACGCTGTGCAACCACAGCACGGACTACGCGAGCATGGCCGACCTGTCGAAGCAAGAGGTCGCGGACAAGCTCAAGGCGAACCTCGCGATCATCCGCGACGCGCTGGGTGACCCCGAGGCCGAGGTCCCGTACTTCCGAGCGCCGAACGGTGCCTGGGGCCAGACGAACCAGGTCGCGGTCGCGCTGGGCATGCAGCCGCTCGCCGTCGACAACCTGATCATGGACTGGGACGGCGCCGAGAACGCGGGCGACGAGGCCAAGCTGACCGCCGCGCTGCGGGAGGTCATCACGTCGAACCCCGGTGAGATCGTGCTCGTGCACGACGGCGGTGGCGACCGGATGCCCGGCGTCAACGCGGTCAAGACGGTCGTCGCCGAGCTGCTCGCCGACGGCTGGACCTTCACGCTGCCGGCCGGCGGGGCCGCGCCCAAGGGCGTGACGCTCGTCGAGTCGGACTTCGAGACCAACACGCTCGAGGGCTGGACCCCGCGCGACGACGGCAACGGCGTTCCCCAGCTCGACGTGCAGGACGAGGTCGCCCACGAGTCGACCTATGCGGTGCGCGTGTCCGACCGCAAGTCGCAGGGCCAGGGCCTGCAGTACGACGTCACGGACACGGCCACGCCGGGCGCGACGTACGACGTGTCCGCGTGGGTCAAGTTCGAGGGCACACCGGGTGACATGACGCTCTCGTCGCGCACCGTGGCGGGGGAGACCCAGGCGTTCTCGAACCTCGTGCAGTTCACGGGGCTGTCCTCGAGCCAGTGGGTGCACCTGACCGGCACGTTCTCGATGCCGGCGTTCACGGACGCCGCCGAGCTGTACTTCGAGACGGCCTGGGCGCAGGGCGAGGCGGGCAACACCTCGACCTTCGTCATCGACGACATCCTGGTGCGCTCCACGCCGCCGTCCCAGATCGAGGACCTCACCCCGCTGAAGGACACGGTGGACTTCCCGATGGGCGTCGCGATCGACTCGCGCGAGATGGCGGGAACGGCGTCCGATCTGCTGCTCAAGCACTTCAACCAGGTCACGGCCGAGAACTACATGAAGGTCGAGGCGTGGTACTCGGGCGAGGGCGTGGACACCTTCGGCATGCACGCCGAGGCGAAGGCGCTCCTGGACTACGCGCGGGACAACGACCTCAAGGTCTACGGCCACGTCCTGGCCTGGCACAGCCAGACGCCGGACTGGTTCTACCGTGACGACGAGGGTGCGCTGCTCGGGCCGGACGCGATGCGTCAGCGCCTGCGCGACCACATCTTCAACGTGGCGCGGGTGATCTCGCAGGAGTACGGGCCGTTCGGGTCGGACACCAACCCGATGGTCGCGTGGGACGTCGTCAACGAGGTGATCGACGACGGCACCGCGTACGCCGACGGCATGCGCCGCTCGACGTGGTACCAGATCCTCGGCGAGAGCTTCGTGGACTCGGCGTTCGAGTACGCGGAGCAGGCGTTCAACCACGAGTACGCCTCGAAGGACGCCGAGCGACCCGTCGCGCTGTTCATCAACGACTACAACACCGAGCAGACCGGCAAGCGCGGGCGGTACAAGGCGCTCGTCGAGCGCCTGATCGAGCGCGACGTGCCGATCGACGGCGTGGGCCACCAGTTCCACGTCTCGCTGTCCACGCCGGTCAGCACCCTCGGGGCGGCGCTCGCCGACTTCGACGGCATGAAGAAGGCCGACGGGACCGACCTGCTGCAGGCGGTGACGGAGCTCGACGTCTCGGTCGGCTCGGCGGACAAGGCCAAGGCCATCGACCAGGGCTACTACTACCAGGCGGCGTTCGACACGTTCCGTGACCACGCCGACGACCTGTTCTCGGTCACCGTCTGGGGCCTGACCGACGGTCGGTCCTGGCGCGCCTCGAACAACGGCAAGCCGCTGCTGTTCGACGACTACTACAAGGCGAAGTACGCGTACTACGGTGCCGCGGGTCTCGACCTGCCGGCGGCGATCCGCAGCGTCGACGCGTTCGCGGCCGATGCCGACGGGGACTACTCGGTCTCGTCGTCGCAGTGGCAGCGGCTGCCGCTGCAGGTGGTCGGTGAGAACGCGCGGTTCCAGCTGCGGTGGTCGCCCGACCGTCTGACGGTGTTCGTGGACGTGGACGACGCGAGCGTCGACGACTCCGACGAGATCCGCCTCGTCACGTCCTCCGGGACCGTCACGCTCGGGCGTGACGGACAGGGCGACGCCGAGGGTGTGGCGACGGCACGCGAGGGCGGCTGGACCGCCGTCGTGCAGCTGCCGCTGACCGGCGCGGCACGCGGCGACGTCGTCGGGCTCGACGTGCAGGTCGTCGACGGCGGCACCACGGCGACCTGGAACACGCCGGGTGTGCTCGGCTCGGTCACGCTCGTCGAGGAGCTCTCGTTCGTCGAGGTCCCGGCCGCGACGGCCGTCCCGACGATCGACGGCGAGGTGGACGCGGCCTGGGCCGGCGCGGGTACTGCGGTCACCCGCAAGGTGACCCTGGGCTCGGGCGGTGGCGCGGTCGGCACGTTCCGGACGCTGTGGAAGGACCACACGTTGTACGTGCTGGCCGACGTCGCGGACCCGGTGATCGACACGACCGGCAGCGACCCGTGGACGAAGGACTCGGTCGAGATCTACGTCGACGCAGGCAACGCCAAGAACGGCACGTACCGGTACGACGACACCCAGATCCGCATCGACGCGACCGGAGCCGTGTCGTTCGGCGCGGGTGACGAGCCGTTCCAGCGCAACCGGCTGACCAGCGCGGTTGTCGGGACGGACACGGGCTACCGCGTCGAGGCGGCGATCAGCCTGCTCGAGTACGGCGGCCTGGGCACGTTCCACGGCCTGGACTTCCAGGTCAACGACGCCGCCAGCGGCAGCCGGCACTCGATCACCAACTGGGCCGACCCGACGGGTGCGGGCTACCAGAGCACGGCGCACTGGGGTGTCGGCAAGCTGGTGGAGGCCAAGGTCCTCCCGCCGGCCGAGGTCAAGCCGACCGTGACGACCCACCCGGCGTCGGTGACGGTGGACCGTGGCACCAAGGTCGTGCTGCGTGCTGCGGCCACGGGCACCCCGACGCCGACCGTCCAGTGGCAGCGCCGCGCCGCCGGGTCGACCAGCTGGAAGGCGGTCGCGGGGGCGACGAAGACGTCCCTGTCGGTGATCGTCGGGGCGGACAACCACGGTGCCGCGTACCGCGCGGTGTTCACGAACACGGCCGGGACGGCGACGACGAAGGCGGCGACCGTCAAGGTCAAGCCGTACGCACCGAAGGTCACGAAGAACCCGACGTCGGTGCTCACGTCGAAGGCGGGCACGAAGGTCACGCTCTCGGCGTCGGCCTCGGGCTTCCCGACGCCGACGGTCCGCTGGCAGCAGCGGGGCGTGGGGTACACGAGCTGGAAGACGATCGCCGGTGCCACCGGCACGTCGGTCACGCTCGCGGTGCCCTCGACGGCCAAGGGCATCGAGGTGCGTGCGGTGTTCACCAACTCCGCGGGCTCGGCGAAGACGACGTCGGCGCTCGTCCGCAAGGGTGTCGCCCCGAAGGTCGTCACCGCACCGAAGTCGGTGACGGCGGCGAAGGACAGCATCGCGACGCTCCGCATCGAGGTGACCGGGTCGCCCACGCCGACGATCCAGTGGTACGAGCGTCGGGCCGGGTCGAGCACGTGGGTCAGGCTCACGGGCGCGACCGGGACGAAGCTGCAGGTCCTGGCGACCAAGGCGCGTGACGGAGCCCAGTACCGGGCGTACGTCTCGAACGGGGTGGGGAGCCTGACCAGCTCGGCGGCCACCTTGACGGTGCGCTGAGCACCGGGCCGGAGACCTTCCGGCCCGACACGGACGCGGCGGCGTCGCGGCGACAGGCTGAGCTCCGCGGCGCCGCCGCTTCGTGTCTCGGACGTGCGCCGTGCCCGACACCCCGCGCACGTCCGGTGACGCAGCGCGTGCGCGCCACTACCCTCGGGGGACCGGACAGGGAGGGCGGATGACGACGACGCGCGTCGACAAGCCGACGCTGCAGGGCGAGATGCTGACGCTGCGCCCGATCCGCGCGGACGACGCCGAGGCGCTGTGGGAGTCGGTGAGCGACCCGGAAGGGATGCGGCTCACCGGTGCGACGCAGGCCCTCACGCTCGAGCAGGCACGTTCGTGGTGCGCCAACGCGAGCGACCTTCCCGGCCGGGTGGACCTCGCGATCACCCTGGTCGGCCACGACGAGTACCTGGGCGAGATCGTGCTCGAGGACATCGACGAGCACGTGCGCAGCGCGTCGCTGCGCCTGGCGATGCGGCCCGGCTACCGGGGGCGCGGGTACGGCACGGAGTCGATCGAGCTCGTGCTGGGGTTCGCGTTCGACGGGCTCGGTCTGCACCGCGTGGGGCTCGCGGTCCTGGCGATCAACACGCGCGCGCAGGCGCTGTACGAGAACCTCGGGTTCCGCGTCGAGGGGCGTCGGCGCGACGCGTTCCGCGACGGCGAGCGCTGGTGCGACGGGATCGACATGGGCCTGCTCGAGGACGAGTACCGGGCGAGGCAGTACGACGAGACGTCCCGCTGACCGCGCCCGGCTGCGCCCCCGGTGGTGGGGGGCACGCGTCGGCTCCACGATGGGCGGATGGATGACGGTGCCCGGGACGCCGGCGGACGCGAGGACCGGCGCACGCCCGAGGCGACCGGGAGCGGCACCCTGAACGACGCCGCGGACGGCGCGCAGGCTCAGCGGCTGGTGCCGCGCGACCATGCGTTCTTCGGCCACCCGCTCGGGCTGATGACGTTGTCCGGGACCGAGCTGTGGGAGCGGTTCAGCTACTACGGCATGCGGGCGATCCTGCTGTACTTCCTCACGGACACGCTCGCGAACGGCGGTCTGGGCCTCGCGGACGACCTGGGCAACGCGGTCGTGGCGACCTACGGCGCGTCCGTGTACCTGCTGTCCGTGATCGGCGGATGGCTCGCCGACCGGATGATCGGCGCGCGGCGCTCGGTGCTCTACGGCGGCGTGGTCATCGCGGCGGGTCACGTGAGCCTCGCGGTGCCGACCGTGGCGACCGCGTACGTGGGCATCGTGCTCGTGGCCCTCGGCACAGGGCTGCTCAAGCCCAACGTCTCGAGCATGGTCGGCGACCTGTACTCGCGCGACGACGTGCGGCGCGACTCGGGCTTCTCGATCTTCTACATGGGCATCAACATCGGCTCGTTGCTCGCGCCGGTCCTCGTCGGGGTCGCGCGCGAGCTCGGGGGCTACCACGCGGGGTTCGCGGTCGCCGCGGTCGGGATGGCGATCGCGCTCGTGTTCTTCGTCGCGGGCCGCCGGCTGCTCGCGGGCGCCGGAGAGCTCCCGCCGAACCCGTTGACGGCGGCGGACCGGGCCGGCGTGGTGCGCCTGGTGGTCGCGGTGGCCGCCGGCTGCCTCGTCGCGCTCGGCGTCGCGGCGCTCACCTCGGGTGGTTTCACGACGACGACGGCGGTCGACGCGCTGTCCTACGTCGCGCTCGCGGCGCCGGTCGCCACGTTCTGGGTGATGCTGCGCTCGCCCAAGGTCACGGCCCGTGAGCGCTCGCGCCTGCGCGCCTACATCCCGCTGTTCGTGGCCGCGATGCTGTTCTGGATGATCTTCGAGCAGGCGGCGAGCACGTTGTCGGCGTACGCCCGCGACGAGACCGAGCTCGTGATCTTCGGGGTCGAGGTGTCGCCGGCGTTCTTCCAGTCGGTGAACCCGGCGTCGATCATCCTGCTCGCCCCCGCGTTCGCGTGGCTGTGGGTCCGGCTCGACGACCGCCCGCCGACCGCGGTGAAGTTCGCGATCGGCCTGTCGTTCGCCGCGCTGTCGTTCCTGTTCCTCGCCGGGGCGTCGGCGCTCGCGGGCGACGGCAAGTCGCCGTGGTGGGTGCTCGTCGTGGTCTACGTGATCCAGACGATCGGCGAGCTGTGCCTGTCGCCGGTCGGTCTGGCGGCGACCACGCTGCTCGCGCCGCGTGCGTTCAAGGGCCAGGCGATGGCGCTGTGGTTCCTCGCGACGAGTGCGGGCAACGCGATCACGGCCCAGCTGGTCCAGGCGACGAGCGACGCGAGCCCGACGGCGTACTTCGGCTGGATCGGCGCGGTCGCGCTCGTGTGCGCGCTCGCCATGTTCGCCGTCGCGCCCTGGGTCACGCGGCACATGCGCGAGGGCGCCGAGACGCAGGACGAGGCAGCGAGCATCGGCCCCTGACCGGCGCGCGGGGCGGGCCGGTCAGGGCAGCGGGCGGCAGGAGGCGCGCTCGACGAGCGCGGTCGGCAGGCGCAGGTGCGTGGGGGCCTCGCGCTCGGCGAGCAGGTCGGTGAGCAGCTGCAGCGCACGCGAGCCGATGTCGCGCAGCGGCTGGCTGACGGTCGTGAGCGGCGGGTCGCACAGCGCCGACTCCGGGACGTTGTCGAACCCGATCACGGACAGGTCGCCCGGGACGCTCAGGCCCAGCTCCTTCGCGACCTCGACCGTACGGATCGCGGACAGGTCGTTGGCGGCGAACACCGCGGTGGGTCGGTCGGGCCGGTCGAGCAGGGCTCGGGCGGGTTGCGTCGCGGTGTCCTGCCGATACCCACCGGTCACGACGAGCGACTCGTCGACGGTCAGGCCCGCGGACGCCATCGCCGAGCGGAACCCGGCCTCTCGGAGACGGGCGGACTCCAGGTCGGTGCGGCCGGCCAGGTGGCCGATCCGCCGGTGGCCGAGGCGCAGCAGGTGCTCCGTGGCGATCACGCCGCCGGCGAAGTTGTCGGAGTCGACGCTCGGCACGCCGGAGGGGCCGGTGTGGGGGTCGATCGCGACGACCGGGATGACGGAGCGCGTGTCGACGACGGTGGGCGTGACGATGATGGCGCCGTCGATGAGCGTCCCGCCGAGCCGCGACAGGTACCGGCGCTCCCAGCCCACGTCCGACCGGCGACCGCCCGCGGAGTACGCGAGCAGCTCGTAGTCGGTCGCACCGATCGCGTCGGAGGCGCCCTTGAGCAGCTCGGTCGAGAACGGCTCGAACTCCGCGACGAGGATCCCCACGACGTTGGTGCGCAGCGAGCGCAGGCTCGACGCGCCGAGGCTGGCCTCGTAGCCGAGCTCGGAGATCACCTGCCGCACGCGATCGAGCGTGGACTGCGCGACGCCGTACCGGCCGTTCACGACCTTGGAGACGGTCGCGACCGACACACCCGCCTGACGGGCGACGTCGGCCATCTTGACCCGGCCTGAGTGCTCCACGTGGGCGATCCTATGGCATCGGTTTGATAACGGTGTCGATATCGGTGTCGATAACGATTGACGCGTTCTTCGAAACTTTGCCATGCTCCTCGCGTCCAGGTGGGTCAACGAAGACTGAAGGGACCAAACATGGCACGCATGCGTCGTGCAACGGCGGGCATCGCGCTCGCGACGACGATCGCACTCCTTGCCGCCTGCAGCAGCGGCGGCGACTCCCCCTCCGGCGACGGCACGACCGCTGGCGGCGGCGGGGACTCGAAGCAGGAGGAGGTCACCATCTCGTGGTGGCACAACTCCAACACGGGTGAGGGCAAGGTCTACTACGACAAGATCGCGAAGGACTTCGAGGCCGCCAACCCGGGCGTCACCGTCGAGGTGAACGCCATGCAGCACGACGACATGATCACCAAGCTCGAGGCCGCCTTCCAGGCCGGGGACGCCCCCGACGTCTACATGGAGCGTGGTGGCGGCGAGCTGCGCGACCACGTCAACGCGGGCCTGACCAAGGACATCTCCGACGCGGCGGCGGACACGATCGCCAAGCTCGGCGGTTCCGTGGCCGGCTTCCAGGTCGAGGGCAAGACCTACGCGCTGCCGTTCTCGCTCGGCGTCGTGGGCTTCTGGTACAACAAGGCCCTGTTCGCCAAGGCGGGCATCGACGCGCCGCCGTCGACGTGGGACGAGATGTACGACGCGATCGACAAGCTCAAGGCCGCGGGCATCACCCCGCTGTCGGTCGGTGCCGGTGAGGGCTGGCCTGCTGCCCACTACTGGTACTACTTCGCGCTGCGTCAGTGCTCGCAGGACACCCTGACGGGCGCCGTGTCGTCGTTCGACTTCTCGGACCCCTGCTTCGTCCGTGCGGGCGAGTCGCTCAAGGAGTTCCTTGACGCCGAGCCCTTCAACGACGGCTTCCTGAGCACGGTCGCCCAGAAGGGCCCGTCGAGCGCCTCGGGCATGCTCGCCACCGGCAAGGTCGCGATCGAGCTCCAGGGCCACTGGGAGCCCGGCGTCATGCAGGGCGTGACGGACGAGCTCGGCACCGAGGGCATCGGCTCCGACCTGGCGTGGTTCTCGTTCCCGGCCGTCGACGGCGGCGAGGGCGACCCGGCCTCCCAGCTCGGTGGCGGTGACGCGTGGGCCGTCAGCAAGGACGCGCCCGACGCTGCGGTCGACTTCGCGCAGTACCTGCTGTCCGACGAGATCCAGAAGGGCTTCGCGGAGCTCGACATGGGTCTGCCGACCAACCCGACGGCGTCGAAGTACGTCTCCGACGCGGCGCTGGCGAGCCTCCTCGAGGTCCGCGACGCGGCCCCGTTCGTCCAGCTCTACTTCGACACGGCCTTCGGCAAGGCGATCGGTGACGCGATGAACGCCAAGATCGTCGACCTGTTCGCAGGCAAGGCCACCCCGCAGGAGGTCGTCGACGCCACGCAGTCTGCGGCAGACGCGGAGAAGTGATCGACGTGGCAGACGAAGCGAGCGCCCGCACGGGCGTCACCGCCTCGCCTGCGACGTCCACCCTGACCGCCCCGGTCGCCGGTCGCGCTTCGGCGCGGCCGGCGACCGGCCGGTCGGCCGGACGCCGCGGGAGTGGCCCGTTCCGCAAGGGCCTCGAGATCACGCTGTTCGTGGCGCCCGCCCTTGCCCTGCTCGGCCTGTTCGTCGTGGTACCGATCGCTCGAGCCGTCCAGATCTCCTTCTTCAAGTGGAAGGGCTACGGCGAGTTCGAGCGGTTCGTCGGTCTCGACAACTACCGCCGCGTGCTGGCGAACCCCGAGTTCATCGAGGCGTTCCAGCACAACATGGTCATCGTGGTGGCCTCGATCGCCATCCAGCTCCCGCTCGGCCTGGCGATCGCGCTCCTGCTCAACCGCAAGATGCGCGGCCAGGGCATCCTGCGCACGATCATCTTCGTCCCGTACGTGCTGTCCGAGGTCATCGCGGGTGTCATCTGGTACCAGATGTTCGTCCCGAACGACGGCATCATCGCCACGGTGCTCCAGAGCATCGGGTTGGCCGGACCCAAGCAAGGCTTCACCGGCAGTCTCGAGTGGGCGTTGCCCGCCGTGATCGCGGTCCTGACGTGGAAGTACCTCGGGATGGCGATCATCCTGTTCCTCGCCGGCCTGCAGGGCGTTCCCGAGGAGCTCTACGAGGCGGCACAGCTCGACGGCGCGACGTGGTGGCAGATCCAGCGCCGGGTCACGATCCCGATGCTCGGCCCGACGCTGCGCACCTGGGCGTTCCTGTCGATGATCGGCTCGCTGCAGCTGTTCGACATGGTCTGGGTCCTCACCGGAGGCGGCCCGGCCAACGCGACCAGCACGATGGCGACGTTCCTCGTCCAGCAGGGCACCCAGCGCTCCAACTACGGCATCGCCTCGGCGGCCTCGGTGATCCTGTTCATCGTCGCTCTCGTCATGGCGCTGCTGTACCAGCGGTTCATCATGAACCGAGACAACACCGCCACGGTCGTCCGCCGGAAGAAGGTCTCCCGATGACCACCGTCATTGCTCCTCCGAAGGGCGCCGCCGCGGCCGCCGCGAGCAACGCCGTCCGTCGCCGTGGTCGCTCCACGAACGTCATGCGGGGCGGCAACCCGCTGATCTACTTCGTGGCGCTCATCGTCGTCGCGTTCACGCTCGGCCCCGTGCTGTACGGCGTGATCTCGGGCTTCCGCACCAACGGCGACCTCATCAACGACCCGTCGGGCCTGCCCGACCCGTGGGTCATGAAGAACTACGCCGGGGTGCTCAGCAACCCGAGCTTCTGGCGCTACACGTTCAACTCGACCGCCATCGCCCTGATCACCACCGCCCTGGTGGTGGTGTGCGGCGTGATGGCCGCGTACCCGCTCGCGCGGTACAAGTTCAAGGGTCGCGAGGGCCTCTACATGGTCTTCGTGGCGGGGCTGCTGTTCCCCGCGACGGTGGGTGTCATCCCGCTGTTCATCCTCATCCGTGACCTGAACCTGTCGAACTCCTGGTGGGGTATCGCCCTGCCGCAGGCGGCGTACGCGCTGCCGCTGACGGTCGTGATCCTGCGGCCGTTCCTGCAGGCCATCCCGGCCGAGCTCGAGGAGGCCTCGCAGCTCGACGGCGCCAGCCGCGTCGGGTTCTTCTGGCGCATCCTGCTGCCGCTGTCGGGACCCGGTCTGGTCACGGTCGGCGTCCTGGCCTTCGTCGGGTCGTGGAACGCCTACCTGTTGCCGCTGCTCCTGCTGATCGGCGACAACAAGACCTTGCCGTTGGGAGTCGCAGACTTCTCGGCAGAGCACTCGACCGACATCGCGGGCGTGTTCGCCTTCACGTCGCTCGCGATGATCCCGGCCCTGATCTTCTTCCTCACGATGCAGAAGCGGATCGTCAGCGGCCTCCAGGGCGCGGTCAAGGGCTGATCGCTAGATGATGGAGAGCACCATGAGCACCACTATGCCCGCAGCCGGCGCGCCGGTGTCGGACGCCGAGCGGGTTGCGGCAATCGTCGAGCGGCTCTCGCTCGAGGAGAAGACCGCGCAGATCGTCGGCTTCTGGGAGAAGGGCGACGGCGAGGTCGTCGCCCCCCTCCAGGGCGAGTTCACCCGCGACGGCGGTCTCGACGACGCCATGCGCCACGGACTCGGCCACCTCACCCGCGTCTACGGCACCCGCCCGGTCGACCCGGTCGACCGGGCGCGGTGGCTGTGGCGGCGCCAGCGCGAGCTGGTCGCGAAGGTCGGCATCCCCGCGCTCGTCCACGAGGAGTGCCTGACCGGCCTGTCGGCCTGGCACGCGGCGACGTTCCCGACGCCGCTGGCGTGGGGGGCCGCGTTCGACCCCGAGCTCGTCGGCCGCATGGCCGAGCTGATCGGCGGGTCCATGAGGGCGCTCGGCGTCCACCAGGGCCTGGCCCCGGTGCTCGACGTCATCCGCGACCCGCGGTGGGGACGGGTCGAGGAGTGCATCTCGGAGGACCCGTACCTCGTCGGGACCATCGGCACGGCGTACGTCCGCGGGCTGCAGTCCGCCGGCGTGCACGCCACGCTGAAGCACTTCGTCGGGTACTCCGCGTCGCAGTCCGGCCGCAACTTCGGGCCGGTGCACGCCGGACCCCGCGAGATCGCGGACGTCCTGCTCGTGCCGTTCGAGATGGCGGTGCGCGACGGCGGCGTGCGCTCGGTGATGCACGCGTACACCGAGATCGACGGTGTGCCGACCGCCGCGGACCCGACGTACCTGACGGACCTGCTGCGCGGGGCGTGGGGCTTCGACGGGGTCGTCGTCGCCGACTACTTCGGCGTCGCGTTCCTCGACATCCTCCACCACGTCGCCGACGGCCTGGGCGAGGCCGCGGGCCTCGCGCTCGCGGCGGGCGTCGACATCGAGCTGCCCACCGGGGACGCGTACCTCGAGCCGCTCATCAACGCGATCAAGGAGGGCAAGGTCGACGAGGCTCTCGTCGACCGGGCCGTCACCCGGGCGCTGCTGCAGAAGGCCGAGCTCGGGCTGCTGGACGCCACGTTCGACGACGAGCCGCCCACGCAGGTGGACCTCGACTCGCCCGAGCACCGGGCGGTCGCGGCGCGGCTGGCCGAGCAGTCGGTGGTGCTCGTCGCCAACGACGGGACCCTGCCGCTGCTCGGCGGAACCCGGCCCGCTCCGCAGCGCGTGGCGGTGCTCGGCCCGAACGCGGACAAGCACGAGGCCATGTTCGGCTGCTACTCGTTCGTCAACCACGTCCTCGAGCACCACCCGGAGTTCCCCGTGGGGATCGAGGTCCCGACGGTGCTGGCCGCGCTGCGGTCGGAGCTGCCCGACGTCGAGATCACGACGGCCCTGGGCTGCGCGGTCGACACCGACGACCGGTCGGGCTTCGCCGAGGCGGTCGAGGCCGCGAGCGCGGCGGACGTCGCCGTGGTCGTCGTCGGCGACCGGGCCGGCCTGTTCGGGCGCGGCACGGTCGGCGAGGGCTGCGACCGTGACGACCTCGAGCTGCCCGGTGTGCAGCGCGAGCTCGTCGAGGCCGTGCTGGCGACGGGCACCCCCGTGGTCCTGGTGCTGCTCACCGGCCGGCCCTACGCGATCGGCTGGGCGCTCGAGCGGTGCGCGGCCGTGGTCCAGGCGTTCTTCCCGGGCGAGGAGGGCGGCGCGGCGGTCGCCGGTGTCCTGAGCGGTCGGGTGAACCCGTCGGGCAAGCTCCCCGTGAGCCTGCCGCGGCCTGCGGGCTCGCAGCCGTTCTCCTACCTGCACCCGGCTCTCGGCGGCGACGGCGACGTGACGAACCTGCCGTCCACGCCGGCGCGGCCCTTCGGCTTCGGCCTGTCGTACACGACGTTCGCGTACGACGAGCTCGTGGCCGAGTCGGCGCAGGTGCCCACGGACGGCCGCGTGCGAGTGGCGGTCCGGGTCACGAACGTCGGGGACCGCGAGGGGGACGAGGTCGTGCAGCTCTACGCGCACGACACCGTGGCCACCGTGACGCGCCCCGTGGCGCAGCTCGTCGGCTTCCGCCGGGTGAGCCTGGGCGCGGGTCAGTCGGCGGTCGTGCACTTCGACGTCCCGACGACCCGGGTCGCGTTCAGCGGCCGTGACCTCAAGCGGATCGTCGAACCGGGCGAGCTGGAGCTCTGGGTCGGGACGTGTGCGGACCGTGCCGTCGCCACCAGCGTCCGCCTGGTCGGACCCGTGCACGCGATCGGCGATGACGATCGCTGGACGGGTACGGAGGTCAGCGCGTCCTGACCGACGGGTCGACGCGCAGCCTCCGCCGGCCCCGCACCTCGACGCTCCTGCCGGAGCATGGGGTGCGGGGCCGTTCCGTCGCCTGACCGACGGGTCGGCCTGGGCGTCGGGGCTCGTCCGGCCGAGTCGTGGACGTCGCGTTCGGCCGTTCTGCGGCGGACGTACCCTGAGCAGCGACGCACCCGCCCCCTGCCATGCTCCCGCACGACCAGGTGCGCCACGAAGGAGTGATCTGCGATGAGCCGTCCGCTGCGCTCTCGGACCTCGACCCACGGTCGGAACATGGCCGGTGCCCGCGCCCTGTGGCGCGCGACGGGCATGGGGTCGGAGGACTTCGGCAAGCCGATCATCGCGATCGCGAACTCCTACACGCAGTTCGTCCCCGGCCACGTGCACCTCAAGGACATGGGCGACCTGGTCGCCGGGGCGATCCGTGAGGCCGGCGGTGTGGCCAAGGAGTTCAACACCATCGCGGTCGACGACGGCATCGCGATGGGCCACGGCGGCATGCTCTACTCGCTGCCCAGCCGTGACCTGATCGCCGACTCGGTCGAGTACATGGTCAACGCGCACTGCGCGGACGCCCTGGTCTGCATCTCCAACTGCGACAAGATCACGCCCGGCATGCTCAACGCCGCGCTGCGCCTCAACATCCCGGTGGTCTTCGTCTCGGGCGGCCCGATGGAGGCCGGCAAAGCGGTCGTCGCCGACGGTGTCGCGCAGACGCCGCTGAACCTCGTCAACGCGATCAACTACTCGGCCGACGACGACGTCTCGGACAAGGCGCTCGACGCGGTCGAGGAGAACGCCTGCCCGACGTGCGGCTCGTGCTCGGGGATGTTCACCGCGAACTCGATGAACTGCCTCACCGAGGCCCTCGGTCTGTCGCTGCCGGGCAACGGGTCGACGCTCGCGACGCACGCGGCTCGTCGGGAGCTGTTCCTGGAGGCCGGACGCACCGTCGTCGAGCTGGCGCGGCGCTACTACGAGGACGAGGACGACACCGCGGCTCCGCGCGGGATCGCGACCAGGGCCGCGTTCGCCAACGCCATGGCGCTCGACGTCGCGATGGGCGGCTCGACGAACACGGTGCTGCACGTCCTGGCTGCGGCGCAGGAGGCCGAGGTCGACTTCACGCTCGACGACATCGACGAGATCTCGCGTCGCGTCCCGTGCCTGTCGAAGGTCGCGCCCAACCACCCGAGCTTCCACATGGAGGACGTCCACCGCGCGGGTGGCATCCCCGCGCTGCTGGGCGAGCTGGACCGCGGCGGGCTGCTGAACCACGACGTGACCTCCGTGCACACCCCGACGCTGCGCGCGTGGCTCGACGACTGGGACATCCGCGGCGGCAAGGCCACCGAACGTGCGCACGAGCTGTTCCTCGCCGCGCCCGGCGGCGTGCGCACCACGCAGGCGTTCTCGACGACGAACGTGTGGGCCTCGCCCGACACCGACGCGGCGAACGGCTGCATCCGGGATGTCGCACACGCGTACACGGTCGAGGGTGGGCTCGCGGTGCTGCGCGGCAACCTGGCCGAGGACGGCGCGATCATCAAGACCGCGGGCATCGACCCGGACGTCTTCCACTTCGTCGGCACCGCGCTCGTGTGCGAGTCGCAGGACGAGGCGGTCGAGAAGATCCTCACCAAGCAGGTCGAGCCCGGCCACGTGGTCGTCGTGCGGTACGAGGGCCCTGCGGGCGGCCCGGGCATGCAGGAGATGCTCTACCCGACGTCGTTCATCAAGGGCCGCGGACTGGGCAAGGTCTGCGCGCTCATCACGGACGGCCGGTTCTCCGGCGGCTCGTCGGGCATCTCGGTCGGGCACATCAGCCCCGAGGCGGCCGCCGGAGGGACGATCGGCCTCGTCGAGGACGGCGACGAGATCGAGATCGACGTCGAGGCGCGCCTGATCCGCGTGAACGTGCCCGACGAGGTGCTCGCGGAGCGTCTCGCCAAGATGGAGTCCCGCGAGAACCCGTGGGAGCCCGTCGACCGCGACCGCTACGTCTCGCCCGCGCTGCGGGCGTACGCCGCCATGGCGACGAGCGCGGACCGCGGAGCCGTGCGCGACGTGAGCCGCCTGCACCGCTCCTGACCTGCTCGAGACGCGCGCCCGCAGCGCGCCGCGGGCGCGTCGAGCACGTGGGCGCCGTCGTCCTCGTCGCTCGTGATGGCTCGGCGCGCGGTGCTGTGCGTGCGCTCCTACCGTGAGCGCATGACGGGTACGGCGGACGGCGTCGACATCAAGCCGCGGTCGCGGCAGGTCACGGACGGCATCGAGGCGACCGCTGCGCGCGGCATGCTGCGCGCGGTCGGCATGGGCGACGAGGACTTCGCCAAGCCGCAGATCGGCGTCGCGAGCTCGTGGAACGAGATCACGCCGTGCAACCTGTCGCTCGACCGGCTCGCCAAGGCGGTGAAGGCGGGCGTGCATGCGGGCGGCGGCTACCCGCTCGAGTTCGGGACCATCTCGGTCTCGGACGGCATCTCGATGGGTCACGAGGGCATGCACTTCTCGCTCGTGAGCCGCGACGTCATCGCCGACTCGGTCGAGACGGTGATGATGGCCGAGCGGCTCGACGGCTCGGTGCTGCTCGCGGGCTGCGACAAGTCGCTGCCCGGCATGCTCATGGCCGCGGCGCGCCTCGACCTCGCGTCGGTGTTCCTCTACGCGGGCTCGATCATGCCGGGCTGGGTGAAGCTGTCCGACGGCACCGAGAAGGACGTGACGATCATCGACGCGTTCGAGGCCGTCGGTGCGTGCGCCCGCGGCCTCATGAGCCGCGAGGACCTGGACCGCATCGAGCGCGCGATCTGCCCCGGCGAGGGTGCGTGCGGCGGCATGTACACCGCCAACACCATGGCGTCGGTGGCCGAGGCGATGGGCATGTCCCTGCCGGGCTCGGCAGCGCCACCCTCGGCGGACAGGCGCCGCGACCACTTCGCCCAGCGCTCGGGGGAGGCGGTCGTCGAGCTGCTGCGCCGCGGCATCACGGCCCGGCAGATCATGACGAAGGAGGCGTTCGAGAACGCGATCGCGGTCGTCATGGCGTTCGGCGGCTCCACCAACGCCGTGCTGCACCTGCTCGCGATCGCGCACGAGGCCGAGGTCGACCTCACGCTGGACGACTTCTCACGCGTCGCACGGCGCGTGCCGCACCTCGGTGACCTCAAGCCGTTCGGTCGGTACGTGATGAACGACGTCGACCGCGTGGGCGGCGTCCCCGTGATCATGAAGGCGCTGCTGGACGCCGGCCTGCTGCACGGCGACTGCCTGACGGTCACGGGCCGCACCGTCGCGGAGAACCTCGCGGAGGTGGCCCCGCCTGACCCGGACGGCAAGATCCTGCGCGCGCTGGACAACCCCATCCACCGCACGGGCGGCATCACGATCCTGTCGGGCTCGCTCGCGCCGGACGGCGCGGTGGTGAAGTCGGCGGGGTTCGACTCGGACGTGTTCGAGGGCACCGCGCGGGTCTTCGAGCGGGAGCGCGCCGCGCTCGACGCGCTCGAGGACGGTACGATCCGGGCGGGTGACGTCGTCGTGATCCGCTACGAGGGGCCCAAGGGCGGACCCGGCATGCGCGAGATGCTCGCGATCACCGGGGCGATCAAGGGCGCGGGCCTCGGCAAGGACGTGCTGCTCGTGACGGACGGCCGGTTCTCGGGCGGCACCACGGGACTGTGCGTGGGTCACATCGCCCCGGAGGCGGTCGACGCGGGCCCGATCGCGTTCGTGCGGGACGGTGACCGCGTCCGGCTCGACGTCGCCCGTGCGCGGCTCGACCTGCTGGTCGACGACGACGAGCTCGCGCGCCGTCGCGAGGGCTGGGCGCCGCTACCCCCGCGCTACACGCGCGGCGTGCTCGCGAAGTACGCCAAGCTCGTGCAGTCCGCGAGCCGTGGCGCCGTGCTGGACTGATCGACCGGCCCGCTCGGCCCACCGCGTCGACCCCGATCCGTCGGGAAGGTGCAGGGTCCCCGTCGGGGCGCCCGGACCTGTCGGCATCGCGTGCGCCGAGGATGAGCCGTCCCTACGGTGAGGCATGGGCTTCTCGCAGCAGGACGCTCCGTGGTGGACGCGCGCAGTCGTCTACCAGATCTACCCGCGCTCGTTCCAGGACTCGGACGGCGACGGGATCGGTGACCTGCGGGGCGTGCTGCAGCGCCTCGACCACCTGGCCGAGCTCGGCGTCGACGTGGTGTGGCTCTCGCCGATCTTCCGCAGCCCGCAGGACGACAACGGCTACGACATCAGCGACTACCAGGACGTCGACCCGTTGTTCGGGACGCTCGCGGACCTGGACGAGCTGATCGCGGCGCTGCACGCGCGCGGGATCAAGGTGCTCATGGACCTCGTCGTGAACCACACGTCCGACGAGCATCCGTGGTTCGTCGAGTCCCGCTCGTCGAAGGACAGCCCCCGGCGCGACTGGTACTGGTGGCGACCCGCCCGGCCCGGCATGGAGCCCGGCACCCCGGGAGCCGAGCCGACCAACTGGGAGAGCTTCTTCTCGGGCCCGGCGTGGCAGTGGGACGAGGCGACGGGGGAGTACTACCTGCACCTGTTCAGTCGCAAGCAGCCCGACCTCAACTGGGAGAACTCGCAGGTCCGGCACGCGGTGTACGAGATGATGCGTTGGTGGCTCGACCGGGGCGTCGACGGCTTCCGGATGGATGTCATCAACGTCCTGTCGAAGGTCGTCCACGACGACGGCACGCTGCCCGACGGCATCACGCACGACGGACGGCTCGGCGACGGCAGCCCGTACTACATCTGCGGCCCGCGCATCCACGAGTTCCTGGCGGAGATGCACCGCGAGGTCTTCGCGGGCCGCGACGGCGCGTTCCTCACGGTCGGGGAGACGCCCGGTGCCACGGTCGAGGACGCGCAGCTGTTCACGGACCCCGCGCGGAGCGAGGTCGACATGGTGTTCCAGTTCGAGCACGTGGGGCTCGACCACGGGCCGGGTGGCAAGTTCGACCCGCGCCCGCTGCGGCTCACGGAGCTCAAGGCGAGCTTCGGGCGCTGGCAGGCGGGCCTGGCCGACGTCGGGTGGAACTCGCTGTACTGGGACAACCACGACCAGCCGCGGATCGTCTCGCGGTGGGGCGACGACGGCACGTACCGGCGCGAGTCGGCGACGATGCTGGCGACGGTGCTGCACCTGCACCGCGGCACGCCGTACGTCTACCAGGGCGAGGAGCTCGGGATGACGAACGCGCACTTCTCGTCGTTCGAGGACTACCGCGACATCGAGACGCTCAACTACCTGCGCGAGGTGCGGGCGTACCGCACGGACGACGAGCTGCTGGGGGCGTTCGGGGCCATGAGCCGCGACAACGCGCGGACGCCGGTGCAGTGGGACGACTCGCCGCACGCTGGCTTCACGACCGGCACGCCGTGGATCGCGGCCAACCCGAACCACGTCGAGATCAACGCCGCGCAGCAGCGCGGTGACGCGCGCTCGGTGTTCCACCACTACCGACGGCTGATCGAGCTTCGACACGCCGAGCCCGTGGTCGCGCTCGGGGACTTCACGATGCTGCTGCCGGAGGACGCGCACGTGTACGCCTTCACCCGCGGGCTCGACGACGTGGAGCTGCTGGTCCTGGGCAACTTCTCGGGCGAGGAGCGGCTCGCCCTGGTCGACCCGGTGTGGACCGACGCACAGGTCCTGCTCGGGAACTACCCCGACGAGCGTGTGGTCGAGGTGCCCGTGCGCCTGCGCCCGTGGGAGGCGCTCGTCGTGCGACGCACCGTCTCCGCGGGCGGGACGGTGCTGCAGCAGGACGCCCCGACCTCGTAGGTTCGAGGCATGGGACAGGTGCATGAGCGGATCGACGGACGGTTGCGTGCGTTCATCGAGCGGCAGCACGTGTTCTTCGTCGCGACCGCGCCGAGCGGCCCCGGCGGCCACGTCAACGTCTCGCCCAAGGGCGTCGGTGGGACGTTCGCGGTGCTCGACGAGCACACGGTCGCGTACGCGGACGTGACGGCCTCGGGCGCCGAGACGATCGCGCACCTGCGCGAGAACGGCCGCATCACGATCATGTTCTGCGCGTTCGAGGGCCCGCCCAACATCGTCCGCCTGCACGGCAGGGGCCGGTTCGTGACGCTCTACGACGAGGGCTTCGACGAGCTGCTCACCCGGTTCGACGGCGGGCTCGACGAGTCGCGCGGCGTGCGCGCCGTGGTCGTGGTCGACGTCGAGCGCGTGTCCGACTCGTGCGGCTACGGGGTCCCGCTGATGAGCTATGAGGGGGAGCGGGACCTGCTCCCGGCGTACATGGCGCGCAAGGGCGTCGACGGCCGCGCCGACTACCGGCGCCGCAAGAACCGCACGAGTATCGACGGTCTCCCGGCGTTCGACATGGACCCCGCGCCGGCCCCCACCGACGCCGGGCACTGACCGTTTCGGGTGATTCAGCCGTCCGACCTGCGTATTCACCACGGTCTCGGGCAGCCGACCCGCTACGGTCGCACGGTGTGCCCGGCCGGGTGCGCGGCACCCAGGGGGTACGGATGGCGTTCACCGGAGAGCTCGCGGTCTCGACACGCGCGCTGCGCAAGACCTACCGCCGCCGCGGTACCCGGCACGTCGCGGTCGAGGGCCTGGACCTCGACGTGCCGGTGGGCGGGGTACACGCGTTCCTGGGGCCGAACGGCGCCGGCAAGACGACGACGATCCGGATGCTGCTCGGCCTCGTCCGCCCGGACTCGGGCTCGATGCGGCTGTTCGACGAGCCCGTGCCTGCGCGGCTGCCACACGTCGTGGGGCGCGTCGGGGCCATCGTCGAGCAGCCGAAGTTCTTCCCGACGATGTCGGCGCGCCGCAACCTGCGGCTGCTGTGCGGGGCGATCGGCGCCGAGGCGCGACTCGTCGACACCGTGCTGGCCGACGTGGGCCTGGCCGACCGGGCACGCGACGCGTACCGCACGTACTCGCTGGGCATGAAGCAGCGGCTCGCGATCGCGGCCACGCTGCTGAAGGACCCCGACCTGCTGATCTTCGACGAGCCCACCAACGGCCTGGACCCCGCAGGCATCCGCGAGGTCAGGCAGACCATGCGCGCGCTCGCGGCGCGCGGCAAGACGGTGCTCGTCTCGAGCCACATCCTCGCGGAGGTCGAGCAGGTCGCCGACACCGTCTCGATCGTCGCGCGTGGACGCCTCGTGGCGCAGGGGACGGTCACCGAGCTCATCGGCGCACGCTCGGCGGCGAGCGTACGCGTCGGCGTCGAGGTGCCGGGCACCGCGGGTGCGCTGCTCGAGGCGCAGGGCTGGAGCGTGCGGCGTGACGGCCGACACCTGCTCGTGGACGGCGCGCCGGGCGCCGCCCGCATCACCGAGGTGCTCGCTCGCGAGGGGTTGTACGTGGACGAGCTGGTCCCGGTGCGCGTCGACCTCGAGTCGGTGTTCCTCGAGCTCACTGCCGGGCAGGGCCCCGGGACACGCCCGCCAGGACGGGCCGACGCGCAGCCGGCGGGGCGTCGTGCCGCGGGAGGTGCGGCATGAACCGGCTCGTGACGACGGAGGCGGCCCGGTGGTTCGCGCGCACCCTGCTGTGGGTGGTGAGCGCGGCGACGATCGCTCTCATGGTGCTCGGCCCGGTCAGCGCGTGGCAGGGCTCGCGCGAGCCGAGCGACGCCGACCGTGCGCACGCGCAGGCGCAGGTCGACGAGTACGTGCCACCCCCGCAGGAGGACATCGACGCGTGCCTGGCCGACGAGGCCCGGGAGCGCGAGGCCTCGGGGGACCCGGCGCTCGACTTCGGCTGCGACTGGGAGCCGAAGGTGGAGGACTACCTGCCGTGGCGCCTGTACTGGGACATCGACGGCTCGGACGTGCTCTGGGGCTTCGTGACGTTCCTGGTGCTCGCCGCGGTCCTGGCCGGGGCCTCGTTCGTCGCGGCCGAGTTCAGCACGGGCGCCATCGGGAACTGGCTCACGTTCGCGCCCCGGCGCGGTCGCGTGCTCGCGAGCAAGCTCGTCGCGACCGCCCTCGGCTTCGCGCCCACCGCGATCGTCGCGGTCGCCGTCCTCGTCGCAGGCACATGGGGCGCGTTCGCCGTCAACGGCGCGCTGCGCACCCCCAACGGGCTGGGCGACCGGCCCGACTTCACGCTCGCGGACGCGGTGGCCTCGGGCGGCCGCATCGTGCTGCTCGCGCTCGTGTTCGCCGTGCTCGGTGCGGCGCTCGGCTTCCTGCTGCGCCACACCGCCGCGGTGCTCGGCGCAGTGCTCGCGTGGACGGTGGTCGTCGAGGGCCTCGGGCTCGCCCTGATCCCAGCGCTGCGGCCGTGGGTCCTGCAGACGAACATCAACGCGTGGGTCCGGGACGGCGTCGAGTGGTACGAGGACATCTGTGCGTCCGGGCCGCCGACAGCCGGCCAGGACTGCGAACCGGTCGTGCACGTCGTCTCGATGGGACACGGCGCGGCCGTGCTCGCCACGGCCTTGATCGTCGTCGTCGCGCTCGCCGCGGTCGCGTTCCGCCGGCGCGACGTGTCCTGACCGGCGGGCGTTGGTCCGGTCGGGCGAACTTCGTCGCCCGACCTCGCGCGGCACCGTCCGTGCGCCGTAGCCGTCGGGAGGCACGAGCGCACACGGAGGAGCACTGATCGCCGGCACAGGCGCGGGGGAGCTCGCGATCTCGACGCGCGCGTTGCGCAAGACGTACCGACGCTTCGACCTCTCGCAGGTCGTGGCGGTCGAGGGCCTCGACCTCGACGTGCCCGCCGGTGGGGTGCACGGCTTCCTGGGTCCCAACGGCTCGGGCAAGACGACGACCATCCGCATGCTGCTGGGGCTCGCGCGGCCCGACTCGGGTGAGATCCGGCTGTTCGGCGAACCCGTGCCGCAGCGGCTGTCGGAGGTGGTCGCGCGCGTCGGCGCGATCGTCGAGCAGCCCGCGTTCGTGCCGAGCTTCTCCGGCCGTCGCAACCTCGAGGTGCTCGCGACGGCGATCGACGTCCCCCGTTCGCGTGTCGACGAGGTCCTCGAGCAGGTCGACCTGCGCGAGCGGGCACGTGACCCGTTCCGCAGGTTCTCGCTCGGGATGAAGCAACGGCTCGCGATCGCGGCCGTGCTCCTCAAGGAGCCGGACCTGCTGATCTTCGACGAGCCCACGAACGGTCTCGACCCCGCGGGCATCCGGGACGTCCGAGCGACCATGCGGCGTCTCGGCGACGAGGGGCGCACGGTCCTGGTCTCGAGCCACATCCTGGCGGAGGTGCAGCAGATCGCGGACACGGTCTCGATCGTCGCGCGCGGCCGCATGGTCGCCGGCGGCACGGTCGCCCAGCTCGTGCACGCGCGCGGGCAGGTGAGGGTCGCGGTGCCCGACCCGGCGCCGGCGCGCGACGTGCTCGCGGGGCGGGGGTGGAGCGTGACCCCCGACGGGGACGCGCTGCTCGTCGCGGGGACCACCGACCCCGCGCAGGTGAACGAGGCGCTCGCCCGGGCGGGGATCTTCGCCTCCGAGGTGGGGACGGTCCGCGGCGGTCTGGAGTCCGTGTTCCTCGAGCTGACCGCGCACGTCGGCACGGGAGGCACGCAGCGGCGCGCGACGGCGGGAGCCGGGCCATGAGGCACCTGCTGCGCGCCGAGCTGCTGCGCGTGCGCGCGCGGGCCGTCGTGTGGGGCACCGCGCTCGTGATGGTGGTGGCTGCGCTCGGGTTCGTCGTCGCAGCCTGGGACGACTCGCGACCGCCGTCCGCCAGCGCCCTGGCCCAGGCCGAGCAGGAGCTGGCTGTCGCGATCGAGCGCTGGGAGCGGGACCTGCCGATCTGGCGCGAGGCGTGCGAGGACATCGCGCAGCGCGAGGGCGAGGACGTCGAGGAGGCCTGCCGCCATCTGGACGACGCGCCGACGCTCGACCACGTGCTCGACCGGCCGGCTCTCGCCGAGGTCCTCGAGCGCCGGTACCCCCCGATGGCGGTCGTCCTGGTCCTCGGCCTGCTCGTCATGGGCGTCACGCTGGTGACGGCGGACTTCGGCTCGAGGGCCATGGGCACGTGGCTGACGTTCGCGCCGCGCCGCGGCCGGGTCCTGCTGAGCCGGCTCGTGGCGGCGCTCGCGGCGGCCGTGCCCGTGACGGTGGCCGCGCTCGGGACGGCGCTGGTGGGCATCGTGTCGGTCGTCGCGGTGAACCGGACTGTCGGCAGCACGCAGGGTGTGGTCGCCGACGTGGCGGTCGTCAGCGGGCGCGCTCTCGCGGTGGGGCTGTGGGCCACGGCGGTCGGAGTCGGCCTGGCGTTCGCGCTGCGCGTCGGGGCGGCGGTCGCCGGCCTGGTCGTGTGGTGGGTCGCCGCGGTCGAGAGCGCCCTGCCGCTGCTCGTCCCGGCGGCTCGAGGAGTGACGCTCGCGACGAGCATGCGTGCCTGGCTCGACGGGAGCGCGGCCTACACGGTCGAAAGGTGCCGCCAGGGGCCCGAGCCCGTGTGCGAGCTGGTCGAGCACACGGTGAGCGCGGCTCAGGGCGGTGGCGTTCTCCTGCTCGCGGCGGTTGTCGTGCTCGCTCTGGGTGCCGTGTCCTTCTGCCTGCGCGACGTGGGGTGATACCACGATGCGGACGCGTGCACCACGATGCAAGACAGATCGCGCGGAACGTGACAGCCGAACCGACGGAGGCGTAACCTCGGCTCCGTGCAGACGATCCTCGTAGTACTTCCTGAGCGCGCCGGCTAAGCCAGCAGCCCAGGCTTCGTCAGCGCGCTCACCCCTCGCACCGTCGGCCGCAGGCCGACGCGGGGGGTTTTCTGTTCTCCGGGAAGGCACGCGCAGCGGCGTGCCGCACCCACGGGCAGCACCCACGAGCACCACCCACCACAGCAGGGAGACACCGATGGTCCAGGGCCCCCACCCGGCACCGCCGCGGACACCCGTGAGTCCCGCGGTGGTCGGCGCGACGGCGCGAGCCGCCGCCCCGACCCCGACCCCGCCGACCTCGACGCCCAAGGTCGTCGAGAACGTCACCGGCGCGCAGTCGATCGTCCGCTCGCTCGAGGAGGTCGGGGCCGAGGTCGTCTTCGGCATCCCGGGCGGCGCGATCCTGCCGACGTACGACCCGCTGATGGACTCGACGCGGCTGCGCCACATCCTCGTGCGGCACGAGCAGGGTGGCGGGCACGCCGCCGCAGGCTACGCGGCCGCGACCGGACGGGTCGGCGTGTGCATGGCGACCTCCGGCCCCGGGGCGACGAACCTGGTCACGCCGATCGCCGACGCGAACATGGACTCGGTCCCGATGGTCGCCATCACGGGCCAGGTCGGCGCGTCGATGATCGGCACGGACGCGTTCCAGGAGGCCGACATCGTCGGCATCACGCTGCCGGTGACCAAGCACAACTACCTCGTGACGAACGCGGACGACATCCCGCGGGTGATCGCCGAGGCGTTCCACGTGGCCGCGACCGGCCGCCCGGGACCCGTGCTCGTCGACATCGCCAAGTCCGCCATGCAGGCGTCCACCACGTTCTCGTGGCCGCAGGAGATCGCACTGCCGGGCTACCACCCCGTGACCAAGCCGCACGCCAAGCAGATCCGTGAGGCCGCGCGCCTGCTCGCGACGGCGCGTCGGCCTGTGCTGTACGTCGGCGGCGGCGTGATCCGGGCACGTGCGGCCGCGCAGCTGCGTGCGCTCGTCGACGCGTCCGGCGCTCCCGCGGTCACCACGCTCATGGCCCGCGGCGCCCTGCCCGACACGCACCCGCAGCACCTGGGCATGCCCGGGATGCACGGCACGGTCGCGGCCGTCGCCGCGCTGCAGAAGGCGGACCTGATCGTCGCGCTGGGGGCGCGGTTCGACGACCGAGTGACCGGCAAGCTCTCGTCGTTCGCCCCGCACGCCACCGTCGTGCACGCGGACATCGACCCCGCGGAGATCGGCAAGAACAAGGCCGTCGACGTGCCGATCGTCGGCGACCTGCGTGAGGTCCTCGCCGACCTGCTGCCCGAGCTCGAGCGTGAGCACGCGCACCACGGCAAGCCCGACCTCGAGGCCTGGTGGCGTCAGCTCGACGCGTGGCGCGAGACCTTCGGACTGGGTTACGACGAGCCGGCCGACGGGCACCTCGCCCCGCAGTACGTCATCCAGCGGATCGGGGAGCTGTCCGGGTCCGAGGCCACGTACGTCGCCGGGGTCGGCCAGCACCAGATGTGGGCCTCGCAGTTCATCAAGTACGAGCGCCCGAACTCCTGGCTGAACTCCGGCGGGCTCGGCACCATGGGCTACGCCGTGCCCGCGGCGATGGGTGCCAAGGTCGGTGAGCCGGACCGCACGGTGTGGGCGATCGACGGCGACGGCTGCTTCCAGATGACCAACCAGGAGCTCGCCACCTGCGCGATCAACGACATCCCGATCAAGGTCGCGGTGATCAACAACTCCTCCCTCGGCATGGTGCGCCAGTGGCAGACGCTGTTCTACGAGGAGCGCTACTCCAACACCGACCTGCACACGGGCCACGGCACGGTGCACATCCCGGACTTCGTGAAGCTCGCCGACGCGTACGGCTGCGTCGGCCTGCGGTGCGAGACCAAGGCCGACGTGGACGCGACGATCAAGCGCGCGCTCGAGATCGACGACCGGCCGGTCGTCGTCGACTTCACCGTCTCGCGTGACGCGATGGTGTGGCCGATGGTCGCGGCCGGTGTGAGCAACGACGACATCCAGTACGCACGGGGCATGTCCCCGGCGTGGGACCGGGAGGACTGATGAGCCGCCACACCTTGTCCGTGCTCGTCGAGAACAAGCCCGGCGTGCTCACGCGCGTCGCGGGGCTGTTCGCGCGCCGGGCGTTCAACATCCACTCCCTCGCGGTGGGCCCGACCGAGCACGAGGAGATCTCGCGGATCACCGTCGTCGTCGACGTCGAGGAGCTCCCGCTGGAGCAGGTGACCAAGCAGCTGAACAAGCTGATCAACGTCATCAAGATCGTCGAGCTCGAGGACGCCGCCTCCGTCCAGCGCGAGCTGCTGCTCGTCAAGGTCAAGGCGGACGTCACGCAGCGCACCTCGGTGCTCGAGGTCGTGCAGCTCTTCCGCGCGCACGTCGTCGACGTCGTGCCGGACACGGTCGTCATCGAGGCCACCGGGTCGCCGGGCAAGCTCGGTGCGCTCCTGTCCGCCCTCGAGCCGTTCGGCATCCGTGAGATCGTGCAGTCCGGCACCGTGGCCATCGGCCGCGGGTCGCGCTCGATCACGGACCGGGCGCTCGAGCGCGTCTCGCGCTCCGCCTGATAGACCTCAGTCCAGACGCACACCCCTTGCCTCACCGTTCGATCCCCGAACGTCCATCTGAAGGAGAGACCCACCGTGGCCGAGCTGTTCTACGACGACGACGCCGACCTGTCGATCATCCAGTCCAAGAAGGTCGCCGTCGTCGGCTACGGCAGCCAGGGGCACGCGCACTCGCTGAACCTGCGCGACTCCGGCGTCGACGTGACCGTCGGCCTGCGCGAGGGCTCGCCGTCGCGTGCCAAGGCTGAGAACCAGGGCCTCAAGGTCGCCACGGTGGCGCAGGCCGTCGCCGATGCCGACGTGGTCGTCATCCTGGCGCCGGACCAGGTGCAGCGCCTCGTGTACCGCGACGAGATCGAGCCGAACCTCAAGGACGGCGCCGCGCTCGTCTTCGGTCACGGCTTCAACATCCGTTTCGGCTACATCAAGCCCGCGCCGGGCCACGACGTGATCATGGTCGCCCCGAAGGGCCCCGGTCACCTGGTCCGCCGCGAGTACGTCGACGGGCGCGGCGTGCCCGTGATCGTCGCGGTCGAGCAGGACGCGTCGGGTTCCGCGTGGGACCTCGCGCTGTCCTACGCCAAGGCGATCGGCGGTCTGCGTGCCGCGGGCATCAAGACCACGTTCACCGAGGAGACCGAGACCGACCTGTTCGGCGAGCAGGCCGTTCTGTGCGGTGGCGTCTCGCAGCTCATCCAGTACGGCTTCGAGACGCTGACCGAGGCGGGCTACCAGCCCGAGGTCGCGTACTTCGAGGTGCTGCACGAGCTCAAGCTCATCGTCGACCTCATCTGGGAGGGCGGCATCACCAAGCAGCGCTGGTCGGTCTCCGACACGGCCGAGTACGGCGACTACGTCTCCGGCCCGCGGGTCATCACGCCCGAGGTGAAGGAGAACATGAAGGC
>JAEYUL010000194.1 GCA_023432565.1 Actinomycetes bacterium | reverse complement strand
GCTGGACGTTGGCGAACTGCGCGCCGAACAGCTCCTTGGCGCGCTCGATCGCGATGTTCTCGGCGATGTCGACCTGCTCGCAGCCGCCGTAGTAGCGGCGGCCCGGGTAGCCCTCGGCGTACTTGTTGGTCAGGACCGAGCCCTGCGCCTGCAGCACGGCCAGCGGCACGAAGTTCTCGCTCGCGATCATCTCGAGCGTGCCCTGCTGGCGGGCGAGCTCACCGTCGAGGACGGCGGCGATCTCCGGGTCGAGGTCGGCGATGTTCTGGTTCAGCACGTTGTCGCTCATTTGCGGCAGCTCCTGTTGCGGGTGGACGTGCGGGCGCGGTCGACGCCCATGCACGCGGACGGTCCGGTGATGAGGCGACCGAGGGCCCAGGCGTCCGACCCGTGGTCCAGCTGCTTCGTCGCTCCCCGGTGGTGCCCCACCCGTTGCGCCAGTCACGACCCGCACAGACTACCAACCCACCACCCGCACCCACGCCGCCCCGCACCCACGCCGCCCCGCAGACTCGTGCGTCTCTCGCGGACTCGTTCAGTCCGTTGCACGAGTCCGCGATAGACGCACGACTTCGCCGGGAGGGTCAGGGGGTGGTGGGCGGGTGCGGCTCCAGGTGGGAGAGCCAGGTGCGCAGGATGCGTCGCAGGGCGGCGACGTCGTGCTCGTCCAGCACGGACAGGAGACGGTGCTCGTTGGCCATGTGGTCGGTGAACGCGGCGTCGATGAGCTCGCGCCCCGCGGGCGTCAGCGCGACGAGACGGGCGCGCGCGTCGTCGTGGGACACACGGCGCACGACGAGGCCCGCGCGCTCGAGACGGTCGATCCGCTTGGTCATGCCACCGGAGGTGACCAGCGTGTGCTCGGCCAGCTCGCCGGCCGTGCGCTCGTAGGGCTCGCCCGCTCGGCGCAAGGTCGCGAGCACGTCGAAGTCACCCTCGCTCAGGCCGTGCTGCCGGTAGACGGCCACGAGCTCGTCGGTCAGGTGCCCGGCGACGCGGTGCAGTCGGCCGATGACCGCTTGCGGGCTCGGATCGAGGTCGGGCCGCTCGCGCCGCCACGCCGCCTGGATCTGGTCGAGCCGATCGGGCCCGTCGGGCCCGTCGCGCAGGTCGGGCCCGTCGCGCCGGTCGCGCAGGTCGGGCTCGTCGCGCCGGTCGCGCCGGTCGGGCTCGTCGCGCCGGTCGAGTCGTGAAGAGGACACCGTTCGACTATATCTTCCACGGAAGCTAGATTGTCTTCCGTGGAAGCAAATCTCCGCTGGATGCTGGTCACGGCCTACGCGCCGATCGTCTGGGGCTCCAGCTACTACGTGACCCGTGAGCTGCTGCCCGCGGACTCGCCCCTGTGGGGATCGGCGCTGCGCGCGCTGCCCGCGGGCCTGATCCTGCTGCTCGTCGCCCGACGCCTGCCGCGCGGCTCGTGGTGGTGGCGTGCGCTCGTGCTCGGCACGCTCAACATGGGCGCGTTCTTCGTGCTGGTCTACGTCGCCGCCCAGCTCCTGCCGACGAGCATCGCGGCCACCGTGATGGCCACGTCACCCCTGGTCATGATGCTCATGGCGTGGGCGATGGTCGCCCAGCGCCCAGCGCTTCCGGCGGTGGTCGGCGGAGCGCTCGGCCTGCTCGGCGTAGCCGCGATGGTGCTCACCGGCGCGGCGTCGCTCGACGTGCGCGGCCTGGTCGCGTCGGCGTCCGCGATGCTGATGTCGAGCGTCGGGTTCGTGCTCGCACAACGCTGGCACGACGACGACATCGACGTCGTGGCGTCGACCTCGTGGCAGCTGGTCGCGGGCGGGGCCACGTTGCTCATCGCCGCGCTCGCCGTGGAGGGCGCTCCCCCGCGTCTCGACGGGCCCGCGTGGGCGGGCCTGGCGTTCCTGTCGCTCGCGGCGACCGCCCTCGCCTACCTCGCCTGGTTCGCCGGGCTGCGGCGCCTGCCTGCGGGGACAGTCGGGCTCGTCGGACTCCTCAACCCTGTGGCCGGCCTGACGCTCGGCCTCCTCGTCGCCCACGAGCACCTGGCGCTTCAGCAGGCGCTGGGCGCACTGGTCGTCCTCGCGGGCGTCGCGCTGGGCCACCCCGCCCTCGCCCTCCGCTCCCGCCGCCGGCACCCCGCCCCCGCGCCCCCCGCCCCCACCCCACCCGACCTCGCCACACCCCGCCCGGCGGCCCCCTGACCGCCGCGCCGCCCGAGCGCGCGACCTGCGCGGTCGCGCCTTTCTCACCAGGTCGCGCGTAGGAACGCACGAGCGTGCGACGGACGCACGATCTGGCGGGTGATTACGAGCGGGCGGGGTCTTGCGGCGGGGGGTTTGCGCAACTAGTGTCTTATTCAACCTTGAGGTTGAGTACATGACACGGTCGGTGGCAGCCGGCCGGAGGAACACGCCGTGGTGGAAGAAGACGAACGGCTCGACCGGGCCTTCCTGGCCTTGGCCGATCCCGTGCGCCGGCAGATCGTCGCCCGACTGTCGCGCGGTCCCGCCACCGTCAACGAGCTCGCCGAGCCGCACGCCATCTCCTTGCAGGCGGTGTCCAAGCACATCCACGTGCTGGAGCAGGCGGGACTCGTGACCCGCACGCGCGACGCCCAGCGTCGACCCGTGCACCTCGCCCCGGAGGCGCTCGAACGTCTCACCGCGTGGATCGACCGGTACCGGCTCGACCACGAGCGCAGGTTCCGCTCGCTCGATGCCCTGCTCGCGCAGGACCCGGACCACCAGGAGGACCCGTCATGACCAACCCCGTGCACGTGGACGCGCCGCAGGGCGTCCCCTTCATCGACATCGCGCGCGAGTTCGACGCGCCCGTCTCCCGCCTGTTCGCGGCGCACGCCGACCCGGCGCTCGTCGCGAAGTGGATGGGCCCCGACGAGCTCCAGATCGACATCACCGAGTGGGACTTCGTCTCCGGCGGACGGTGGGCGTACCAGCAGACCGACCCCAGCGGCGAGACGTACGGGTTCCGCGGGACCTTCCACACGGTGCGGGCCGACGAGCTCGCGATCCAGACGTTCGAGTTCCTCGGGTTCCCGGACGTCGTCGCGATCGAGTCACTGCGGTTCGTCGACCTCGGCGAGGGACGGACCCGCCTGGAGATCCACTCGGTCTACCCCTCGCTCGAGTCCCGCGACGGGATGATCGCCAGCGGCATGGAGGGCGGGCTCACGCAGGGGTATGCGCGTCTCGACACCCTCGTGGCGAGCTGACCCCGGTCGCCGGGTCCGAACAGGAACGGAGCAGCTCATGGGCATCATCCACCCCCACCTCTGGTACAGCGACAACGCCCTGGAGGCCGCAGAGTTCTACGTCTCGGTCTTCCCCCACTCGCGCATCGTCGACGTGGTGCACGCACCGGCGGACATGCCCGGAGTCACCAAGGGCTCGCCGTTCATCGTGTCGTACGAGCTCGACGGCCAGCGCGTCGAGGCGATCTCGGCAGGTCCGTCCGTCCAGCTCAACTCGGCGTTCTCGTTCGTCGTCGACTGCGCCGACCAGGCCGAGGTGGACCACTACTGGGAGGCGCTGCTGGCCGGCGGCGGGCAGGAGGTCGCGTGCGGCTGGCTCACCGACCGGTTCGGCCTCTCGTGGCAGGTCGTGCCCCGCCGGCTCATGGAGCTCACGCTGTCGCCGGACGCCGACCCCGAGGGCGCGATGCGCGCCACGCAGGTCATGCTCACCCAGAAGAAGCTCGAGATCGCCCCGCTCGAGGCCGCCTACCGCGGCGAGTGACGAGCCCGGGCACGCAGAACGCTCAGCGGCGACGGGCAGCCGACCGGGACCCCGGGCTGCCCCACAGTGCTCGGTAGTACTGCGTGCGCTGCGGGTCGGGTGTGATGCCGTAGGCCTCGAGCAGGGCGTCCTCGTAGCCCGGTCCGTAGTTCCACACCGAGCTCCACGTCGCGATCGCGAGGTCCGCCCAGCGGTCCGCAACGCCGAGCCGCCCGAGGTCCACGTGCGCGAGCCACGAGCCGTCGTCGGACAGCAGCGTGTTCGGGACGCACGCGTCCCCGTGACAGACGACGAGCCGGTCCACCGGCGGCGGCGGCGCCAGCTCCGTCGCACGGACCGGGTCGTCCAGCCGCGCGAGACGCTCCTCGACCGACCAGGTGAACCGGCACCGGTCCACCGGCAACGCGTCGTGCAGCGCACGCAGCCCGACCCCGACCGCGCGCACTGCGTCCAGAGGTCGCGCCATCCACACCGGATCCACCGCGCTGCGGCCGGGGACAGCCCGCGTGACGAGCCACGCGCCCTCGTCGTCGCTCCCGTGGGCGAGGACCTCGGGCACGGGCGTGTGCGGGGCTGCCCAGGCGAGCCGCTCGGCCTCGGCCGCCAGGTCGAGCGGGGTACCTGCGGGCGCCCACTTGACGTACACGCGGTGGACCGGCGCGTAGAACGTCGTGCCGCCGTCGTCGTTCTGCCAGACGGCGTGGACGGGCGGGTCCGCGACGAGCCCGGCGGCGCCGACGAGCCGGTGGACCTGCTCGGGGACCTCGACGTGGCCGGTCGGGATCGTCATCCGTGCGTCAGCGGTCGTCCTCGTGGACGTCGGGGGTCTCGACCAACGTCTTGCGCAGGAACGCGTACGTGAGGTCGCCCGCGGTCTGGTCGTGCTGGTGCTCGTAGCCGTGCTTGGCGTACAGCGCGATGTTCTGCACCGAGTCGCGGCCGGTGAAGACCCAGACCTCCTCGATGCCGTCGGGCAGGTACGGCAGGATCGCGAGCAGCAGCTGCGTGCCGAAGCCCTGGCCCTGCAGGTCGGGCGCCACGGCGAACCGGCCGAGCGTCGCCTTCTTGTCCTCGATCAGCACGCGGATGGACCCCACGAGGCGGTGGCCGTCCCACCCGCCGAGCGTCACGACGTCGTCGCGCTGCAGGTCCTCGATCAGCTCCTCGATCGTCTGCGTGAGCGGCGGGATGTTGGGGTCGCCGTACTGCTGCGCCTCGGTGACGAAGGCGGCGCGGCGCAGCGTGAGCAGCTCGCCTGCGTCGTCGGTGGTCACCTGGCGGATGTCGAGGTCGGCCGTCATGCGACCCATCGTGTCAGCCGTGGCGCGCGGCGCACTACTCTCGGACCTCGTGTCCCACACTGCGAGCCCGACCGCGCCCGGCGAGACCCACTGGGTCCTGACCCTCTCGTGCCCCGACCGCCCGGGGATCGTCCATGCCGTCGCGGGGTTGCTCGCGGACCACGGCGGGAACATCACGGAGTCGCAGCAGTTCGGTGACGCGCTCACCGGGCTGTTCTTCATGCGCGTGCAGGTGACGTCCGCCGTGACGTACGACGAGCTCGCGGGTGCGCTCGACCGCATCGCGGGGACCTTCGACATGACGTGGTCGCTCGACGTCGCCGGACGCCCCGTGCGCACGCTCGTCATGGGCTCGACCGCGGCGCACTGCCTGAACGACCTCGCGTTCCGGCAGCGGTCGGAGAAGCTGCCGGTCGACCTCGTCGCCGTCGTGTCGAACCACACCGTCCTCGAGCCGCTCGCGCAGTTCTACGGCATCCCGTTCCACCACGTGCCCGTCACCGCCGCGACCAAGGCGCAGGCGGAGGCCACGCTGCTCGAGCTCGTCGAGGAGCTGGACGTCGAGCTCGTCGTGCTCGCGCGGTACATGCAGATCCTGTCCGACGACCTGTGCCGCACGCTCGCGGGTCGCGTCATCAACATCCACCACTCGTTCCTGCCGTCGTTCAAGGGCGCGCGTCCGTACGCGCAGGCGCACGACCGCGGCGTCAAGCTCATCGGTGCGACCGCGCACTACGTGACGGGCGACCTCGACGAGGGGCCGATCATCGAGCAGGACGTCGAGCGGGTCGACCACACGCAGTCGGTCGACGACCTGGTGGCACTGGGCCAGGACGTCGAGCGCCGCGCGCTCGCCCGCGCCGTGCGCTGGCACGCCGAGCACCGCGTCCTCCTGGACGGCCACCGCACGATCGTCTTCCGCTGACGCCGGCCGACGAGGTCGTGCCTTCCTCGTCAGGTCGTGCGTTCTTCTGCGCGACCTGACGAGGAATGCACGACCTCGCGGGGGTGCGTCGGGGAGGGGGCGTCAGGTGTGGAGCAGGGTGGAGAGGCGGGTGGGGGCGTCGTCCACGGCCTCGTCGTCGATGTCGACGACCTTGTCGCGGGCCGTCGCTCCGCTCACGAGCGTCACGTGCCGGCGGCGGACACCGAACGCGTCGGCGACCGCCGCCAGGGCCGCCTCCGTCGCGGCCCCGTCGACCGCGCGGGCGGACACCGCGACGACGAGCGCGTCGCCGTAGGCACCGCCGACGCGGGTGCGTGAGGCGCCGGGCCGGACCCGGATGGCGATCCGCACGTCAGCCTCCCGCTCCGCGCACGCGTCAGACGAGACCGAGCGCGCGCACCGCTTCGCGCTCCTCGACGAGCTCGGCGACCGACGCGTCGAGGCGCGCCCGCGAGTCCCCGTCGAGCTCGAGGTCGGGCACGATCGACCACGACGTGCCGTCCGAGGTCACCGGGAACGACGAGACGAGGCCCTCCGGCACGCCGTACGAGCCGTCCGACACGACGCCCGCAGACGTCCAGTCGTCGGCCGACGTGCCGTCCACCCAGGTACGGACGTGGTCGATCGCGGCGTTCGCGGCCGAGGCCGCGGACGATGCTCCGCGCGCCTCGATGATCGCGGCACCGCGCTTGGCGACGGTCGGGATGAAGATGTCGCTGACCCACCCGGCGTCGACCAGGTCGGGTGCCGGGGTGCCGCCGACCGTCGCACGCGTCAGGTCGGGGAACTGCGTCGCGGAGTGGTTACCCCAGATGGTCATGTGCCGGATCTCGTCGATCCGGCGCCCGGTGTGCGCGGCGAGCTGCGCGAGCGCGCGGTTGTGGTCGAGCCGCGTCATCGCGGTGAACCGTTCGGCAGGCACGTCGGGTGCGTGCGCGGCGGCGATCAACGCGTTGGTGTTCGCGGGGTTGCCGACGACGAGCACCCTGATGTCGTCGGCCGCGCCCGCGTTGATCGCGGCACCCTGCGGCCCGAAGATCCCGCCGTTGGCGGCCAGCAGGTCCCCGCGCTCCATGCCCGCGGTGCGCGGGCGCGCGCCGACGAGCAGCGCGACGTTGGCCCCGTCGAACGCGGCGTGCGCGTCGTCGGTGATGTCGATGCCCGCGAGCAGGGGGAACGCGCAGTCGTCGAGCTCCATCGCGGTGCCCTCCGCGGCGCGCACCGCCTGCGGGACCTCGAGCAGCCGCAGCCTGACCGGCGTGTCCGGCCCGAGCAGCTGCCCCGACGCGATGCGGAACAGCAGGGCGTACCCGATCTGCCCTGCGGCACCGGTGACGGTGACCACGGCAGGGGTCTTCGCGGCGTTCTGGACGGACACGGTGCGGGCTCCTTCGATCGACCGGGCGTGCAGGTCGCCGGTGCTTCGTGGGCCGGCCGACGACCTGCGTCGAACCTATCGTGCGGGGGAACCTCGGCATGGCGCTCGACGCGCTGCGGCCAGCCGGCCCGCCCACCTCGCGCCACCGGCACGCCGGACCGCCCTGCTCGGGGGGGCCGGCTCGCCGACCGTCCCGCGTACGCGATGGCGACCGCCTGGCCCACCGGCCCGCAGGCCCGATGGCGGCGCGACCGACGCGTCGGGCACACGAACCGTTTCGTCGCGTCGGCTCTGCTTGTTGTCGGCCGCGCACGGGGCGAGGGTGCGGCTGCGGGCGCGCACACGCGGCCCGCCCGACGGAAGGGTCGACGATGACGACGTCCTTGTCCCGGCGCGTGCGCGCCCTGGCCGGCACAGCACTGGCCGCCCTCAGTCTCGCGACGGCGACAGCCGTGGTCTCCAGCACCGCGACGGCGCCCGCAGCCCAGGCGGCCTCGCTCGTGCGGGTGTCGAGCTTCGGGGACAACCCCGGCGGACTCGGCATGTACTTGTACGTGCCCAACGGCGTGAAGGCGAACGCGCCCGTCCTGGTGGTCGTGCACTACTGCACGGGCAGCGCCCAGGCGATGGTCTCGGGCACGCAGTTCGACGAGCTCGCCGACAGGTACGGCTACATCGCGATCTACCCGCAGGCCGACCGCCCCGGTGCGTGCTTCGACGTGTCGTCCGCGCAGGCGCTGCGCCACGACGGCGGGAGCGACCCGACGAGCATCGCGAACATGGTCCGCTACGTGCAGCGCACGTACTCGACCGACTCCTCACGCGTGTTCGTGACCGGGACCTCGTCGGGCGCCATGACGACCCAGGTGATGCTGGCGACGTACCCCGACCTGTTCGCGGCGGGGGCCGCGTTCGCCGGGGTGCCCGCGACGTGCTTCTCGACGTCCTCGCCCCCGCCCGGCGCGACGAGCCAGGCGCCGTGGAACAGCGACTGCGCGCAGGGGCGCATCAACCGCACCGCGCAGCAGTGGGGTGACCTCGCACGGGCCGCGTACCCCGGCTACACCGGCAAGCGCCCGCGCGTGCAGCTGTGGCACGGCACGCAGGACACCACGCTCGCGTACGCCAACTTCGGCGAGGCGGTCGAGCAGTGGACGAACGTGCTCGGCGTCTCGTCGACGCCCGCGGCGACCAGCGTGTCCGGCAACGACACGCGCACCCGGTACGGCGGCGCGGGTGACCAGGCGCCGGTCGAGGCGCACAGCCTCGCGGGCACGACGCACAACCTGCCCGTCGACGCGGCCGCCGCGATCCACTTCTTCGGCCTCGACGGCCCGGCGCCCACGCCGACAGCGACGCCCACCCCGACACCGACGACGACCCCGACGCCCACCCCGACACCCACGACGACACCGACACCGACGACGACACCGAGCCCGACGACACCGCCGACGACGACACCGAGCGCGACCGGCGGGTGCCGCGTGACGTTCGCCGTCAACGCGTGGAACACCGGCTACACCGCCAACGTGACGATCGCGAACCTGGGGGCGACGCCGATCAACGGCTGGGCACTGCGGTTCACGCTCCCGGCCGGGCAGAGCATCGCCCAGGTGTGGAGCTCCGAGCTGTCGCAGTCGGGGCAGGACGTGACGCTGCGGAACGCGCCGTGGAACGGCACCGTCCCCGTGGGCGGCAACGTCCAGATCGGGTTCAACGCGATCCACTCCGGCTCGGCGGCCGCTCCCGCGTCGTTCACGCTCAACGGCACGCCCTGCAGCTGACCACGCCCTGCATCTGATGACGCCCTGCTGCTGAACACGCCCTGCAGCTGACGGCGCCCTGCGGCTGACCACGGCTGCGGCCCGCGCAGCCAGGCAGGGGCCCCGTCCTGAGACCGTGCCCCTGCCTCACCCCGGGATACGCGAGCACTCGCCTCACGCACCCGGGTCGCTCACCCCTCGCGTCGGCGCCGTGCGACGACGACGGTCACGGCACCGGCGACCACCGTCGCCGCTGCGAGCGCGGCCAGACCCGCGTCGAAGCCCGTCCTGCCGAGCTCGGCGTCGGCCGCGACGACCACGACCGGCGCGGACCCGGTAAGGCCCGAGGTCAGCCCCCGCACCTCGAGCGAGTGCTCACCGAGCGCGGTGGCCACAGGGATCGTGACGGTGAGGTCGACCCGGCCGTCACCCGACGCCGTGCCGCCGAGCAGCAGCACGGGCGTCGAGTGCAGCCACACCTGGACGGTCTCCCGCGAGGCGAAACCGGACGCGCGCACCCGCACCGTGCTGCCGGCCCGGACCTCACCTGCGGACAGCTGCACGCGCGGGCGTGGCTTCGGCGCCGCGCTCGAGGACGGCTGGGGCCGCGGCTTCGCGGTGCGCGTGGGGTGCGGCCGCGGCTTGGCGGTGCGCGTCGGGTGCGGCTTCGGCGTCGCCGTGCTCGTCGGGTGTGGCTTCGGCGTGGCCGTGCTCGTCGGGTGCGGCTTCGGCGTGGCCGTGGCCGTCGCCGTGGGCGTGGGGGTCGGCCCGCCGTCGTCCTGCGTCTCGACCAGGACCGCCACGGTGCGCGCCGGGACGGTCACGGCCCCGGTCTCGGCGTCCCACGTCGTGGCCTTGACGACCTCGTCGGAGCCCGCCGCCTGCACCGCGGACAACGCGTACTCGCGGCCCGCGAGCTCGGTGACCACCTGCGTCGTCGCCTCGTCGCCCGCGTTGAAGACGACGAGCACCCCGTCGAGCTCAGGATCGACGTCCGCACCGAGGGTGTCGTCGACGCTCATCACGATGACTCCGGGGGTGGCGTCCGGCCCGCTGTTGGGGAACGTCAGCTTGGTCTCGATCGCGTCCGCCGAGCCGAGCCGCAGCAGCCGCGTCGAGGAGCGCAGACGCAGCAGGTCGAGCGCGGCGGCGGACGCCGTCTCGACATCGTCTGCAGTGGGCTTGAGCGAGGGGTCGGCCAGCAGCGGCTGCATGTACGGCCACTTCGAGCCGTTGTCACCCTGCGGCGGCAGGCCCTTGCCGAAGCCGTTGTCCTGGCCGGTCCAGTCGATCGCGTTGAACCAGTCGCCGGAGTTGTAGCTGTTGCGGTCGAGCGACTTGCTGCGCAGCCGGTCGGCGCCCGCGTGCCAGAACGAGGGCGTCTGCGCGAGCGCGGTCGTCGCGAGCGACAGCATGTTCATGCGGATGCGGTCGTCCATCGACGTGGCCTGCGGGAGCTTCATCGTGAGCGAGTCCCACAGCGTCTCGTTGTCGTGCGCGTCGACGTACGTGATGATCTCGTCGGGCTCGCTCGCGTAGCCCGCGGGCTGCCCGTTGTAGTCGATCTCCCGGCCCGTGCGCACGGTGCCGTCGCTGGTGAGGAACGCGTAGTCCGTGAGGTTGCCCGCGAGCCCGAGGCGCACGAGGTCGCCCTGGTGCCGGATCGCGGCGAGCTGCTCGGCCTCGTCGCCGTTGACCGCAGCGCCGTTCGGGTCCGTGTACTGGCCCGAGCCGAAGCCCTGCACGCGCGGGTCCTCGTCGAACGGGCCTCCGCCACGCACGGCGTCACGCAGGCGGTCGGAGAACGTCGCGATGCCCGTTCCGGCGAGGTTGCCCTGCCGTGCCTGCTCGAACAGCGCGTCGTCGGCGACCTCGCCGAAGTTCCAGCCCTCGCCGTACAGGAAGACGCGCGAGCCGTCGACGCCGTCCTTCTCGAGCGTCAGCTCGTCGAGCGCGTCGCGCACGGCCTGCATGTTCGCCACCGAGTGGTGCCCCATGAGGTCGAACCGGAAGCCGTCGACCTTGTACTGCCGGGCCCACAGGACCACCGAGTCGACCATCAGCTTGCCCGCGAGCGCGTGCTCGGTCGCGACGTTCGAGCAGCACGTGCTCGTCTCGACGGCGCCCGCCGCGTCGAGCCGGTGGTAGTAGCCGGGCACGACCTTGTCGAGCACGGAGGTGTCCGCCTGGCCGGCTGCCGAGGTGTGGTTGTAGACCTCGTCGAGCACGACCTCGAGCCCGGTGGCGTGCAGCGCGCCGACCATGGTGCGGAACTCGCTGACCCGTGCGTCCGGGTCGAGCGCGTACGACCCCTCGGGCACCTGGTAGTGGAACGGGTCGTAGCCCCAGTTGAACCCGTCGGCGTCGGCGATCGCCGCGACGCACGCCTGCTGCTGGTCGGAGTCCGGCGCGAACGACGCGAGGTCGCACGCCGGCGTCTCCTGCCGCGCGCGGTCCTCCTCGATGGTCGCGATGTCGAAGGTGGGCAGCAGGTGCACGGTCGTCAGCCCGGCGCCCGCGAGCGCGGCGAGGTGCCGGGTGCCGGCGGAGTCCCGTGCGAACGCGAGGTACGTGCCGCGCTCCGCGGCGGGCACCGTCTCGTCGGCGATCGAGAAGTCGCGCACGTGCAGCTCGTAGATCGCCCGGTCCACGGCGTTCTCGACGCGGGGTGCGGGGGTGTCGGTCCAGATCGCCGGCCGCGTGCCCGGGTCCGCCAGGTCGACGACGACCGAGTGCGTGGAGTTCGTCGTCAGCGCGACCGAGTACGGGTCCGTCACGGCGTTCTCGACGACCTGGCGCGCCGACGGCGCGTACACCGTCACCGCGTACCGGTAGGCCGCACCCGTCCAGCCCGCCTCACCGGTCACGCGCCACACGCCGTCGGCCCCGCGCGTGCCTGGGACCCGCTGCGGCGCCTCGCTGCTCGCACCGGTCCAGAGCAGGAGGTCGACGTCCTGTGCGGTGGGGGCCCACAGTGCGAACGACGGCACGTCGCCGTCCCACGTGATGCCGAGGTCGGCGTCCGCGGCCGCGTCGGCGTACAGGTCGTCGACGACGCCCGGGGTCTGCACCCCCGTGAACGCCGCGGGACCCTCGTCGGCCGCCGCGAGCACGCGCAGCTCCCCGCGCAGCAGCTCGGCCGCGTCGGCGGGGTCCACGTGCAGCGCGGCGTACCCGGCGAGCGCGGGGAACCGGGCGGTCACGTCGGCGCCGAGGCCCGCCGGGTCGTAGGTCAGGGGCAGCGCGTCGCCGCCGGTGACCTCACCGTCGGTGAGCTCGAGCCCACCCGTGCGCGAGTGGTGCAGCGTGAACGTGAGGTCGGCCGGGTCGACGTCGAGGAGGTCACGTGGCCACGCGAGCGTGTCGGCCGTGACCCAGTGCGCGCGTGCCTGTCCCGTGCCGGGCAGCGGTGGGTCCTGAACGGTCACGGTGAGCACCTTCGTCGTGGAGTCGAACGAGAACAGCACCTGCTTGCCCTCGGTCGCCGAGAACTCGATGTTGTCACCCCCCGGGACCCCGCCCGCGCCCCAGCTGAGGTCCCAGGACAGGTCCTGGGTGACCTTCACCTGGTACGAGCCGGTCGGCAGGCTCGACGTGACGAACTCGTACGTCCCGTCGCCGTCGCCGTCCTGCAGCAGTGCCGCGAGGCAGTCCGGCTGCCAGTCGCCCGGGCAGCCGAGCTCGGACTGGAAGTCGCCCGCGAGCGTGTACAGCGGTCCCTCGGCGCTCGAGGTGAACAGGTGCGATCCGGGGTGGTACACGAACGTGACGTCGGTCGGCTCGGCCAGCGAGTAGGCGGCGTTCGCCCCGTCGCGCACCCCGCCCACGCCGTAGTTCTCGCTCCAGGACCCGCCGATCGCGACCTTGTACTCGTAGTCACCGGCCGGGATCGTGAACGTACCGGCGTAGACCCCACCCGGCCGCAACGTCAGGACCGCCTGGGTGCAGTCCGGCGCCCAGTCGCCCGCGCAGCCCATCTCGGAGTTGTGGCTGCCCGGGACCGTGACCAGAAGATCACCTCCGGGCTCCTCCGGCAGCCCGGCGGCGATCGTGAGCACACCCGTCGCGGTGTCGAGGCTGAACGTGGCCGTCGGAGTCTCGGACGTCACCGAGAACGCGACGTTGCCGCCCGCGGCGGTCCCGTAGCTCGTGTCCCAGTCGAAGCCCTGGACGGCCTTCGCCTCGTAGCTGCCGGCGGGGATCGCGGACGTCGTGTAGGTCCACACGCCGTCGCCGTCGCCGTCGGCGAGCAGGCCGGTCAGGCACGTGCTGCTCCAGTCCGCGGCGCAGCCGAGCTCGGTCTGGAAGCTGCCCGCGACCGTGTACACGGCACCCGCGGCGTCGTTCGTGACGCGGTGCGTCGACGGGTCGTACCAGAACGTCACCGGACGGTCGGGGTCGGTCACCGTGTAGGTGATGTTCCCCGCCGGGGAGTTCTTGACCCCGTCCTCGCCGTAGTTCTGGTGCCAGGCCCCGTTCTCGGCGCCCTGCTGCTCGTAGTGCGCCGCGCCGACCGCGGCCTTGTACTGGTAGGTGCCCGCGGGCAGCGTGAACGTGCCCGACCACCGGCCGTCGGCCTGCAGCGTGAGCTGGGCCGCGGTGCAGGTCGGCTGCCAGTCGGCGCTGCAGCCCATCTCGGAGTTGTGCCCGCCCGGGATCGTCACGATGCTCTCGGCGTCGGCGACGACGGGTGTGCCCGGCCCGTAACCCTCGCCGACGGTCGCGTGCGCCGTGGCGACCGAGACGTTGCCGCTCGCGTCGCGCACGACCGCGCGGTACTCGACGAGCGCACCCGCCGCCAGCCCTGCGGTCGTGTGGAACACGCGCGGACGGCCCGTGTCGGACGTGCCGAGCGTCGTCCACTCGTCGTCGCCCGCGACGCGGTAGTCGAACGTCGTCTCGGCGTAGGCCTCCTCGTCGAGCGTGACCGCCAGCTCCTGGAGCGCCGTGACCGGCCGGCCCGGCGTGCCGACGAAGGTCGCGTCGACGGCACTCGCGCGCTCCGGCAGCGGGCTCGTCGCGCGGTACACGACTGCCGACAGGGCCGGGACCGTGAGCTCGACGTCGCCGTCCGCGACGACGGAGCCGGTCGCGCCGTACAGCGCCTCGAACGTCGCGTCGGGGCTCAGCGGCGAGAACGTCGCGGTCCTCGTCGTCGTCGCGTTGTTCACCGCGACCAGGTACTCGACGCGCTCGTCGCGGTCGACGCGCGAGAACGCGTACACGCCCGTGCCGTCGGCGACGAACTGCTCGACCTGCGCGCCGTCGACCAGGGCGGGGTGGCCTGCGCGCAGCGCACCGAGCTCGGCGATCGCATCGTACAGCGTCCCGTCGGTGCCGTAGTGGTCGCCGGTGCCGAGGTTCGAGCCGTCGATCAACGGCTGCTCGGCGTACGAGTCGACCTGCGTGCCGAACAGCGACTGGCGCGCGTCCTTGTCCCCGCCGGTGCCGACGAAGCCCTGCTCGTCGCCGTAGTAGACGACCGGCTGACCGCGCGTGAGGAACATGAGCTGGTGCGCGAGCACGTCGCGTTGCTCGGCGGCGTCCTTGCCGCGCAAGAAGTAGCCGATGCGGCCCATGTCGTGGTTGCCGAGGAACGTCGGCAGCGCGTACGCGCTGGAGTCGGGCGTCGTGTAGTGGTCGTCGGACGCGAACAGGCCCGACAGGCTCTTCGCCGAGCCACCGCCCGCGTAGCCCGACGCCGCGGACTGGAACGCGAAGTCGAGCACCGAGCTCATGTCCGTGTCGCGCACGTACGGGCTCGTCCTGGTCGCGTCGGCGTCGTACACCTCGCCGAACATGAAGAAGTCGTCCTTGCCGGTGGCCCGCGCGTGGTCCATGACCTGCTGCGTCCAGGACTGCCAGAACTCCATGTTCACGTGCTTGACCGTGTCGATCCGGAAGCCGTCGATCCCGAAGTCGACCCAGTCGGAGAAGATCTGCGCCATGCCGTCGACGACGACCGGGTTCTCGGTCATGAGGTCGTCGAGCGCGCCGAAGTCACCGAGCGTCGAGGACTCCCCCGCGTAGGTCGAGCTGCCGCGGTTGTGGTACAGCGTCGGGTCGTTGAGCCACGCGGGCACCTTGACGTCCGCCTCGGCCGGGTCGACGACCGGGGTGTACGGGAACGACGTGGCGGGGTCGAGCTCGGGGAACGTGCGGCCCACGACGTCGGACAGCACGAACGGCTCGCCGTCGGCGTCGGTGTACGGCTCGTCGGCCTGCGACACGTACGGGTAGGGGTCGGAACCTGCCGCCGGCGGCTGCGCGTACTGGATCACGTCCGCCGTGTGGTTCGCGATGATGTCGAAGTAGACGTCGATCCCGCGGTCGTGCGCGTCGTCGATGAGCGCGGCGAGCTCGGCCTTCGAGCCGTAGTGCGGGTCGATCGAGGTGAAGTCCGTGACCCAGTAGCCGTGGTAGCCGGCCGAGACGTCGTCGGTCCCGGCGCCCTGGACGTACTTGTTCGTGAAGGACGGTGTCAGCCAGATCGCGGTCGTGCCGAGGCCCTCGACGTAGTCGAGCCGGTCGCGCAGACCCGCGATGTCGCCGCCCTGGTAGAAGCCCTTGTCCGTGGGGTCGAAGCCCGTGGTGAGCCGGTCGCCGGTCAGGCCGCCGCGGTCGTTGGTCGGGTCGCCGTTGGCGAACCGGTCCGTCATGACGAAGTAGAACTGCTGACCGGCGCCGGGCTGGCGCACGGGCGCGACGGGCGCCGCGTCGTGCTCGGACTCGGCCTGCAGGTCCGCAGGCGTCAGGGTCGTGCGGCCGGTCGCCAGGTCCAGGTCGACGAGCAGGCGTGTGCTCCCGGCCAGGACCAGCGGGATGTTCGGCGCTCCCGCGTCGTCGGAGCCCGCGAAGCCGTACGCCGTGTCCCACGAGTGGTCGGCGACGACCTTGAACTCGTAGCTGCCCCGCGGCAGCGTCACGGTCGTGGCGTAGTGCCCTGGGCGGCCCTCGACCGGGGTGAGGTCCCCTGCGGTGCAGGTGGGCTCCCAGTCGGCCGGGCAGCCGATCTCGGACTGCAGGTCCCCGACGAGCGTGTACGGCGTCTCGTCGGCGGCGGAGGCCGTCTGCTGGACGACGAACGCGCCGGCGAGGGCCAGGACAGAGGCGGTCAGCGCCGACAGCGGGCGACGTGCTCGCGCGGGGGCGACGGACATGCGACGACTCCTTCGTCTCCGCGCGTGGGGCGCGGGCATGCGGGGTGCTGCCCCGCGCGGCGCGCGCTGCGTCGCACGCCTGCGGGGCTCCGACGACGGCGGTGTCGACGGACTGGTGGCAACGTACTGGCTTACGGCAATTTGCAGCAACAGTTTGCGAAGGTTGTTCCCGTCCCGTGACCAACCGGCCCAAACCGCGCGCAACCGCCCGCCGCTCCCTCCGGGACGACGAAGGGCGCCCTCCCCGGCCGGGGAGAGCGCCCTTCGAGCGTCGTGCGACGGGTCAGGCCAGGCGCGCCGCGAGGTTCTCGTCGAGCGCCGCCAGGAACTCCTCCGTGGTGAGCCACGGCTGCTCGGGCCCGATCAGCAGCGCGAGGTCCTTCGTCATCTTGCCGCTCTCGACCGTCGTGACGACGACGTCCTCGAGCGTCTCCGCGAACTGGGTGACCGCCGGCGTGTCGTCGAGCTTGCCGCGGTGCTTCAGGCCTCCGGTCCACGCGAAGATCGACGCGATCGGGTTGGTCGAGGTCGGCTTGCCCGCCTGGTGCTGGCGGTAGTGGCGCGTGACCGTGCCGTGCGCGGCCTCGGCCTCGACGGTCTTGCCGTCCGGGGTCATGAGGACCGACGTCATGAGGCCGAGCGAGCCGAAGCCCTGCGCGACCGTGTCGGACTGCACGTCGCCGTCGTAGTTCTTGCACGCCCAGACGTAGCCGCCCTCCCACTTCATCGCGGCGGCGACCATGTCGTCGATGAGGCGGTGCTCGTAGGTGAGCCCGGCGGCGTCGAACTTCTCCTTGAACTCGGCCTCGAAGACCTCGGCGAAGATGTCCTTGAACGCGCCGTCGTACGCCTTGAGGATCGTGTTCTTCGTCGACAGGTAGACCGGGTACCCGCGCTGCAGCCCGTACGCGAACGACGCGCGCGCGAAGTCGCGGATCGAGTCGTTGAAGTTGTACATGCCCATCGCGACGCCCCCGTGCTCGGGCATCGTCACGACCTCGAACTTCTGCGGCTCGGAGCCGTCCGCCGGCTCGAACGTCATCGTGATCCTCCCGGCGCCGGGCACCTTGAAGTTCGTCGACTTGTACTGGTCGCCGTGGGCGTGACGGCCGATGATGATCGGCTTGTTCCAGCCCGGGACCAGCCGCGGGATGTTCGAGATGATGATCGGCTCGCGGAAGACGACGCCACCGAGGATGTTGCGGATCGTGCCGTTCGGCGAGACCCACATCTTCTTCAGGCCGAACTCCTCGACGCGTGCCTCGTCCGGCGTGATCGTCGCGCACTTGACGCCGACGCCGTGCTCCTTGATGGCGTACGCCGCGTCGATCGTGACCTGGTCGTCGGTGGCGTCGCGGTTCTGGATCGACAGGTCGAAGTACCGCAGGTCGATGTCGAGGTACGGGTGGATGAGGCGGTCCTTGATGAACTGCCAGATGATGCGCGTCATCTCGTCGCCGTCGAGCTCGACGACCGGGCCGACAACCTTGATCTTCGCCATGCGGAACTCCTTGCTGGGGACGGGGCCGCAGGCAAGATTACTCGACATCGAGAGACTTCTCCGGTGGATCCGGCGGGAGCCTGGTCACGTGCGACGGCCACCGTCACCGATTTTGGTGCCCGCCCCCAGCCGCGGCGCACGGCTGGGGCTGCCATAGTGGCGGGCGAACCACTCCCACCTACCGACAGGACCGCCATGTCCCAGGACAACACCGCCGGCACGCCGGACCCGCAGGGCGCCGAGCGCACGCCGGCTCCCGCCGCCCCGAGCGCAGCCGAGGCGACACCGCAGGCCACGGAGCCCCCCACGACCCCGGCACCTGCGGCGGCGACGCCGAGCGCCGCGGCCCCCACGGCACCCGCGGCCGAGGCGGCCCCGCAGGCCGCCGACGACGACGTCGACTACGACGCGTACGTCATCCCCGCCGGCACCGTGGTCACCGAGGGCCCGAGCCTGGCGGCACGCCTCGGCGCGGAGGTGTTCGGCACGTTCGTGCTCGTGCTCGTCGGCCTCGGCGTGGCCATGTACGCCAGCCTCGGCTCGATCGGCGGCGGCGCGCTCGGTGTCGCGCTCGGCTTCGGCCTGGCGGTCCTCGCGGCCGCCGCGGCGGTCGGCCACGTCTCCGGCGGTCACTTCAACCCCGCCGTGACGATCGGCGCGGCGCTCGCCGGCCGCACGTCCTGGCGGGACGTGCTCCCCTACTGGCTCGCCCAGCTCGTCGGCGGCGCGCTCGGCGCCGCGGTCATCTTCATCGCGGTGCCGTCGACCCTGCCCGAGGCGCTGGGCCGCTCGGGCGTGCGCGAGCTGTTCTCCGGAGTGGCCAACGGCTACGGCGAGCACTCGCCCCTCAACACGCTCGTCCAGACCGGCACCGGCGGTGCCAGCACGGCCGAGTTCACGCTGTTCGCCGCTCTCGTCCTCGAGCTCGTCGCCACCGGTGTGTTCGTCGGGGTCATCCTCGGCGCGACCGACCGCCGCGCGCCCGCCGGCCTGGCCCCCGTCGCGATCGGCGTGGCGCTGGCCGTCCTGCTGCTCGTGACCATCCCCGCGACGAACGGCTCGCTCAACCCGGCTCGCTCGTTCGCCGCCGCGATCTTCTCCGACGGCTGGGCCTGGAAGCAGCTGTGGGTGTTCGTCGTGGCACCCGTGCTCGGTGCCGCGCTCGCCGGCATCGTGTACCGCGCGTTCGCCGCCGAGCCCGTCGAGGAGGACAACCTGCTCGAGGAGGACGACGTGTACGTCACGCAGGAGGACGTCGTCGTCGTGGAGGGTCAGCAGCGCTGACCACCTCCGGTGCGCCGCAGGGGTCCGGGACGGCAGTCCCGGGCCCCTGCGTGCGTCCGGGCCCGAGCCGCTCAGGCCACGGGCGACGGCAGCAGGGCCGCCAGCACCGCGATCGCGACCGCGAGGAACGACAGGATCGTGACGTCGAGCGCGCGCGACCGCACCGCGAGGGCGACCGGGGCCGGCTCGGGCCGCACCGCACGCACCGCGGCCGAGACCGCGAGCAGCACGGACATGGTCCACGCGCCCGCCGCCGTCCCGGCGACGAGGCCGACGACGCACGCGACCAGCACCCCGCCGCACGTCCACCACAACGACACGTTGCGCGAGACCTCGAGCGAGGCGCGAGCGATGGCCCGCGGGTCCAGCGGGCGCTCGGCAGGGGGGACGGCCGGGTCCGCGGCGGGTCCGGCGGGCGACCCGACGCGCTCAGGTGCACGCGGGGTCGACTTGTCCGGCGGCGTCTGGCCCTGCTCGGAGCGCCGCGCCGCGTCCCGGTGCTCGTGCCCGCGCACGCGTTCGTGAACCATCACGCCTCCCGACCTGAGACTACCGTTGCCGCGTGAACGCCACGCCCTCCGGCCCGCTGCCGACGACCACTCCGGAGTCCGTGGTCGTCGTCGGGGCCGGACTGGCGGCGACCCAGACCGTCGCGGCCCTGCGCGAGAGCGGGTTCGCCGGGCGGGTCGTCGTCCTCGGCGCCGAGGGCGTCCCGCCGTACGACCGGCCCCCGCTGTCCAAGCACCTGCTCGACCGCGTGCAACCCGCGTGGCTCGCCGACGAGGTGGGCACCGACATCACGGCGCTCGCCGACGAGGTGCACCTCACGCAGCCCGCGCACGGGATGCTCGTCGAGGCCGACCGCGTCCACGTGCGCACCGCCGACGGTGACGTGACGGCCGACGTGGTCGTGGTCGCGACGGGCGCGCACGCCACGCTGCCGGCCACGTGGAGCGGGGCGCGCACGCTGCACACCGCCGCCGACGCCGAGCACCTGCGGGGCTCGCTGCGTCCCGGTGACCGGCTCGTCGTCGTCGGCGCCGGCTGGATCGGGGCCGAGGTGGCGGGGGTCGCCGCGCACGCGGGCGTCCGGGTCACGGTCGTCGAGGCGGCGAGGGCGCCGCTCGCGACGGCGCTCGGGCCGCGGGTGGGCGCGCTCACCGCACCCTGGTACGACGAGCACGACGTGCGGCTGCTCACCGGCCGTCAGGTGGCCGAGGTGACGCCGACCGGGGTCCGGCTCGTCGACGGGACCGCGCTGCCCGCGGACGTCGTGCTGGCCGCCGTCGGGGCCCGGCCCGCGACGGCGTGGCTGGGCGGGGCGGTGCCGCGCGAGGCCGACGGCGCGTTGCGGGTGGACGAGGGGTTCGCCGTGCTCGGCGCGCCCCGGCACGTGCGCGCGGTGGGCGACGTGACGCTGCGCCGCTCGCGCCGCCACGGCTGGGTGCCCGGGGGCCACTGGGACGGCGCGCTGCGGGACCCGGCGGAGCTCGTCGCCGACCTCCTGTCTCCCGGGGCGACCGCCGCGCGCACCGACCGGGCGCCCTACGTCTTCTCGACGCAGCTCGGCCGCGAGCTGACGCTCTTCGGCCAGCCGCGGCCGGACTGCGACGTGGTGCTGCGCGGCGAGCCAGGCTCAGGCGAGGGCTGGACCGCGCTCTGGTACCGGCGGGGCACGGACACGCTCGACGCGGTGCTCACGGTCGACCGGCCGCGCGACGTGGGTGCCGCCCGACGGCTCTTCACCGCTCCCGACCTTCCGGTGCTGCCCCGCGCGCACGCGGCCGACCCGGCGAAGCCGCTGCGCCCGTAGACGCCGTCGGGCCCCGTGCCGCACGGGGCCCGACGGGGCACGGGTACGTCAGTGCGCGAAGTGCCGCGTGCCCGTCAGGTACAGCGTCACCCCGGCGGCACGCGCGGCCGCGACGACCTCCTCGTCGCGCACGGACCCACCCGGCTGGACGACGGCGCGCACGCCCGCGTCGAGGAGCACCTGCAGGCCGTCGGCGAACGGGAAGAACGCGTCGGACGCCGCGACCGCGCCGCGGGCGCGCTGCGCCCCGCCGGCGTTGGCGCGCTCCACCGCGAGCCGGCAGGAGTCCACGCGGTTGACCTGGCCCATCCCGACCCCGACGGACGCCCCGTCGTGCGCCAGCAGGATCGCGTTCGACTTCACCGCGCGCACCGCACGCCACGCGAACGCGAGGTCCGCGAGCGTCGCGTCGTCTGCGGCCTCGCCGGTGGCGAGCGTCCACGTCGACGGGTCGTCGCCCGGCGCGTCGATGCGGTCGACGTGCTGCAGCAGCACCCCGCCGGAGATCGCCCGCACCTCGACGACCGGCGCCTGCGGCGCGTCGACGACGAGCAGGCGGATGTTCTTCTTCTGGGTGAGGACCGCGAGCGCGTCGTCGTCGAACCCGGGCGCCACCACGACCTCGGTGAACACCGGCGCGATCTGCTCCGCCGCCGCGAGCGTGACCCGCTGGTTCGTCGCGATCACGCCGCCGAACGCCGAGACCGGGTCGCACGCGTGCGCCTTGGCGTGCGCGTCGGCGACGTCGCCGCCCACCGCGATGCCGCACGGGTTGGCGTGCTTGATGATCGCGACCGTCGGGGCGTCGCCGTGGTCGTGGGCGGCGCGCCACGCAGCATCCGCGTCGACGTAGTTGTTGTAGCTCATCGCCTTGCCGTGCAGCTGCCTCGCCCCGGCGAGGCCCTGCCCGGCGCGACCGGCGTCCGAGAGGTACAGCGCGGCCGACTGGTGCGGGTTCTCGCCGTACCGCAGCACCTCGCCCCGGGTCCACTGGGCACCCGCTACCGCGCCGAAGCCCGAGGCGGACGCCTCGTCGTCCGGCGCGTACGCGTTCGCGAACCAGCCGGACACCGCGATGTCGTACGCCGCTGTGTGCGCGAACGCCTCGGCCGCCAGCAGCCGGCGCTGCGGGAGCGTGAAGCCGCCGCCCGCGGCGGCCTGCCCGACCTGCTCGTAGCGCGCGGGGTCGACGACGACCGCGACGCTCGGGTGGTTCTTCGCCGCGGCCCGGACCATCGACGGGCCGCCGATGTCGATCTGCTCGACGCACTCGTCGGGCGCCGCGCCCGAGGCGACCGTCTGCGTGAACGGGTAGAGGTTCACGACGACGAGCTCGAACGCAGCGATGCCGAGCTCGTCGAGCTGCGCCAGGTGCTCCGGACGACGCGTGTCCGCGAGGATCCCCGCGTGCACGCGCGGGTGCAGCGTCTTGACGCGACCGTCGAGGCACTCGGGGAACCCGGTGAGGTCCTCGACCTTCGTGACCGGCACGCCGGCCGCTGCGATCGTCGCCGCGGTCGAGCCGGTCGAGACGAGCTCGACACCGGCCGCGTGCAGGGCGGTCGCGAGCTCGACGAGGCCGGTCTTGTCGTAGACCGAGACGAGAGCGCGACGCACGGGGCGACGCGTCTCGTCGGAGCCGGGGTCCAGCGGGGCGGTGGGGACGAGAGGGACAGCGCTCACGGCACGCTCCTGGGTCGACGTGGAAGGGGACCCAGGCACCCAGGCGGGCGGTGCGCTGCAGGGGGACTTCAGCCGCTCCCCGGTGGTCGGTCCCACCTTCGCCAGTCACGGCCGCGGCAAGTCTAGCCCGCGACCTGGCCTGCTCCCATGCTCGCCACACCACCCACCCAGCACCCGCTCCGGCCTGACCTGCTCCTCCCGCGAGCGAGCACCGGGTCGGCGGCGGCGGGTCAGCTGCGGCTGGGCGAGAATGGGTCCGTGAGCAACCCGTACGCGCCGCCGGACGACCGGCCGTCCCCCAGCGCGGCGCCCGAGACCCCCGAGTCGGGTCCGGGCCACCGCCCGGGTCCCGAAGCGGGCTGGGGGATCCCGCCCGCGCACCGGCCTGCTGCTCCCCCGCCGCACGACCCCCCGCCCCCCGACCCTGCGAAGGTCGCGACGATCGTCCGCAGCACCAGGACGTTCGCCGCGCTCATGCTCGCCGCCGTGCTCACGAGCTCGTTCCCGGTGCCGTGGCAGGCCGCCGGTCTGGTCTTCACGGTCCTCGCCCTCGTCGTGGGCGTGCGCGCGCTCGTCCAGGCGGTCCGGGCGCACGTGCGTGGCGCCCTGACAGGGATGCTCGTCGGCGGGGTGGGGCTCAGCGCGTTCTGGCTCGTCGTGTCCGCCGCGATGTCGATGATGTGGCCGGTGTACCTGGAGCGCCAGGACTGCCTGGCGGGCGCCCTCACCATCACCGCCCGCCAGGAGTGCGAGGCGCAGTTCGAGGACTCCATGGACGAATGGATGAAGCGGTTCGAGACGAGGCGCTAGGCCCGGCGCAGACGGCGCCAGCCCGCCCGGACCGCCGCAGCGGTCGCGCTGCGCAGGACACGGTCGCACGGGACCACGACGAGGAGCGCGCCCACGAGCACCTCGAGCGCGACGTAGCCGCCGACGGCGAGCGCGGGAGCGCCGAGCGCGGCCATGCGACCCGGACCGATCGCCCCGGAGGCGGGCAGCACCACCAGCGCCGTGAGCGCACCGGCACCCAGGGCCGTGCCGAGGCACGCCGCGGTCGCGCTCCACGCGCGCAGGCCGTCGCGCACGCGCAGCGCGCGGTGGACGTACCAGCCGGCGACCGCGCCGCACGCGACCACGAGCAGCGGCGCGAGCTCGGCAGGTCCTCCCGTCAGGTCCCCGCCCGGCAGCGCGCCGAGCATCGGGACCGCCGGCAACGTGCCGCCGGTCATCGCGTCGACCGCGAAGTGTGAGCCCTCGCCCACCGTGAAGCCCGGCCCGGCGATCCACGCCACCGCCCACACGACGAGCACCGGGGCAAACGCGAGCTCGGCCAAGGCGAGCACGGCGCCGCCGAGCAGGTCGACGCCCAGCCCGTCGGCGATCGCGACGATCGTCGTGCGACCCTCGAGCACCCAGCCCAGGACGACGACCGAGGCGACCGCCAGCAGCGAGGCGACCGCGATCGTGGCCGCCTCCACGGCGGTCGCGACGACCACGGGCAGCCGTCCGTGCACGGGCCGCGTGACCTCACGCCACCTCGGGGCCTCGGGACGCGCGAGCAGCCCCGCCGCGATCCCCGCTGCGCCGACGAGCGCACCTCCGACGAACCCGCGCAGCCCGGCGACCGGACCGCCGACGAGGCCACCGAGGACGGCGACGACGAGCGCGTACGTCACCGTCCCGGACACGAACGCCGAACGCTCGCACACGCCCGACCGCCGGGCCGACGCCCAGGAGGTGAACAGCGCGAGCAGCGTCACCCCGAGCGGGACGAGCGTGACCGACACCCCCGCGACGGCGGGCGGTACGCCGTGACCCGCGACCCACAGGCTCGTGCCGACGACGACCGAGCGGAACCACTCGACGCCTTCGTTCGCCGGGTCCGCCGACGTCGCCACGTAGGCGGCGAGCGCCGGGAGGACGACGACGAGGAAGGACAGCAGCGCGCCCTGCAGCGCCGCGAGGGCCCCCGCGACCCAGCGAGGCGAGCCGTCGAGCGCGCTGACGAAGAACGCGGACGACCGGCCGTTGCGCCGTGGGGGCGCGGCAGGGCGCGGCTGGGTGCGGTCGCGCTCACCGGTCAGGACACTCACCGGCCCATCGTCGCCGCAGGGCCGTGCCGAACGTGGCACGCCACCCGGCGCGTCCCGACATCCGACGGCGCACGCTGTCCCACGGACCGCCCGGGCCGGCTCGGTGCCGCCCTCGGTGCCGCCCGCCGCGCCGGACGACGAACGCGCCGCCCGGGCGACCCGGACGGCGCGTTCGTGGTGCTGGTGCTCAGGCGGAGAGCAGCTCGCGCGCGAGCGCGGCGGTCTCGGACGGCGTCTTGCCGACCTTGACGCCCGCGGCCTCGAGGGCCTCCTTCTTGGCCTGCGCGGTGCCGGACGAGCCCGAGACGATCGCGCCTGCGTGCCCCATCGTCTTGCCCTCGGGGGCGGTGAAGCCGGCGACGTAGCCGACGACCGGCTTGGTCACGTGTGCCTTGATGAACTCGGCCGCACGCTCCTCGGCGTCCCCGCCGATCTCGCCGATCATCACGATGACGTCCGTCTCCGGGTCCGCCTCGAACGCCGCGAGCGCGTCGATGTGCGTGGTGCCGATGATCGGGTCACCGCCGATGCCGACCGCGGACGAGAACCCGAAGTCCCGCAGCTCGTACATCATCTGGTACGTCAGCGTGCCCGACTTCGAGACCAGGCCCACGCGGCCCGGACCCGTGATGTCCGCGGGGATGATGCCCACGTTGGACTTGCCGGGGCTGATCAGGCCGGGGCAGTTCGGGCCGATCAGGCGCACGCCCTTGTCCTGCGCGTAGGCGAAGAACTCGGCGGTGTCCGCGACGGGCACGCCCTCGGTGATGATGACGACGAGCGGGACGCCCGCGTCGACCGCCTCGACGACCGCGCCCTTGGTGTGGGCCGGCGGCACGAAGATGACCGAGACGTCGGCGCCCGTCGCCGCGACCGCGTCCGCGACGGAGCCGAAGACGGGCACGTCGACGGTGCCCTCGCCCTGCGGGAACGTCACGCTCGTGCCGGCCTTGCGCGGGTTCACGCCGCCGACGACGTTCGTGCCCGACGCGAGCATGCGCGTCGTGTGCTTGGTGCCCTCGGCGCCGGTCATGCCCTGGACGATGACCTTGGAGGCCTCGGTGAGGAAGATCGCCATGTCAGTTGCTCTCTCTCGTCGTCTCAGGCGTTCGCGAGCTCGGCGGCCTTGTCCGCTCCGCCGTCCATCGTCTCGGCGAGCGTGACCAGGGGGTGGTTCGCGTCGGCGAGGATCCGGCGGCCCTCGACGACGTTGTTGCCGTCCAGGCGCACGACCAGCGGCTTGCTCGCCTCGTCCCCGAGGATCTCGAGCGCCGCGACGATGCCGTTGGCGACCGCGTCGCACGCGGTGATGCCACCGAACACGTTGACGAACACCGACTTGACCTGCGGGTCGGTCAGGATGATGTCGAGCCCGGCCGCCATGACCTCGGCCGACGCACCGCCGCCGATGTCCAGGAAGTTGGCCGGCTTGACCCCGCCGTGCTTCTCGCCGGCGTACGCGACGACGTCGAGCGTGCTCATCACGAGCCCGGCACCGTTGCCGATGATGCCGACCTCGCCGTCGAGCTTGACGTAGTTGAGGTCCTTCTCCTTGGCGCGGGCCTCGAGCGGGTCGGTCGCGGCGGCGTCCTCGAGGTCGGCGTGCTCGGGGTGCCGGAAGTCGGCGTTCGCGTCCAGCGAGACCTTCCCGTCGAGCGCCACGACGTCGCCGTCCTCGGTCAGGACCAGCGGGTTGACCTCCACGAGCGTCGCGTCCTCGTCGCGGTACACGACCCACAGCTTGCGCAGGACGTCGGCCACCTTCCCGGCGACCTCGGCGTCGAACCCGGCGGCGGCGACGATCTCGTCGGCCTTCGCCTGGTCGATCCCCACGCGCGGGTCGACCGCGACCTTGGCGAGCGCCTCGGGGCGCTCGACCGCGAGCTGCTCGATCTCCATGCCGCCCTCGACCGAGCACATCGCCAGGTAGCGGCGCTCGGCCCGGTCCAGCAGGAGCGAGAAGTAGAACTCGCTCGCGATCTTCGCGCCCGCGGCGACCATCACGCGGTGCACGGTGTGCCCCTTGATGTCCATCCCGAGGATCGCCGCCGCGTGCTCCGCGGCCTCGTCGGCCGAGCGCGCGAGCTTGACGCCGCCCGCCTTGCCGCGGCCGCCTGTCTTGACCTGGGCCTTCACCACGACGACGCCGGGAGCGTCACCCAGCAGGGTCTGTGCCGCGGCGCGTGCCTCGTCCGGGGTGGTGGCGACCACGCCGCCCAGCACCGGTACGCCGTGCTTCTCGAAGATGTCCCGTGCCTGGTACTCGAACAGGTCCACTGTGGTCCCAGTTCCTCTCGTCGGCCGCGCGTCGGCGGCCCCGGTGCGGCCGTGTGCTCCGGCCTGATGCTAGCCGCCCGGCGAAGTTCTCTTCACATCGAGAGATGTGGATCTCTTCACATCGAGAGATCCCGCCGCGTGCCCGCGCCTCGGGCCCCCGCACCGTCCACACGTCGGCGAGACTCGACTGCGCACGTCCGGATCGCCCTCTAGTGTCCGTTTCCGACGCCGCCGGGTGCGCGCACCATCCGGAGCCGCGCACCGGTCGCCCGCGCCACGCCAGGCACGCACGACAGACAGCACGCACCACGACCGGCACGACGAGGCACCACGTGCCAGACAGGGAGGCCGCACATGTCCCACGAGAACGAGGCGACGCGCACCGGCGACGGAGGCGACGCGTGGCGGCAGACGAGCTCTGACGACGTGCTCGACACCGCGGCCCGCGTGCGCGAAGGGCTGTCCCAGGAGACGACGGGCTGGGACGACGACGAGCTCGCCGCCGTGGTGCTCGACCGCCTCGGGACCCCCACGCGCGTGCTCGTGACCGCGGGGTGGGCCTCGCGGGCCACCCCGGAGCGGCTCGCCGCCGCGGTCGTGGACGCGAGCCTCGCTGCGGCACGTGACCTCGACGAGCAGGCGCGCGTCGCCCTGCAGCAGGACGCGGCCGCGCGCCGTGCGCGCTGGGCCGCGTCGCGCTCCGCGAGCG